>NZ_JAMDJP010000047.1:0-26039 GCF_023475945.1 Shewanella sp. 8A
CTAACGTCCGTTCGGGCATCGAGGTCCATGTCGGGGTGGGACGGGCCCGTGGCTTCAAGATCACTTGCAGTCCGACCGCGATGTCTTGGTTGCGCGAGAGGTTGTCGATATGCTGAGTGTGCGATGGTTGATCGCTTCCTCGCCGCTCTCCACGGCGACGATGGCCGCCGCCATCAGCAAGTGCGCCAGTTCCCCTATGGTGCCCTCGCTGCGTGTGAGCAGGTAGCGAGCCATGTCCAGCGTGGCAATTGGGGAAGGCCGGCGCAGCGGGAGCGAAGCGGCGAAGCTGGCCAGCAGTGAGCAGCAATCGTCGTTGGCCTCCCATACCGGCAGCATCATCGGCTCGAAGCGATTTTCCAACTGGTCATCGGAGCGGATGGCTAGGTAGGCGTCGCGCGTGCCTACCCCAACCAACGGGATGCGCAGTTCGTTGCCGAGGAAGCGCAGCAGGTTGAGGAATTCCCGGCGGTTGACGCTGTTGCCGGCCAGCACGTTGTGCAGCTCGTCGATCACCAGCATGCGCACGCCGACCTTGCGCAGCAGTGCCAGAGCCAGTTGCTCCATTTCCGGCAACCGTGGGCGTGGGCGCAGCGGCGCGCCCATCGCGGCGAGCAGCGCGACGTAGAAGCGGATCACGGACGGCTCGGACGGCATCTGCACGACCAACACCGGGATGTGCTCCTGGTCGGCGTCGGAGCTGGCCGGGTGGGTGCGGCGGAACTTCTCGACGATCATCGACTTGCCATTGTTGGTCGGGCCAACCAGCAGCAGGTTGGGCATGCGTTGCTTGTTTGGCCACGCATAAAGGGCTTCCAGCCGGTTCAGCGCCTCGACTGCGCGCGGATAGCCGATCCAGCGGTCGGCGCGAAGGCGCTGGATGCGCTCGTCCGCCGGAAGACGGGCCAAGCCCTGGGCCGCCGGCAGCAGGTGGGACAGGTCGATGATGGGATATTCGTCCACGGCTACCACTCCTCAATCTGGTCGAACGGTTTGGCGGGTGGCAAGTTGTCTGCCTGCGGGTCGGCAATATCCGTATCCGGCGGAACGGGCTTGTCCGGCCGAGCTGATGTCTTGAGGTGCTGGCGGCGATCCGCGTCACGCCGCGCCTTGCGTGTGGCCTTCTGCGCGCTGGTCACAATCTCACGCATCTGGCCGATCATGCGGAACAGCGCCGACTCATCCACCTGTTCGCGCCCTTGCTGCCGCAGTTTCGCCAGCGCCTGCCGTTGTTCCCAGAGGGTGACAGCCGGATGCGACAAGGTACGGTAGGGAATTTCCAGGTAATGCTGTCCCTCCGGTTCCAGGACCCAGATACGGCTGATGTCGCGCGGATCGCGCCGGATCAGAAAGGACGGCCAGCGTTCACGCCGCGCAATCCACGGCTTGAGCGCATCGGCGTAGTAGTGGATGTGGTCGATGACAAAGCCGGTGCGGGTCAGCGTGCGCCGGAGGATCGGCAGAAAATCGACCAGGAACGAAGTAGCGCGTGTGACGACGGCCGGTACGCCGACACGCGCCACGGCCTCGGCCCAGCGCGCGGCCGGCGGTTGGAGCAGGCCGTTGTGCACCGAACCGTGGTAGGTGCCGACCGCCAATGTGAGCCAGCGCTCTAGCTCGCGCAGCGTCAGGGCGGCCTTGTTTTCGGAATCGTAGTCGCCGCGCTGGTCAGGGTTGGAGAAGGTCGTTCCCGGCAGTTCGTCGTGAATCATCTGCATCGCCGTGCCGATGATCCGTTCCACGATGCCGCCATAGTGCGGCTGTCCCAGCGGGCGATAGTCCAGCCGGATGCCATGCTGCTCGCAACCCCGGCGCAGGGCCTCGCTCTTGAACTCGGCCGCGTTGTCTAGGTAGAGCAGCAAGGGCTTGCCGCTCATCTGCCAATCCATTTCCACGTTCAGTCCTTCCAGCCAAGGGCGCTTGTCGCAGGCGACATGCACGAGGCACAGGCCAACCGAAACGGCAGACGGCGCTTCCAGCGTGACGACCATGCCGAGCACGCAGCGGGTGAACACGTCGATGGCGAGGGTCAGGTACGGGCGGCCAATAGGTTGCCGGTCGCGGTCATCGACCACGATCAGGTCGATGACCGTATGGTCTATCTGCACCTGCTCCAGCGGCGCGGTCACGGCAGGAGGCTCGCCGCCCACACCTTGTAGGTCACGAGCGGCATCCTGGCCTTCCCGCCGGCGGATGACCTTGCGCGGGTCAAGGCTAGCGATCCGTAAGGCCACGGTATTGCGCGCCGGCACTCGCAGTTTTTGAGCCTTGCACACCTGAGTGACTTCGCGGTGAAAGGCCGCTAGGCTGCGCTTCTGCTTGGTCAGGAACCGCTTTTGCAGTAGCTCGTGGATGACGCGCTCGACCGGTTCCGGCAAGCGCCCCTTACCTTTACCTCCACCGGACTGGCCGGGCACCAGATCCGTCACGAGGCCGCTGCCTTGCCGGGCACGCCGGATCAGAACGTATACCTGGCGCCGAGACAAGCCCAGCGCCTGAGCCGCCATATCGGCCGCTTCGTGCCCGACCGTCTCCGACTGCGCCAACGGACTGATGATCTCCGCACGACGGCGCGCACGCTCCCAAGCCTCATCAGGCAGAGTGGCCACGCCTTGTTCTGGAATCCGTGGGGTGTCCGTCGCCATGCTCACCTCGCTTTGGTGCACACGAGTATTGAGCATAGTCGAGATTGGTGCAGATCACTTCTGATATTGAACTGTCAGGAGCTGGCTGCACAACAGCCATTACGCCCAATCAACTGGTGCAGTCGTCTTCTGAAAATGACAGTTACATGGAGCTTGGGTTGGTTCATTAATACGTTCATTTGATTGGACAGTAAAAGTATATGCTTGACATATACTGCCTGCATCCTAAAATAGCATATACATAACATATGCACATTTGAGGTGTTCCATGAAAACAGCATCTTTATTTAAAAACGGCAGTAACCAAGCCGTTAGATTACCAAGAGGCTTTGAATTTGAAGGAGTGTCCGAAGTGGAAGTCACCCGCGAGGGGGATGCCGTGATTTTAAGACCTGCCCGTAAAACATGGACCAGCTTTGCACAAGTTGAAAAAGCCGATACAGATTTTTTGCTTGAGCGTACCGAGGTGATCGAAGAAGGGCGAGTCGTTCTATGAAGAAAACCTACATGCTCGATACCAATATCTGTTCTTTCATCATGCGGGAACAACAAGAAACTCTGCTAAAAGTGTTGCAAGGCCATGTCGAGAACAAGGACCGTTTGGTCATTTCTGCGATCACTTACTCGGAACTTAGATTTGGTGCTATTGGTAAAAAAGCATCACCACGGCATACCGTAATCGTTGACCAATTTATGGAACGGATTGATGGCGTCCTGCCCTGGGATCGAGCTTCTGTTGATGCAACAACCATTATAAAACAACATCTGGCAGCTCAGGGCACACCGATAGGGCCAAACGATGCGGCGATAGCTGGAAATGCCATCGCCGCCGGTTGTGTGTTGGTCACTAACAACGTCAGGGAGTTTGAACGAGTACCAGATCTGCAAATCGAAGATTGGACACAGTAGTTTGTGTCTGGAATTAGGCGAGTTCGCAATTTTAGCGCGATTTTAGCAGGCTACAGTAACATGCGTAGGAAAGCCTAGTTAGCCAAAAGGTAGACAATGAAAAATATATTAAAGCTCGGGGTACTGGTTACTTTTCTGACTGGTAGTTTGGCCGCTTGGTACGAACACCAGGTGATAATGCTTTCGTTCCTGAAATATGGGGACTACAACGAAATTGCGCCCGGTTTCTATTTGCATGGAAGTACTTATAGTGAGCAGAACAAAGACTTTCTGAAGATCAAGCAAGAAGCAGAGCAGAGAGTGTTAATGCACTTTGGCGCGTTAATTTCAAATGCCGTTATCTTAGTTTCAAACGATCAGAGTTTAGTGGATATCGGTTTCAACTCAACGGCGATGAGTCGCAGCACACCTTGGACGCAATACATATTTATTGGTCCTCATGGGCAAAACGTTGATGTGTTTGCGCATGAGTTAATGCATGCTGAAATGGGCGTACGCGTTGGCTATCTGGCAGACAGGCACAAGTTACCCATCTGGTTTAAGGAAGGTTTTGCGCTACAGGTTGATAAGCGAGCCCCCTTTATTGAAAAACTTAACGTGAGTCAGCAAGAAATCGATGCTGTACGACAGTTTTATACAAGAAGCAAATTTCGAAACGATCCAGCAGAAATAATACGCAACTATCAGTTGTCAAAATTGGCAGTTGCTCAACTCAATCTTGACAATATGGATGAAAAACTTCTTGCTATTAAGCAAGGTAACTCATTCGAGACGGTATTCCTAAACGATTAAACGTAAATGAGATGAACTATTGCGGGCCCCCTAAAAGTTTTATTGGCAAGCAATGTAATCCCCGTACCTGATAAATCAAGCCCGATTGAATCTAGGCAGATCTCATTGGCAGGGAATGTGAGCCGAGTCTTCGGGTTATTCTCATTTAATGTGAGCCAAACGAATCGGATGTAATCAAGCTAGCAGGATTATGTTTGCGAGCTACTACACATACTTGCGATGAACACCATGTCACCTATCACTGCAAAGTACACCATCCAGTACAAGCAAGCGGTTGAGCAGAAATGCAATACAGCCCTGAGCGTTGATCAGCTCAACTCAAAGGCATTCACCAATGTTGTCCAGGCAATGGTGAGTAGTGAGACCGTCGATAGAATGGGGCTTGATGCTGCTGGTGGATCACTCCAGGATACCCTGTCTGTGATTGGCAAGAACGTCACATGCAGTGACCTGAACGCGCCATTTAAAGCACTTTTGAATGATAAAGACTTCACCAGAAAGCATCAGCACCTCTCTAAGGTTCTTCATACCTGGAATGAGGCGGTCTACATGAGCAAGCCCTAATTTTCCAATTTGGGCAGTTAGAGGTGCCTTTCACCTAATGCACTTCTGGTAAGAATAATGGTGGCTCACATGAGCCGCTTTTCTTATTAGGAGTTCGTAATGAAAAAATATCTAATACTTATCCCTCTTGCCGCAATGACAGCACTCTCAGGTTGTAAGGCTCTTACAGGGAAGAGGGAAATTCATACCGCACAAATCCAGACAAAAGGTTTAATGGCGACGCTACGCATTTCTAATGACGATGGTGTTAGTATAGAGAATAGGAAATTGACTCTTCTGAGGCACAATCAATATTTCGAGCTTAACCCTGCCGGAACAAATAAAATTATGCAGGGTTCAAAATTTAATTTCACGGATCAGGACACTCTTCAGTTTGAACTTGGCTTTTATCTTGACACGGGTCAGAGTATCTTAGGTTGGGCAAGTTACAAGATTAATTACAGTGTGACATGTGAAAGGAAAGATCTGTTTGATGAATGCTACATCAAAACATTGAATCCCATTTATCAAGAAGATACAGGGGATAGTACAACCATTAAATACTTGAATGAAATCCAAGCTGACGAAGGTACTGCCTTAAACAAGGTTATGCCTGAAAATCTTACAACAACGTATGAAGTACCAACGGCTCACGGCATTAGAACAATAAAGAACAGACTGTTAAGCCAAAAGATACATTTCACCACAAACAAAGAAGGAGATATAAAATTCAGCCTTCCTGGCAACAATATGCAAGTTTCTGTTGTCATGAACTTGAATAGTGCTTCTCTGCTCGAATCATCAATCGAGATGTGGCCGACTAAAAAAGGGCCCGGTCTTTATGACTATCACGCTGAAAAAGCTAAGGTTAAAAAGATAATCGACAGCGTTGCTAAATAATGAAAAGGAGCCTAGTTGGCTCCTTTTTTAATAGGGATTATGTTACGTTCGTGGACGTTATTTTCACTCGGGATATGTAACCTTAAAAAAGGCGTACCGACAAGAGAATGATCACACAGCTCTCCATAATAGATAAGCGACAAAATCTCTTGCTCGTTGATTTTTCCCACCTTAAAAAGGTAATTGATTATTGCGGTATCCAGTAGGTCGTGACACCCATTAAGCAGGTCCACGATATTGGCCGCAGCTTCATTTTCCTCTCCGTCATCTCGACCAGCTAATACGGATTCAACCCAAGCCTCAAGGCTAGGGTGTCCCTCAGCGAGTTGTATTTGACGGCACTCGTTCTCGATCAACCCTGTGATTGCTTCGTTGAGCGTTCCGCCATAAGTCGGCATGTTGAGAACGACTCCAAATCCAGGGATTTCTTTTTGGATTGGCTTCGCATCCTTGGGGGCTGATTTCAGCCACAGGAAAAACCAGATCCCAGAGCTTATGTCTTCCGGCTTGACTTGGTTGGCCGCAAGGAACTTGGAAACTTCGTTATAGATTACGCCGCCTGGCGCGGCCATCTCGTAAATACCGGCCATCAGATCGTCAAGGCTCTTATACATATTATTTCTCGCACCTGCACATGATGTGTTCACTATCGTTGTTAAGCGTTTTTTCAGCAAGTATGTTCCAGCGAGACATCTTATACCATTCCATCTAAATCTGTAAAATTATCGTATTACCGTAATTATGATAATTACGGTAAATAAATTTAAATTACCCTGTTGTTGTTCTACTTATTAAAATGTATCTTTGAAAAAGTAGTGTTTTTAAAGTAAGATTGGTGGTGATTATCTGTCTAAGTAGAATAAAGTTTGCCAATATCAAATAAAGATTGCCCGAATCAACCTTTGTGTAAGATAAAATCTGCACAAGCAAACATAAAACCCATTATTTACAATGGGTTATGGTTGCACAACTCCTTATATTTAAACCAAAGAATCGACCGAGTAACAAGTAGAGCCAGATGTTAAACCAAAGAAAATTTGAAAAGGTATTGGCGAGAGTCATCAACAAGAACAGCAACCGATGTTCTGTGTGCAAAAAGACGTTTCCTGTGCCTTGCCACACATTTGGTGGGGTGGATGCAGACAGCAAGGTGCAGAACGTCGGTCAGTGCTGCCGAAGCAATATAGTGGACCTGAGGCATGGTGGCGTCTATACCACTGCTCCGGTCGGTACTGATGAAGGTGAGCGCCAGGCCCGTGAGCTTTTGGCTTCTCATCCTTGTGCTCGTCGTATGTAGGAGATACCTATGAAAAAAGTCATCTTCATCAGTCAGTCTGAGGCCGAAATTAGGAGGTAACTTTGCACGATACGAACAACGACAAAGAAGTTCTAATTCCACACGCAGAGTCCCTTGTTCCGTTAGAACAAAGCGTCCGCAGTGAGTTTCTGCCATCATCCAGTTCTCTCCAGAACATCCATGACAACCCTGCAATCGCCTACCTGTTGAGTCTTGGCTCAAAGCGAAGTAGGCAGACTATGGGCTCATTCCTCAATATAGTCGCCAAGATGATCGGGTTTCAGAACCTTCGTGATTGTGCATGGAGTTCAATGAGGAGGCACCACATTTTGGCCGTGCTGGAAATGCTAAGCGATTCAGGTAAAGCTCCGGCAACCATCAACACCTATCTCGCAGCGCTGAAAGGTGTAGCACTTGAAGCGTGGACGATGAAACAAATAGACACGGACAGTTTCCAGCACATTAAGCAAGTGCGCTCTGTGAAAGGGTCCAGGCTACCCAAGGGTAGAGCCCTTGAGCGCCATGAAATTCGCAGCCTATTTTTCACATGTGAAAGCGATCCAAGCTCCAAGGGGGTGCGTGACGCGGCCATTTTTGGGGTTCTTCTCGGATGCGGTTTACGTCGTTCTGAAATTGTCGCCTTGGACATTGTGGACATGATTTATAAAGACCGAGCACTCAAGGTGCTTGGCAAGGGCAACAAAGAGAGAATGGCTTATGTACCTGGCGGTGCATGGAAAAGACTTGAGAAGTGGGTTGAAGATGTTCGGGGAGAGCATGAAGGTCCTCTTTTCCCGAGGATAAGGCGATTTGATGATGTGACAGGAGAGAGGATGTCTGATCAAGCCATCTACCACATTCTGGAAACCAGAAGAGTCGAAACAGGTCTGGAAAAGTTCGCGCCTCACGATCTTCGGCGTACCTTCGCCTCCTCGATGCTGGATAACGGTGAGGACATTGTGACCGTGAAGGATGCTATGGGCCACTCAAGTATCGCCACTACTCAGAAATATGACCGACGCGGCGATGAGCGCTTGAAGAGAGCGAGTCAACGTCTCGATATAGCGGATTAACAGTATGGATGATGAAGAACTCGAACTTGCCAGAGTCGAAGCCATGAAAGCCGATAGGTGCTTTTCAAAAGGACGGCTCAGGGACGAATTTCGGATGAAACCCAAGCCGGGAGTAGAGCCAGTTTCGTTCTACAAAAACGGGTATGGCGGCCAATTTGGAGTGTACCGGATTGCAGATTGCCAACCAATGCGTAGAAGGGGCTGTTCACCGGCATCACAAAAGCAAATAAGGGCGCAATCCATCCTTTCGGTCAAGGCAAGAATGCGTAGTAACCTGGCAAAGGCCTCTGTCATGGCACAAAGGTGGGTCGCTCTGGAGCCTCTGGTACTCGATACTGAGACGACCGGGCTTGGTGAGAGAGACCAGGTGATAGAGTTGGCTGTCACAGACATCTGGGGCGATGTTCTACTAAACACCAGGTTGCGGCCAACCGTGAAAATTTCCCCTCATGCAATGGATGTTCATGGAATCAGCGAGGCGGATCTGACGAATGAGCCAATGTGGCCTCAAATTGCGCTAGATCTTGCCCAGCTTCTCTCTGGCCGACATGTAGTGATATTTAACTCCAGTTTCGATAGCAGGCTGTTGAGGCAGACTGCCGGTGCATTTGGAGATGATATGCCTTGGTGGGAAGATAAAAATTTGCTGTGTGCGATGACGCTGGCGTCTGATGCCTTTGGCTCAACCAACCGGCACGGCACTATCTCGCTTGCGGATGCAACCTACCAAGCAGGCGTGGTTTGGAAAGGTCGAGCCCATGCAGCAGCGACCGACGCTATTGCCACCGCCGATCTGGTGACAGAGATAGCAAAAATCCAACGTAATCTCGTGGTTCAACTCCAGGAGCTTCAAAGCAAAGGTAATTTGGAATGACAGAACAATCCTACGGTGAAAGCCTGAAATTTTTCTCAGACTGGCAGAAAGAGCCCGCGAAACGCACCGGCATTAATGTACAACACACGCTAACCAGAGGTGAGTATCCTACTCTCAGCATCGAGATTGCGCCGATCAGGGAATCGGGGGTCAGCCCAGACTGGAAAAGCAAGATCACTGTGCAGCTCACTCGTGGCGAGCTGACGGCGTTTTGCGGTGTTCTCTTTGGCTTGCGTAGCAAGGCTGAGGGTTCCTATCACGGTGACTCGAAGAATAAGAGCTTTGCGGTTTACAACAACGGCAAAGCCGGTGTTGCAATCACCCTAAGCGAGCGAGGCAACCAGCTCCAGAATTTCATCAATGATGATGACCGATTGGAACTCGCAGTTTTCGCTGTTCGCCAGCTATCCAACGCATGGAAAGTTAGCCCTTCTGATGCTATAGCGTTATTGCGTCAATCAGCATGGATGGACCGCAATCTGTCCTAATAGCACTATCAGGCGTCTGCAAAGTTGTGAAGTTAATTCTTGAAACCATTGGATTCCGTGACGCTTAAGTTCTGTTTTAAGCAACACGGAAACAATTATAGAAACAAGAATGCTATAAATATCCTCGTTTTTTGCTCTCCTCTATACGCATGTATATATTGCTCAACACTATAATTCGTGTGGAGTTTCGTATGGCAGTACCATTCATTATTTTAAACACTGAGCAAAAACGTTCAGAGCGATTGCGAAATGCAATATTGGGAAATTTTTCAGGGGAAACACCAAGATTATTAGTTACTCAAGACATAACTAAACAGTGGATACATTTGAGTAATAGCGGATTTTTTCCTTTAGATATATTGGCTCTAGCAAACAATGACTTAGAGCAAGTTCCATTACTCAAATTTGAAAGATTAATGCGCGCACTAAATAGCTATCTCTAAGCTGGCACACTGCCAGCTCCACCTTATTTTTGTTGATGACACAGCAAAGAGCGGTGGCGATTACCCACCGAATTATGCCAGGAATCGACAGCAGGATCGAAATTTTAGATTTTTATTTTTTTACTGCTATTATTACTGATTATTTATACAGTGGTTTAATGCTATGAAACTCATCACATGCAATGCGAGTGCAGGAATTTCGGGTTTTCCAAGCCCAGCGCTTTTCCCATATTGCTCTTTTTTGTCAATGTTCTGAAATCTATTAATAAATAACGAAAAAATAATAAGATAGTAAGATAAATCTCGTTCATACCTACTTTTACGGCGTTGACAACTATCACTCGGTCGAGTTTTTTCACTGATCCCCGCTGGGATCCCCTAATTGGTTGCCTTAGCGCTCATCCGAGCAAAGTTGAGTTAGGCTAGTTAACTAAATAATATAAATGGCCTTGTCCGACTCAGGCGAGACGGAACAACTTCGGTGGCCTCGATAAGCGCTGGCCCACTCCGAACCGTGAGAGTTTTTAAACAAACTGGTAAAGCAGACGCAATTCTCTTTCACTCGAAGCTGCTTTAAACCGCAGGTCGCGACCCATAACAGACGCTAATTCTTTAATCGATATTCGTTTTGATGTATCATCGCGAGCAGGAAACACCTTTCTTTATATCTAGGAAAAAACTATCGTATGTACTCCAAATTTGTTGTTTTTGTATCGCTGTTAAGCAGCTTAACCCTCAGCATTCCTGCCAACTCTTCTCCAGACCTGATAGTCAACAGCATCAAAGAGGTAGAGCAAAACCTGGGTGCTAAAGTAGGAGTCTCAATCTACAGCGTTTCTGATGGTTACCTTTGGCATTACAACGGCGATTCACGTTTTCCGTTGATGAGCACCTTTAAAACTCTTGCATGTGCGAAATTGCTCCACGATGTTGAAACGGCGAAGCTGTCGATTGATCGATCTGTGAAGATTGAGGAACAAGACCTTATTACTTGGTCGCCGATAACAGAAAAGCTTGTTGGAGAGAGCTTTTCCCTCAAGCAGGCTTGCACGGCTGCAATGGTTATGAGTGACAACACAGCGGCTAATATAGTACTGGACGGTATTAGTGGCCCATCTGAATTGACCTTGTTCATGAAAGAACTCGGTGATGAAGTAACGCGACTGGATCGTATAGAGCCTCATTTAAATGAAGCGCGAAGCGGGGATGAGCGTGATACAACAACACCTAACGCGATTGTAAAAAGCCTCGGGAAACTGCTTTATGGCGAGAAACTCTCAAGTGGCTCTAAAGAACAATTAATTGAATGGATGGCTGGCAACAAGGTGTCCGATAGCTTGTTGCGTTCAGTGCTACCAGAGGGGTGGTCAATTGCTGATAGGTCGGGTGCTGGTGGTTTTGGGTCTAGGGGAATCACCGCTGCGATTTGGTCAAATGAACAGCAGCCATTAATTGTTGCGATATATCTCACCCAGACTGAAGCTTCGTTTGACGAGAGAAATAAAGCTATTGCCAAAATAGGTAGAGAAATTTTCGCTTCTTATAACTAAGGCAACTTGGCGGGTACTAAGCACCTCAGCATCATAAGATGAGAGGTGTTCTTTCAATCTTCCTTTATAGCGGCAGCTAAATCGCAGCTAAAGACATCGATCAGGCCGCTCCGTATGTCCGCATTGTGCCGACTCCGGTATATGCGCAGGAAAATCATCTAACGTCCGGTTCCGGAAATTTCAGTTGGCTCTGTTAAAGCAACAGTGAGCGTATGCCCTCTCCCCCTTTAACGCTGCTCCTCAGAGACGGCTATACGGTAGTTATCTGCGGCCGTAGTTGAGCAGTGTGGTCATTTAGCAGTATCTCGCGCTATAAAAAACTGTATGTATATACAGTTTTTTATAGTAGGCTTATCTTGTAGAGCAAGGTGAGTGAGATCTCTTTATGAGTCGGGTTTCCCCAAAAAGTTTTCCCCAAGGTATCATTACGAAAGGCCACACAGATAAGAATTTCCAGTTTCTGGTTCTGTCCGGTAATGTTTTGCTTCTAATTCAATCTCACCTTGCTAATTTACCGCCGTCCCAGCGGCGGAGCGCTAATAGGGCTGTGTTCTACTTCGAATGTTTCCTGTGGCTAATCAACCATCCACCTATCACAAGCACTCTAGACCTTCGAACAAATGCTTTTCTGAGCATTCAGCGCCTTTTCTATGGCGCGCTTTACTCAAACTGTTTTCTGGCTGCTGAAGTAAAATACTCAGGCAGACAGAGACTTGTCCGGTATTTCTTTAAACTCCTCGCTGAGCTGTCTAAATCGTCTCCTATCAATATTTTTGTATATTCAGACCTTACAGATAGCCAGGTCCGAGAATGCATCGCTCAGTTTGAAGCTATTGGGATTGACCCTGTACGAGCAGCCAAGCTCATGGGGTGGCAAGTCGCAGACAGAAGCGCGAACTCATTTCGATTAAAGATGGGAGCCATCTTCGATGTTTTTGGGCCTGATTTTACGATGGAATTACACCAGGAGAGTAAGAAGCACGCCTTGGCTCATAGTCATTATAGTAACTACGCTAATGTGGTCTCTCGATTTGATGATTTTCTGCGCTGGTATGACGATGATCCGATAGACAGACCTTCCTTAAACGCTCACGTGCTCCAAGATCCAGTCTTTGTATATCAGCTTTTCTGGAGCTTTCAGCGCTGGCATTTCGAAGGGTACTCCGAGCGGAGCCAAACCCAACCGACGGAACGGGTGTTGGCAAACCTTCAGCGCCAATGGATCAGAATCATCTGTTGGGCAAAGTCTGTTCTGGTTAGCGGAGGGCTTATGTGTTCCCCGCTTGGCGATGTGTGGCCCGAAGGGAGCAAAAAGCTCACTCGATTCCTCCATGAAGTAGGCCACCATCGATACGCTGATGGTGAATCCCTTGTATCACAAAAGCTTTTGACCCAGATCCCACTGTCTGTCACAGATAAGGAGGCAACGGAGCTTCTATTCAGACAGATCGAAGACGACTTCAATAAAGTCGTTCGGTGGGCTCGACGGGAGATTGATCACATAGCTCATCGTTTGAACGTTATTGATCAGGCCTGCGATCAAGGGGATCTGATAACGCTAGGTTCTCGAATATCTGCTCGGGCTTATGGCCAGCCTGTGATGGGGATGAACAGCCTTATCAGAACTGTAAAAGAAACCCACAACGGATTTGCAATCATCGACCACGCTATGCGCGGCCACTTGGTAAGCGCAACAGGGAGTTCTTTTTCAACATCGGAGTTAGCGGCGAATCTGGCTATGCCGACGAAGTATGCGATTGCTCCCATCGCTCTCTGGCTAGTAGCGCAGCATCCCGTTCTGACCGAGGCATCTCTATTGAAATGCGAGTTATTCGACCGAAACGGTAAGCGAACCGGCTTTGTTAAGACCGACTCTGGATCTGTGCTTGTTGTGAAGAAAAACCGGAAAGGGAAGCAACAGGAGGTTGTACTGAGCGACGACGCAGCTTCGGTGGTCGAGCTGCTTATCCAGATCACGGCCCCGGTTAGGCGCTATCTCAAGGAGAAAAGGGATGATGCCTGGCGACGATTGTTCATCGTCGCGGGTGGTCAGGGCTTTCAGGAACCTTACACTTTCACAAACCAGACCAGCTTCGCCAAGATCCTCCGGCAGAAAGCCTTTATACAAGCTCATAGCGCCGAGTTAGGAGACATGGTCTCCGTATTGTCGCTGGCCCGGATAAGGGCTACCGCAGGTGTTCTCGTCTACCTCAAGTCGTTAAGCATAGAGAAAATGGCAGAGTCACTAGGCAACTCGAAACGAGTCGCCATGAACCATTATCTGCCGCCTACCATCATGCAGTTTTTCCAAGAGCGGTGGGTCAGGATTTTCCAAAACGCGGTGATTGTCCACGCTATGAAGGACTCTCCTTATCTGCTTGATGCAACGGACTTTAGCAGCATGAGTGAGTTGGATATGTTTCTAGAGGAGGTCCGGCCGGTAAAAGCGTTGGAATTAGCCACTTTGCAAATAAGACATTGATTCATTTAGCTTTTCTGACAAAGGCTGGATAAAATCCTTACCGAGATAGCGAATCCTGAAGCTGCTTAAACTGTCCCTGAATCACCGCTTTTTCCTGAAGAATCAACCTGTTCTCATCGGACAGAGCTTCCACTCTATTCTGAGAGACTATCAGATCCGTTTTAGTGGCCTCCAATGCTTGGGATAGTACGGCCACTTGCTTATCGGCATCTGCTTTCTGGCTGGTAAGTGCGGCAATATTATCCGCCAGTTGTTCACTTTTATGTTGCTGCTCCCGGCTTTTTGCCGAGGCGTCGTTAAGTCGATGCTCCAAGTTCTCGATATCGACCACTTGTCTATCCAAGGTGCTTTTGTTCATCGCATTGGCCTGTTCGAGCTCATGCGTTTGTCGTTGTAAGTGCGCATTAGTGTCTATCAGTTCGGACGCGCTTGACTCGGCTTGGATGAGCCGGTGTTGCAGGTCTTGAATCAGGTCTTTCAGGCCCTGGTTAACCACGTGGAATTGCTCGCGTTCCTGCTGCCGATCTTCGGCGGTGCGTTGCTGGTAGTGTTCAAAGTGATCACGAATATCCTTATTTTCCTGCTTGAGTTCTGCAACGCTTTCCTTTAATTCAGCAGTTCGTGAAAGGGCTTCGTCGCGTTGAGCCTCTGCCGTTGCTAGCTTAATGCGTACATCTTCCAGGGACTTGCTTTGCAGGGCTTTTGCTTCGGTAATTTGCGATAGCTGGGCGTTCAGATCCTGTTGGCGGTCGGTAAGCTGCGCGATGCTGTTACGGGCCTCAGTCAATTCTTTCCGGAGTTGATCATTCGATGCCTTGAATTCGTCGCGGGATTGCGCGATGCGCTGGTCGGCCATCTGCTGAACCCGTTCATGTAAGGCTTTTACTACCTCGACGAGATCATTCGGCAACCCGCTCACATCGACCACCTCCCCATTATCTGACCGCCAGCGCTTGAGTAGTGGTGCAATGGTGCTTTTGCTGCCGGTTCCCAAATGCTCGCGGACACGATCTACGGTAGGCTCCTGGTTCTGGATTTTGATAGCCTCTGCGGCTTTCGAGACATCGTAGTAAGTGATTCCGGCGCGAGCCATGACAGTTTCCCTCGGTGATTATTTAGTAACGTATTACATAGCACGTAATATAACATAATATATTGACTTTTATGCAGCCAATAAAAATTAAATAGTAACCTTCGATAATGAATGTTATCGTGGGTTATGAGTGAGAAATGAAAAATTGATGTTTGTAACACCAGTACATTGGTGCCTTCCAGCGACCCACAGAAAAGGGATAACCATGGATAACTACACACCCAAACTCACATCGGATTCGCCATTACGTAGTGAGCAATCAGTTTTGCCGTCGCTGGCAGAATCCGACTCACTGCGCCACTATCTGCAAGCGGCGACCTCCAATAACACGCGAACAGCCTACCGTTCAGCGATTCGGCAGTTCGAAAAATGGGGCGGGCGGTTGCCCACGGATCGGGATACCCTGGTGCGTTACCTGGTGGCCAAGGCCGATGTGCTGAATAGCCGGACTCTCGCCCTTCACCTCACGGCCGTTAGCCAATGGCACCACTACCAAGGGTTGACTGACCCGGTTCGTGATCCGCTGGTATGTAAAACCATGGAGGGCATTCGCCGCACCCATGGACAGCCCAAGCGCAAGGCCAAGGCGTTGCGCTTGGAGCACATCGCCCAACTAGTAAATTACTTGCGGCACTTACCGGACAACAAAAAGAAATACCGGGATATTGCCTTGGTACTCACCGGGTTCTTCGGCGCCTTGCGTCGCAGTGAGCTGGTTGCTCTTCAGGTCAATGATCTGGTTTGGGAGCCGGAGGGGCTGCTCATCCGGTTGCCGCGCTCCAAGACCGACCAGCAAGGCATGGGTTTAATGCGAGCTTTACCTTACGGAAAGGCCGCTTGTTGTCCGGCTACCGCCGTGAAAACTTGGTTAGATGCAGCGGGCATCACCAGCGGTCCGGTGTTTCGTCCCACCAACCGCTGGGATCACATTCAGGAAAAAGCGCTGGCTCCAGGTGCGGTCAATGCTTTGCTCAAAACGCTGGGGCAAGCCTGTGAGTTTGATTTTGTGCCTGAACTCAGTAGCCACAGTTTCCGTAGAGGGTTATCCACATCGGCAGCGCGTGAGCGAGTGGATTTTGAGTTGATCAAGAAACAAGGCGGCTGGAAGAGCGATGCCACCGTCTGGGAGTATATCGAGGAAGGCCAGCAGCTCAGCAATAATGCGTCAATTATCTTAATGGAGAAGATGGCAACCCTGATGGATGCTGAATGATTCGGTCAACATTCGGGGCAGAATCAATGTATCGGGCCAAACCCAAATACCAAAGCTGGTAATGTTACCGCCACGATCATGGATCATTCTGGCCGCTGTACACCATCGATAAAATATTGTAGACTTTCCTACCTTTGTGTAACTAAATCTACAATATATGAAATGGGTATTACTGATCTTATCCCTGCCCACCCAAAACGCGACAGTGCGTATGCGGGTATGGCGAACCCTCAAGTCCTCCGGTGCAGCAGTATTGCGTGACGGCGTTTATCTGCTTCCCCATCGACCAGAACATCAGCAATTGTTCGATGGCTTGCTGCAAGAAGTAGAGGCAAGTGAAGGCTCAGCCTATGTGCTCCTGGTCGATACCGAAGATGCTGGCCAATTCAGCGGCCTGTTTGATCGTCAGGATGATTACGCCCATCTTTTACACGAGCTGCCCCCAATAAAAGAATTGGCCAGTAGTTCCCTGCAAGAAGCAACCAGACAGCTGCGTAAACTGCGCAAAAACTTCACCGCTATCGCCGCAACGGATTTTTTCCCCGGTGAAGCGCAGGCACAAACCCAGCAGGCGCTGCAACAGCTTGAACTTCAGCTCAATCGCCAGTTATCGCCCAACGAACCCCATGAGCACACCGGTGAAATCCCACGGTTGGATATCAGCCTCTATCGCGGGCGGTTATGGGCAACCCGTCAACGTCCCTGGGTGGATCGCCTTGCCTGTGCCTGGCTAATCCGCCGTTTTATCGATCCGGAGGCTCGCTTTGTGTGGTTGCAAGCACCGAAGGATTGTCCCGCCGATGCGCTGGGCTTTGATTTTGACGGAGCCAGTTTCACTCACCTGAATGGCAAGGTCACTTTTGAGGTTCTGCTTGACAGTTTTAGGCTCGATCACCCCGGCTTAACGCGCTTGGGGGCCTTGGTGCATTTTCTGGACGTAGGGGGTATCCAGCCCAGTGAAGCCAGTGGGCTGGAGCAAATCCTGTGGGGATTGCGCAACAGTATTCATGACGACGATCAACTCATCGCCACGGCTAATGGTGTCTTCGATGCCTTACTGGCTGCTTTTACAAATAAGGAAACACACCATGAGTAACACCACCGAATTAATAGCTCACCAGCCGGTTGAAGCGCCTGCGCCGGTCAGTTTTTGGGAAGCCTTCCGTTTCTGGTTAAAGCTCGGGTTTGTCAGCTTTGGTGGCCCGGCAGGCCAAATAGCCATCATGCACCAGGAGCTGGTGGAGCGCCGGCGCTGGATCAGCGAAAAACGGTTTTTGCATGCGCTCAATTACTGCATGGTGTTGCCTGGTCCGGAGGCGCAACAACTTGCCACTTACATTGGCTGGTTAATGCATCGTACCTGGGGCGGTATAGTGGCGGGTGTGCTGTTTTTGTTGCCATCACTCTTCATTTTGATTGGACTCTCGTGGGTATATATCGCTTACGGCGACGTAAGTTGGGTAGCCGGTTTGTTCTACGGTATCAAACCGGCGGTGACTGCCATCGTCGTGCATGCCGCCCATCGCATTGGTTCACGCGCGTTGAAAAATAATGTGATGTGGGCGATTGCTGCCGCCGCGTTTGTGGCCATTTTTGCACTCAATATCCCATTCCCTTACATCGTGATTGCAGCGGCACTGATTGGTTATTTGGGTGGGCGGTTTCTACCTGACTACTTCAACAGCGGCGGTGGCCATGGCAAGGCTGATAAATCCTTCGGCACCGCGTTATTCGATGATCACACACCCACGCCCGCGCACGCCATGTTCCGCTGGTCGCGTTTCAGCATGATCTTGATCTCCGGTGCATTACTCTGGGCTGTTCCGCTGTTTGCACTTTGGAGTTATTTCGGTTGGGATCACACACTGACACAAATGGCCTGGTTCTTTACCAAAGCGGCACTACTCACTTTCGGTGGTGCCTATGCGGTATTGCCCTATGTTTATCAGGGTGCGGTCGGCCACTATGGTTGGCTCACGCCCACGCAAATGATCGATGGCCTCGCGCTCGGTGAAACCACACCAGGGCCGCTGATTATGGTGGTGGCCTTTGTCGGTTTTATTGGGGGATATGTACAAGCCGTATTTGGCACCGACATGGTATTTCTCGCGGGCGCAGTAGCCGCCACCATTGTCACCTGGTTTACCTTCTTGCCCTCGTTTATTTTTATTTTTGCGGGTGCCCCCTTTATTGAAACGACGCACAATGATTTGAAATTCACTGCGCCACTCACGGCCATCACGGCGGCGGTGGTAGGTGTGATCTTGAATCTCGCCCTGTTTTTCTGTTACCACATTTTGTGGCCAGAAGGCTTTGATGGGCGGTTTGAATGGATATCAGCGGTAATTGCTGTTGCAGCGGGTATCGCATTATTTCGTTACAAAATGAATGTGATGAAGGTGATTGGCATGTCGGCGCTTGTTGGGCTTGCGGTGTCGTTAATGGGGATTAATTAAGTCATCTTTCGATCTGCTCGAACTCATTGCTTACACTTAACGGAGGAAAACCAATGAATGATTTTAACCAAAACAAACGTGATTTCCTGGCTACCAGTGCGACCGCTGCCGCAGGGTTGCTTATTGCATCGGCATCAAATGTTAGCGCAGCTGAATCGTCGTCTCAGGCAGCACCTAAAGGAGCAAATTGGATGATCACCGAAATAAAACCAAAACCTTTATCCTTCAATGCCGCAAAATTAAAAGGCCTTTCTGCCAATTTGATCGAGTCGCATTGGACTAACAATTACAGCGGTTCGGTAAAAACATTGAATGCGGTGAATGATCAGTTGAGTCAGGCACTCGCAAACCCCGACACGCCAGCGTTTCTCTACAATGATCTCAAGCGGGAGCATTTGATTCGCACAGGCTCGGTCATTTTGCACGAATTATATTTTGATAACCTGGGCGGTAATGGCAAAGCCGATGGTGAATTACGCTCAGCTTTCGCCAAACAATTTGGTACTTTTGATCGCTGGGAAACCGAATTCCGCAAAATCGCTCAAGGCTTGGGCGGTGGTTCCGGGTGGGTTGTTCTGGGGTATAACACGCATTTCAATAAGCTGGAAAATTATTGGATGGGTGATCACGCACATTTCCCGGTAGGCACAGTTCCGTTGTTGGTCATGGATATGTATGAACATTCTTATCACATGGACTTTGGCGCGGCTGCCGGTAAATATATTGATGCTTTTTTCAATAATATTAATTGGGATGAGGTTGCTCATCGGCTCCAAGCCACTCACACGAAGACAACATCCTAAAAACGCTATTGGTATGCCTTCTCTTAGGGGGCATACCATTCGCTTCGGCGCAACCAATCAAGGACACGGACGTTATTGATCCGGCGCTGAGTGACGTGTGACTAAATTAAGAGAAAACCAAATGGCGACCAGAAACCTGCAACTAGCCCACCTGCGAAAACTGTCCCAACTGAAACTGCCATTAACAAAGTAGCGGATCGATGGCGGCCATTTACCAGACAGCCTATCCGCGGATCAAGTCAGATATCACGCATGTCGAGTTAGGGGATGTCTACACACCGACACCGGAAGAGCAGCAGTTTGCTGTGAAACATTGCAAACGGGCGAGCACTTCCTTTCTGGGATTACTAATCCAGTTAAAGACGACCCAACGATTAGGCAGATTTGTCACATTGGGTGAAATTCCAAACGTCATCATCGCACACATCAAAAGCCAGTGTCGTTCAAGAGCATCATTCAAGGATCTTCAAACCTATTACGTGTCAGGGGCAAAGGATCGTCATGTAAAACTGATTCGACGTTATCTCGATATAAAACCCTACGATGCAGCCAAGACCTCCGGATTAACAAAGAGTTGGGCGCAAGAGGCGGCAACAACTAAAGAAGCCCTGCCGGATATCATCAATGTCACGTTGGAATACTTGGTCAAGGAGCGATACGAGTTGCCAGCGTTCAGCGTGCTTGAGCGAATCTGCCAAACAGCCAGAGCGGAAGTCAACACCCGGTATTACGGTCAACTGTGTGAATTTTTGACGGCTGAAAGTCGCCAGTGCATCACGGATATTCTCCGTTCCAGCACCGGGCCGAATGGTTTTGGCTGGAGCACGCTGAAAAATGAACCGAAACGCCCAACTCCTCGCAATATCCATGCGTACATCCACTACCTGGAATGGCTGACCTCCCTGCAAACACTACTGCCTGCGGATTTGGGGTTGCCACCGGTGAAACACCAGCAGTTTATCGACGAGGCCAAGGCCCTGGATTACGCCGAATTGATGAAGCTAAAGCTGAACAAGCGACTCGCTCTGGTCATCGTTTTAATCCGACACCAATACGCACGAACTCTGGATAATGCCGCCGATATTTTTATCAAACTGCTGTTAAAAATGGATCGCTCGGCGCAGAAACTGTTGGAGAAATACCTTGCAGACCATCAAAAGCAAACTGATCATTTGATTTCTGTGCTGACTGGAACGGTCAAGGTTTATTTGGATAAACCCGAATCGGTGTCAGCTTTTGATCCTGTCCTAGGAAAGAACAGCGATCAGTTGCTGCAAATGTGTGAACACTACATGGCGTTCGCGGGTAACAACTACTTGCCGTTCATGGTTCAACTCTACAAAAAGCAGCGATCAACGTTGTTTCGCACGATTGAAATACTCAATCTGGCTTCGTCCACGGAAGACAAGGATCTGCTGAATGCATTTCAATTTATTTTGAAATACAAACAACGGCGCGCCGAGTTCCTGTCCATTCAAAGTGATCCAAACGATCCATCCTCCAAAAATGTCATCAACATTCGCTGGATTCGCGAAAGCTGGTGGAAACTGGTCACAGGAAAATCGACTAAATCAGCGCAAGTCACCGAGGTCAATAAAACCTGTTTTGAGCTGTGTGTGTTTGAACGGATCGCCGAAGAACTGAGTACCGGTGACTTGTTCATTCCCTACAGTGAAACCTTCGATGATTACCGGGAGCAAATGATCACCTGGGAAGAATACGAGGCGCAGCTGCCTACCTATTGCGAGGAGGTAGGACTTATCGCCGGTGATACTGAATTTGCAAGAACACTGAAGGAGTCCATGGAGGCGAGCTGCCAGAAAGCTGATAGCCAATTTCCAGAGGATGAACTGGTCCGTATAGAAAACGGGAACCTGATTATCGGTAAACCAAAACCGGATCAACCTTCGCCAGAGGTCGAAGAAATTGGAGCGCTCTTGCGCGATCGCTTGGACAAGATCAACCTGCTCGATGTAATCATTAATGTCGAAAAATGGTTGAACTTGAACAAACATTTTGGCCCGTTGTCGGGTTTCGAGTCACGTATCAGCGACCCGGTGTTACGTTTTGTTCTGACGGTGTTTTGTTACGGCACCAATATTGGCCCTACCGAAACCGTGCGATCCGTGCAGGGTGTGTCGCGCAAGCAAGTTGCATGGCTTAACTTAAAGCGCACTACGGAAGCCCGTCTCGATAAAGCGATTGCTAAGATCAACAGCGAGTACAAGAAATACCGGCTCATTGAGTGTTGGGGTTCGGGCAACAGTGTGTCCGCTGATGGCAAGCTCTGGGATCTCTACGAAGATAATTTACTATCGGAATACCATATTCGTTACGGCAGCTATGGCGGCATTGCCTATTACCACGTCTCAGATACCTACATTGCGTTGTTCAGCCGGTTTATCCCCTGTGGTGTCTACGAGGCGATTTATATCCTGGACGGTCTGCTCAACGACGAATCAGATTTTAATCCAGACACCGTTCACGGGGATACGCAGGCGCAATCAACACCGGTATTTGGCCTGGCGTACCTACTGGGCATCAAGCTCATGCCGCGTATCCGAAATATCAAAGATCTCAGCTTCTACAAGCCTGACCGCGCTATGGTGCTTAAGCATATTCAGTCCTTGTTCAAAGAGCCTATCAAGTGGGACCTTATTGAAAAGCACTATGCGGATATGATGCGAACAGCTATGTCCGTTAAAGCAGGAAAAATTACCGCCTCGACAATCCTGCGCCGGTTCGGCACCAAGAACCGGAAAAACAAGCTGTATTTTGCGTTCCGCGAACTCGGGCGAGTGGTCAGAACTATGTTCCTTTTGGAATACATCACCGATGTTGATCTACGCAAAACGATCCAGGCAGCGACCTGTAAGAGTGAGGAGTTCAACGAGTTTGCACGTTGGTTGTTTTTTGCGAATGCCGGAAAAATTCCCGCTAACCTAAAGCATGAGCAAAGCAAAATCGTGAAATACAATCATTTGCTGGCGAACTTCACAATCCTATACAACGTGAACGCGATGACGGAAGTGTTTAACCAGTTGAAGTCGGAGGGCCACAATATCACCCGCGACCTCATGGCCGCATTCTCGCCGTACCATACCGAGCACTTGGGCAGATTGGGAAGCTTTGAGCTGGATTTGACCAAGCAGGTTAAACCAATGTCATTTGAGTTGCTGGTTGATTAAATCTTTATTATTCAGTTAGTTATACTCGAAGTGGCTAATTCCAACACTTTTACCGGCCGGACCTCAGCTTTGCTGTTACGACGGGAGGAGAGATAAAAATCGACAGTGCGGCCCCGGCTGTCGACGGCCCGGTACAGATACGCCCAGCGGCCATTGACCTTCACGTAGGTTTCATCCATGTGCCACGGGCAAAGATCGGAAGGGTTACGCCAGTACCAGCGCAGCCGTTTTTCCATTTCAGGCGCATAACGCTGAACCCAGCGGTAAATCGTGGAGTGATCGACATTCACTCCGCGTTCAGCCAGCATCTCCTGCAGCTCACGGTAACTGATGCCGTATTTGCAGTACCAGCGTACGGCCCACAGAATGATGTCACGCTGAAAATGCCGGCCTTTGAATGGGTTCATGTGCAGCTCCATCAGCAAAAGGGGATGATAAGTTTATCACCACCGACTATTTGCAACAGTGCCGATAAAAATATATCATCATGAACAATAAAACTGTCTGCTTACATAAACAGTAATACAAGGGGTGTTAGGCCGCATGGACACAACGCAGGTCGCATTGATACTCCAATTTCTAGCTGCGGCAGATGAGCGAAATCTGCCGCTCTGGATCGGTGGGGGCTGGGCGATCGATGCACGGCTAGGGCGTGTAACACGCAAGCACGATGATATTGATCTGACGTTTCCCGGCGAGAGGCGCGGCGAGCTCGAGGCAATAGTTGAAATGCTCGGCGGGCGCGTCACGGAGGAGTTGGACTATGGATTCTTAGCGGAGATCGGGGATGAGTTACTTGACTGCGAACCTGCTTGGTGGGCAGACGAAGCGTATGAAATCGCGGAGGCTCCGCAGGGCTCGTGCCCAGAGGCGGCTGAGGGTGTCATCGCCGGGCGGCCAGTCCGTTGTAACAGCTGGGAGGCGATCATCTGGGATTACTTTTACTATGCCGATGAAGTACCACCAGTCGACTGGCCTACAAAGCACATAGAGTCCTACAGGCTCGCATGCACCTCACTCGGGGCGGAAAAGGTTGAGGTCTTGCGTGCCGCTTTCAGGTCGCGATATGCGGCCTAACAATTCGTTCAAGCCGAGATCGCTTCGCGGCCGCGGAGTTGTTCGGTAAATTGTCACAACGCCGCGGCCGCAAAGCGCTCCGGCTTAACTCAGGTGTTATGAGCCATATTCAACGGGAAACGTCTTGCTCGAGGCCGCGATTAAATTCCAACCTGGATGCTGATTTATATGGGTATAGATGGGCTCGCGATAATGTCGGGCAATCAGGTGCGACAATCTATCGATTGTATGGGAAGCCCAATGCGCCAGAGTTGTTTCTGAAACATGGCAAAGGTAGCGTTGCCAATGATGTTACAGATGAGATGGTCAGACTAAACTGGCTGACGGCATTTATGCCTCTTCCGACCATCAAGCATTTTATCCGTACTCCTGATGATGCATGGTTACTCACCACTGCGATCCCCGGGAAAACAGCATTCCAGGTATTAGAAGAATATCCTGATTCAGGTGAAAATATTGTTGATGCGCTGGCAGTGTTCCTGCGCCGGTTGCATTCGATTCCTGTTTGTAATTGTCCTTTTAACAGCGATCGCGTATTTCGTCTCGCTCAGGCGCAATCACGAATGAATAACGGTTTGGTTGATGCTAGTGATTTTGATGACGAGCGTAATGGCTGGCCTGTTGAACAAGTCTGGAAAGAAATGCATAAGCTTTTGCCATTCTCACCGGATTCAGTCGTCACTCATGGTGATTTCTCACTTGATAACCTTATTTTTGACGAGGGGAAATTAATAGGTTGTATTGATGTTGGACGAGTCGGAATCGCAGACCGATACCAGGATCTTGCCATCCTATGGAACTGCCTCGGTGAGTTTTCTCCTTCATTACAGAAACGGCTTTTTCAAAAATATGGTATTGATAATCCTGATATGAATAAATTGCAGTTTCATTTGATGCTCGATGAGTTTTTCTGATAGTTAGTCTTTGTAGAGACACAAACCTGAAATTCCGGACACCGCGCTTCAGGACATCTCCCTGGACGCCGATATCTGGCAGTATCCGGACGGTACTATCGAACGCCGGGCCAACGGTACTACCCTGCCCTTTATGACTGACGACCGGCTATCTCACCCACGCACTTCTCCCTGAAATTTAGCATCGTCGCGGTTAATGTCGAAAATTTGCCACCTGACGTGGTTGGCATCGAGGGTGAAAACTGCCGTGGCGAGGGTGTTCTCCTCATCCGGATCGTCGGCAGCCAGCCGGTATTCACCGGCATCAATTTTCAGATTGATATCGTGCAGCACCTGGGTGGTGCCGAAATGTTTAGCGACCGCGCTAAATTCGGCACTGTTGCAAAGTTAGCGATGAGGCAGCCTTTTGTCTTATTCAAAGGCCTTACGTTTCAAAAACTCTGCTTACCAGGCGCATTTCGCCCAGGGGATCACCATAATAAAATGCTGAGGCCTGGCCTTTGCGTAGTGCACGCATCACCTCAATACCTTTGATGGTGGCGTAAGCCGTCTTCATGGATTTAAATCCCAGCGTGGCGCCGATTATCCGTTTCAGTTTGCCATGATCGCATTCAATCACGTTGTTCCGGTACTTAATCTGTCGGTGTTCAACGTCAGACGGGCACCGGCCTTCGCGTTTGAGCAGAGCAAGCGCGCGACCATAGGCGGGCGCTTTATCCGTGTTGATGAATCGCGGGATCTGCCACTTCTTCACGTTGTTGAGGATTTTACCCAGAAACCGGTATGCAGCTTTGCTGTTACGACGGGAGGAGAGATAAAAATCGACAGTGCGGCCCCGGCTGTCGACGGCCCGGTACAGATACGCCCAGCGGCCATTGACCTTCACGTAGGTTTCATCCATGTGCCACGGGCAAAGATCGGAAGGGTTACGCCAGTACCAGCGCAGCCGTTTTTCCATTTCAGGCGCATAACGCTGAACCCAGCGGTAAATCGTGGAGTGATCGACATTCACTCCGCGTTCAGCCAGCATCTCCTGCAGCTCACGGTAACTGATGCCGTATTTGCAGTACCAGCGTACGGCCCACAGAATGATGTCACGCTGAAAATGCCGGCCTTTGAATGGGTTCATGTGCAGCTCCATCAGCAAAAGGGGATGATAAGTTTATCACCACCGACTATTTGCAACAGTGCCATCGCGAGTGGGTCAGGGTGGGACGGCTTAAAAACCCTTGTTGCAATGGCAACCAGGCTGACCGCCACCATGGCCGACGATCCGCTCAATCATGTGCTCGACGGTTATCA
>NZ_JAMDJP010000048.1:0-25928 GCF_023475945.1 Shewanella sp. 8A
ATCAAGGACTGAATCACTTGATGAACTGGCACTTGAAACTGCGTATCGCTGTCTGCCGTGTCAGTGGATGCGCATTATAGGCAGCGGAACTTTTTGTGCAAGCGCTTTTTTGTATTTTTTCGATCTTTTTTCAATAGTTTCAGTTAGTCACAAAGTACCCACTAGTTACCCCCAACGTTATCCACAAAAGGCAATTTTACTGCTTTATTTGTGAACAAAGCATGACTTACCATAACTGGAAGGCTGGAGATTCAAATAAGCTTTATATAGATGCAGACAGATTCAATGATTTGTATCTGGCTTTGAGTAGGCATGAAAAAGGCGACTATTACAGTCGCCTTTTAGAATTAGGTGCACGTGTTGAATTAGCTTAGCTTACCGTGACACTGCTTATATTTACGGCCAGAGCCACAAGGACAAGGATCGTTACGGCCAACTTTATCGCCATCGCGGATCATTGGTGTGTGCGCCATCATCTCGTCGCTACCATCATCCCCACCAACTAAGGCTTCGGCTGCTGCGTGCTGGTAGTCGCGTAGGATCTTAGCATCTTCTTCACGACGACGAGCTTCCATTTCTTCAACATCAGATTGGGCTTGCACTTGAACTTTAGACAACACGCTAATCACGTCATGTTTCAGCGTATTCAGCAATTGTTGGAACAGTTCGAATGACTCACGCTTATACTCTTGCTTTGGATTCTTCTGTGCGTAACCACGTAAGTGGATGCCTTGGCGTAAATGATCCATTGCGGCTAAATGCTCTTTCCACAAGCCATCGAGGGTTTGTAGCATCACTGCTTTTTCGAATTGGCGCAGTACTGAGGCACCGACCATTTCTTCTTTGGCTTTATAAGCATCTGACCAAGAAGTGATAATACGCTCACGTAGGCTTTCTTCGTGTAAGTCGTCTTCTTTATCGAGCCATTCTTGGATTGGCAGTTTAAGCATAAACTCTTGGTTTAGGCGCTGCTCTAACCCAGGAACATCCCATAACTCTTCTACTGATTGTGGTGGAATGTACTGATCGATTACCGCACCAATTACATCGTCTTGGATGTTTTTAATCGTGTCTTCAATACTTTCCGCATCCATCAACTCATTACGCTGGGCGTAAACCACTTGGCGCTGATCGTTTGCCACGTCATCGAATTCAAGTAATTGCTTACGAATATCGAAGTTACGTGCTTCTACTTTACGTTGAGCATTTTCGATTGCACGAGACACCCATGGATGTTCGATCGCTTCGCCTTCTTCCATGCCCAGCTTCTTCATCATGCCGGAGACGCGATCAGAAGCGAAGATACGCATTAAACTATCTTCCATCGACAGGTAGAAACGTGAAGAGCCCGCATCACCTTGACGGCCCGCACGACCACGTAGCTGGTTGTCGATACGACGTGACTCGTGGCGCTCGGTACCGAGAATGTGTAAACCACCCGCGGCAACGACTTCGTCATGACGCACTTGCCAATCAGCTTTGATCTTGGCTTTTTGCTCTGGGGTAGGATTTTCCAGCGCCTCGATTTCCATATTCCAGTTGCCACCAAGCACGATGTCGGTACCACGACCCGCCATGTTAGTGGCAATGGTTACGGCGCCAGTACGGCCTGCTTGGGCAACAATCTCGGCTTCTTTTTCATGGAACTTGGCGTTAAGCACTTGGTGCGGGATCTTTTCCTTCACCATTAAGCGCGCTAACAGTTCTGACTGTTCGATAGAAACGGTACCGACCAATACCGGTTGGCCACGCTCGCGGCAGTCTTTGATGTCTTTAATGATCGCTTGATACTTTTCATTAGCGGTTAAGTAAACTAAATCCGCCAAATCCTTACGGACCATTGGACGGTTGGTTGGCACCACCACGGTATCTAAACCATAGATGTGTTGAAACTCAAACGCCTCGGTATCGGCAGTACCAGTCATACCCGCTAACTTCTCATATAAACGGAAGTAGTTTTGGAAGGTGATCGAAGCTAGTGTTTGGTTTTCGTTTTGAATACGAACGCCTTCTTTAGCTTCAACAGCTTGATGTAAACCTTCTGACCAACGACGACCAGGCATAGTACGACCAGTGTGTTCATCAACGATGATCACTTCGCCATCCTGAACGATATAGTCCACATCACGCTCAAATAAGGTATGAGCACGTAGTGCAGCGTTCACATGGTGCAGTAGCGAAATATTGGCTGCTGAGTAAAGTGAGTCGCCTTCGGCTAACATGCCACGTTCAATCAGCAGGTTTTCAACCTTCTCTTGACCGCGTTCAGTAAAGTGCACTTGTTTGGCTTTTTCATCAATGGTGTAGTCGCCTTCGCCCACATACTCTTCAGAGTCTTCTTTATCTTGACGGATAAGATTGGGGATAAGCGTGTTGATCTTGATGTATAGCTCAGAGCTGTCTTCCGCTGCACCAGAGATAATCAATGGCGTGCGGGCTTCGTCGATAAGGATTGAGTCGACTTCGTCGATCAGTGCATAGTGTAATGGACGTTGAACACGCTCTTGTGGTGAAAACGCCATGTTGTCGCGCAGATAATCGAAACCAAATTCATTGTTGGTACCGTAGGTAATATCGGCGTTATAGGCATCTTTCTTCGCCTGTTGGCTAAGCCCTGCAACGTTAATCCCAACAGTTAAACCTAAGAATTCGAACAGTGGACGGTTATTCTCAGCATCACGGCGTGCTAAGTAATCGTTGACGGTAATAACGTGAACGCCTTTGCCCGTTAAGGCATTTAAGTAAGCAGGCAGTGTTGCGGTTAAAGTTTTACCTTCACCCGTACGCATTTCAGCGATACGGTTACTATCAAGTACCATACCACCGAGTAACTGCACGTCGAAGTGACGCATTTCGAACACACGCTTAGATGCTTCACGCACGGTGGCAAACGCTTCCGCCATAATGCTATCTAATGAAGCGCCCGCAGCTAAACGCTCACGAAACTCTGCGGTTTTCGCTTTAAGCTGCTCATCGGTTAATTTTTCATAATCGGCTTCAAGCGCATTAATCTTATTAACTACTTTTTGTAACCCTTTAAGGGTACGGTCGTTGCGACTACCAAATACTTTTGTCAGTAATTTACCAAACATCTGAATCACTTATTTTCTGTAGGCCAAGTCCATGATGGAAACTAGAAGCCAATGTTTCAATTAACTTGCTTTGCGGTAGACAAACTTTTGTGGATCTATCTGCTGTCCGCCACGCAACACTTCATAATGCACATGAGCCCCTGTTGAGCGCCCAGTGCTTCCCATACTGGCGATGGTTTCGCCTTTAGCGACCACATCACCTACAGCTACTGACAAAGCTTTATTATGGCCATAGCGTGTACGTAAACCGTTACCATGGTCGATTTCGACCAATTCGCCATAACCAAACATATTCCCAGCCCAAGTCACCACGCCTGCTGCAGTCGCGACAACTTTAGCCCCTTCCCGACCGGTAAAATCGATCCCTTTGTGCATGGTTCGACGACCGTTAAAAGGGTCATTACGTAATCCGTAGGGCGACGATAACCAACCTTTATCGAGTGGGAGCCCTGATACATAACGTTCAGCATCTATATGGTGGTTAGATGACACTGTTTCAAGTAGTGATAGTTGAACATTATTGTTGTCAATTCGTGACGCCAGTTTATCCATATCTTCGATAAGCTGACTAATTTCGATATTTGAGCCTAATTCGCTTAAACCACCAACCCCAACTTCAGATGAGAAATCAAAGTCTTCATCCAATTTGTTTTGTTTTGCGACTTGTTGACCTAAGGCCTCGAGACGGGTGATTTTAGCTTGCATGCGCGCGACATGGGTCGCCAGCATGGCTAGCTGTGACTCTGTGGCACTTTTAAGCTCTAAGACTTGCTTCTTTTGTTGTTCGCGTTGGATTCGATCGTTATCGACACTGGCTTGCTGATTTTCAAACTTAGCAGAGTTGTGTTGATAAATACCGGCACCAGTAGCTAACAATAGCATGGGAAGGATCAACCAGCGTTTACTGGGTTGCCAGCGCGTAACGCCATTCCGACCTTGAATAAATACTGTTACACTCATAGCCTAATTCAGCCATCTTATTATCATATGAAAAAGCCCCCTCAGGATCTCAGCCAATTACTACACCAATCAGGCACATTACCCGACATAGCTGAGAAAGCGGAACTACTTTTATATCTGGATCAGCACGTGAAGCAGATTGTCGCAGGTCCTGTTGCGGAGCAGCTGAAAGTCGCTAATTTCCGCCAGGGTGTTCTTGTGGTTGAAACCACTTCGGCAGCATGGGCCGCACGAATTAATTTCCAAAAGCCGAAACTACTCGCGCAGCTTCAAGCAGAAACGCTCCCAATCCTTACCGCAATTGAAGTTAAAGTCAACCCGAGATTAGCATTGTATGACGCAAAGCCGAAACAGGCGCATAAGGCATTGAGTCCAGCAGCTGCAGAACATATTGCCGCACTTGCAGAAAATGTGAGCGGGACACTAGGCGAAAAACTAAAACGGCTGGCCACATTGGCCAGCCGTAATAAGTAAACATCAGACGCAATTAAGCGAAGACCGCACCACCAGGTACAGCAAAGCTAACGGGGACATCGGCTTCTTTCTCAAAGCTCACTAACTCCCACGCATCTTGCTGCGCCAATAAGGCACGTACTAACTGGTTATTCAGAGCATGACCCGTTTTATAGGCAGTAAACTCACCAAGAATGGCGTGTCCTGCCACATAGAGATCACCAAACGCATCTAAAATTTTGTGCTTAACGAACTCATCCTCATAACGCAGGCCGTCGGGGTTGAGGACGCGATATTCATCAAGTACAACTGCGTTTTCCATGCTGCCACCTAATGCTAGGTTATTCGCACGCAGATACTCAATATCACGCATAAAACCAAAAGTACGAGCGCGGCTAATGTCTTTAACAAAAGCTGAAGTAGAGAAGTCCATCACCACATGCTGTTGGCTGCGAGCAATTTCGGGGTGAGCAAAGTCAATTTTAAAGTTGACTCTAAAACCTTTGAAAGGCTTGAGCTCGGCCCACTTATCACCGTCTTCAACACGCACAGGGCGTTTAATCTTTAAGTACTTCTTAGGTGCAGACTGCTCTTTAATACCCGCAGACTGAAGTAAGAAGACAAATGGGCTCGCACTGCCATCCATAATTGGGATTTCAGGGGCGTCCACTTCGATTACGGCGTTATCAATGCCTAAACCCGCTAAGGCTGCAAATAAATGCTCAATAGTCGAAATACGAATACCTTCATCATTGACAAGTGCCGTGCACATCGTGGTTTCGCGAACTTGTTCCGCCTTTGCTGGAATAGCAACGGCAGGACTCATATCGGTACGCACAAGTACGATCCCTGTATTGACTGGTGCGGGCATAATGCTCAAGGTGACTTTATTCCCAGAGTGCAAACCGACTCCGGTAGCTTTCACCATTTTTTGAACAGTTCTTTGAAATATCATTCAGTTACCCGTTTAGATTTCAATAATTAAGCCTAATATTTGCGCACACAGCGGCAGCAAAACGACCACATAGGTTCGACATAGTAACATAAGTTAGCTATGTCATACAAATGTCGTCATTGGGTGGTATTGCCGATAGAGCAATACATCACCCGATACGCTGGACTCAAATACCTGTTTTAATCAGCTTGCTTACGCAAAAACGCTGGGATATCTAAGTAATCCAATTCATGCTTTGTTGAAGGCGCTGGCGCAGGAGCAGGTGCTGGCGATGCAGGTAATACGTTACCCTTTGGCGCCGCATAGCTCACATGAGTTGCTTCTTCGACATAAGCTTCAACTTTTGGTTCCACAACCACAGGTTCTGGACGTGGTGCTGGCTTAGAAACTAATTGGATATCAGGACGCTTTTCAGCACCAATACCGGTTGCAACTACGGTTACGCGCAGTTCGTCGCTCATTTCTGGGTCGATAACCGCACCCACAACCACGGTAGCATTGTCAGAAGCATAAGCTTTAACATGGTTACCAACAGTTTCAAATTCTTCGATGCTCATGTCCATACCTGCGGTAATGTTAACTAACACACCACGGGCACCGGCTAAGTCGATGTCTTCTAATAATGGGCTGGCTACAGCAGCTTCAGCCGCTTCTTCTGCACGGTCTTCACCACGTGCAACACCAGTGCCCATCATGGCATTACCCATTTCAGACATAACGGTTTTCACGTCAGCAAAGTCGACGTTAATCAGACCTGGGCGAGTAATCAGCTCAGCAATACCTTGTACTGCGCCGAGTAACACGTTATTCGCTGCGGCAAACGCATCGAGTAATGACGTACCACGGCCCAATACTTTTAATAATTTTTCGTTAGGGATAGTGATTAACGAATCCACGTGCTTAGCAAGCTCAGCGATACCTTGCTCGGCATAAGCCATGCGCTTTTTGCCTTCGAAAGGGAAAGGCTTAGTCACGACCGCAACCGTTAAGATGCCTTCTTCACGAGCGATTTGAGCAACAACTGGCGCAGCACCTGTACCAGTACCTCCGCCCATACCGGCAGCGATAAAGATCATGTCTGAGCCTTTGATCGCTGCACGAATGTTTTCGCGGTCTTCTTCCGCTGCGGCACGACCCACTTCTGGGTTGGCGCCAGCGCCAAGACCTTTAGTGACATCGCGGCCTAATTGAATCGTTGAGCCAGCGCCAGATTTACGTAGCGCCTGTGCGTCTGTGTTGGTAACGACAAACTCAACACCTTCAATGTTGTGTTTGACCATATGTTCGACAGCGTTACCACCGCCGCCGCCAACGCCGATGACTTTAATCACCGCGTCATCTGAGTGAGTGTCCATGATCTCAAACATTGTCTGATCTCCGTGTTGCCTGCGTTATTAAAATTCACCCTTAAACCAGCTTTGGACCCGATTCCAAGCACTGGTAACCCCTTGACGCTCAGGACGCTCGAATTGACGCTCAAGCACCCGTCTTGCACCATAGTGGAGCAATCCAACCCCTGTGGAGTAAATAGACTGATCCACGTATTCGTATAAGCCTTTTACAGGCAATGGTGAGGCGACGCGAACAGGCATACCAAAGGTTGCCTCCGCAATGTCCACCACGCCTTGAATCGACGCCGTACCACCTGTTAACACGATACCTGCGGCGATTTGATCTTCTAAACCACTGTCTTTCAGCTCCTTGAGCACTAGCTCAAATAGCTCTTGATATCTTGGCTCAACCACTTCGGCCAAAGTATGGCGCGACATGCTGCGCGATGGGCGACCACCCACCGAAGGCACTTCGATACTGTCTTCACGGCTCACCATGGAGCTACGCGCACAGGCGAACTGCACTTTGATTTGTTCAGCATGTGATGATGGCGTGCGGAAAATCTTCGCGATATCGTTGGTCACTTGGTTACCCGCAACGGGCACAACCGCGCAATGACGTAGCGCACCATTGGTATACACAGCGATATCCGTCGTGCCACCGCCGATATCGACGATACACACACCTAAGTCTTTTTCATCAAAGGTTAATACCGCATCCGCCGACGCAATGCCGGAGAACACTAAGTCATCGACCTTCAAACCACAGCGCTCAACACTCTTAGTGATGTTCTTCGCCATATCATTGGCGCAGGTCACTATGTGTACCTTGGCTTCCATCCGCATGCCTGACATGCCGATAGGGCTGCGAATGCCGTCTTGTACGTCAATCGCGTATTCCTGCGGTAACACATGCAGAATACGACGTTCTGTCGGGATCTTCACCGAGCGCGCGGTGTGGATCACGTTGTCGACGTCTTCCTGTGTCACTTCTTCATCGTTAATCGACACCATGCCATTTTCGTTTTGGCAGGCGATATGTTTACCGGAAATGCTTAGGTAAACCGATGATACTTGGCAGTCTGCCATTAATTCCGCTTGATCGAGCGCGCGTTGCACACTGCGCACGATGGAGTCTAAATCGTTAACGCCACCTTTATCCATGCCCCTTGAAGGGTGGTTACCAAGGCCGACTATGCTGATTTCGCCATCGGGCAGAACTTCGCCTATGATCACTGCGACTTTAGAGGTTCCTATGTCCAATCCGACGATCAGATTTCTATCTTGGTTTTTGGTCATTAATTATCGGCTCTCTTGTTTGTGCATCGCCCCAGCCTACGGCCAACCCTGTGTCGTAGCGCAAATCCACTCTGGCAATCGGTTTATCTTGTTTCGCCAATAATGGGTAAACAGTGATAAACCTTTGTATCCTTGCCATTTTATCTTCTCGACCTAGGTCTAAAACAATACCGTTACCTAGTGTCGCGTGCCACGCATGACGTGGTGTTAAACTCAAATTGGCTAAGGTAAAGCCATTAATCTTCAGTAGCGAGTTAACCTGCGCGTAGGCGGTTAACACTTCGGTCCCCATATCATCTGGCCCAGATAAATAAGGCAGATGCTCTAACTCAGGGTGCGATGGCGCTTCAAACACTTCACCATGCACATTGAGCCAAGCGGTACCATTCCAATGGGCGACCGGTTGTTGTTCCTGTAAATACACCCTGAGTTTCGCAGGCCATTCACGTCTCACTGACGCACGATACACCCAAGGTAAAGCTTCTAATGCCTGTTGCACTAAGGTGATGTCAGCACTAAAAAAACTCCGCTGCATTAAATCCTGTAGTGCAATTTGTATATCCCTATCTGTGGTGTAAGTCCGCTCACCTTTAATGGCGACCGCTTCAATGGGCAAAGTGCTGGCATCATTTAAAAACTTATGTAGCAGGTAGCCGCCAAAAACAAAGCTACCAATGACTAACCATAAAAAACCAATCCCACTCCACAAGTACCAATTAACCCGTGACATCCTCGCCCGCCAGTGTCGCCTCTTATCACTCCAAGACACGTTTGTTTCCACCCTTCAACGACACTACTAAAAACCACAGAAAACCGGCCATTATATAGCGCTAAAACCTCGGATCAACATTTCCTTTAAATCCAAGTTGTCACGCAATTCATCAAGGTTTTACCTCGGTTGTAACAGCCGTGCTAAAGCCTAATTCAGTGGCGGCTAACTGACGCGACAAGGCTCCTATATTACCTGCACCTTGGGTCAACAATAAATCCCCTTCCTGCAACACATCGGGTAGCACTTCGGCTAACTGATCTGGGCTAGCAATAAAGATGGGGTCTAACTGCCCACGCAAACGAATCGAACGGCATAGAGCCCGACCGTCGGCGCCAGGGATCGGTGCTTCACCGGCACTATACACATCGAGCAATAGCAAGCAATCTACCTGAGATAACACTTCAATAAAGTCTTCGTACAGATCGCGAGTACGAGTGTATCTGTGTGGCTGATAAGCCATAACTAAACGTTTGTCAGGCCAGCCTGCACGCGCCGCTTTAATGGTCGCCGCCACTTCGCTGGGGTGGTGACCATAATCATCCACTAACATCACTTCGCCCTTTGGCGTCGCGAACTTGCCTAAGTGTTGGAAACGACGACCAATACCTTGGAATTCAGCCAAGGCTTGAATGATGGCGCTATCATCAATTTCATCTTCTGTCGCCACGGCAATCGCTGCCAGTGCATTTAATACATTGTGCTGACCCGGCAGATTAAGCAGCAGATCTAAATCTTCTTTGCCTTTACGTCTGACGGTAAAGCGGCATTGGTGACCCTGCTGATGGAAATTCAGCGCCTGCACGTCGGCATCGTCACTGAAGCCATAGGTGATCATATGACGACCTATACGCGGCATAATCTCACGTACGACTGGATCATCGATACAAACGACAGCCACGCCATAGAAAGGCAGGTTATGTAAAAAATCCACGAAGGTCGATTTGAGCTTTTCAAAATCACCACCGTAGGTATCCATATGATCGGCTTCGATATTCGTCACTACGCTGACCATAGGTTGCAGATGCAGGAAGCTCGCATCACTTTCGTCTGCTTCGGCTATCAGGTAACGGCTAGTACCTAAGCGGGCATTGGTGCCAGCGCTGTTAAGTAAACCACCGATAACAAAAGTTGGATCGCGCCCCGCTTGACCATACAAACTGGCAATCAAACTGGTGGTCGTGGTTTTACCGTGAGTTCCTGCAATCGCTACACCATGGCGATAACGCATCAACTCAGCCAACATTTCAGCGCGGCGCACGATAGGAATACGCAATTCCTTCGCCGCAATAATCTCTGGATTCTCAGGATTAATCGCGGTCGAGACCACCACCACATCGGCTTGCTGCACGTTATCGGCGCCATGGCCGATATGAATTTTCGCGCCCAGCAGGCAGAGTCTGTCAGTCACGGCGTTTTGCGCGATGTCAGAACCACTGACAACATAGCCTTCGTTTACTAATACTTCAGCGATCCCGCCCATGCCCGCGCCGCCAATGCCGACGAAATGAATACGCTTAATCCGGCGCATTTCTGGGATCATACTTCTTAGCTGTAAGTATCTTTCTGTCTTAGTCATACCTATCCTTTCTCGGCGAGAGCGATACACACTTGGGCCACCTGTTCGGTTGCATCCAGTACGGCAACATCTCTCGCTCTTTGGCCCATTTGGGCTAATTCAGCTCTATCATTGGCGAGTAACTGTAATTTACTCACCAGCTTATTCACGTCCAAGATGGCCTGCGGCAATAGGAAAGCGGCGCCAGCCTCAACCAATACTTGAGCGTTACGGGTTTGGTGATCATCCACTGCATGGGGATAAGGCACCAGAATACTCGGAAGTCCCACCGCCGCTAACTCGGATACCGTCAGCGCGCCAGCGCGGCACAATACCACATCTGCCCAGCGATAGGCGGCTTCCATGTCATCAATAAATTCGGCAACGTTAACGCCGCCCTCTTGTCCTTGCTGTTGATAAGCCGACTTAACTCCTGCCAGATTATCCTTACCCACTTGATGCCAAACCGTAATCGACTGCTGTTTACTCAGCGCCGCCACCACTTCAGGCATTAAATCATTAAACACTTTGGCACCTAAGCTGCCGCCTACCACGAGCACTTTTAAGGCATCATCCGCGGCTTGCTTAGGCTCGGCGCCTAGGGCAATCAGTTCACGGCGGATTGGGTTACCCACCACCTTTGCCTTAACCTGAGTGAAGGTATTTTTAAAGGCGCATAATACTTGGCTAGCGATCCGCGAGAGTAATTTATTGGTCATTCCCGGAATGGCATTTTGCTCATGTAACACTAAGGGCACGCCCGCTAATTTCGCGGCTACACCACCAGGGCCACTGGCAAAACCGCCCATCCCCAACACTACATCGGGTTTAAATTCGGCAATCACTGCCTTGGCTTGCAGAATCGAGCGCACCACTTTAAAAGGCGCCGCCAATTTACGCACTAAGCCATTGCCACGCACGCCCTTAATGTCGATAAAATCGATGTCGAAGCCATACTGAGGCACTAAACGCGCCTCCATGCGGTCGGCGGTGCCTAACCAACGCACTTGCCAACCTTGCTGCGCTAAATATTTTGCCACCGCGAGCGCCGGGAACACATGTCCACCCGTGCCGCCTGCCATGACTAAAATACGTTTACCCGCGTCGGTCATTACTTCAATCTCCCTTGCACGGCCTGAACTAAACTCATGCGCCGCTCATAATCGATGCGTAGCAATGTCATTGCCGCCGCCGTCATGACCCATAAACTACTACCGCCGTAACTCACAAAGGGCAGTGTTAACCCTTTAGTAGGTAACATACCAATGCTTGCGCCCACATTAACGACGGTCTGAAAACAGATCCAAATCCCAATGGCATAGGCCAGATAACCCTCGAAGGCTTTATCCATCACCAGACATAAATTGCCGAGGCGAATGGCCCTTAATGCCACAAACAGCAACACGGATAGCACCGCGATAATGCCGATAAACCCTAACTCTTCACCAATCACGGCAAAGATAAAGTCGGTATGCGCCTCGGGGAGGTACTCCAACTTTTGAATACTGTTGCCAAGGCCCTGGCCGAACCAATCACCCCGGCCGTAGGCCATCAGCGATTGGGTTAACTGGTAGCCACTACCAAACGGATCTTGCCAAGGGTCTAAAAACGATGTCACCCGGCGCATACGATAAGGCTCGAGCAGTACCAGCGCGACGAAAGCTAAAATGCCAGCAAAGATCAGCGCGAAAAAGTCCAGCAACCGAGCACCCGCGAGAAACAACAGTCCAACAGTGCCGACGAACAACACCACCACAGTGCCTAAGTCGGGCTGCATCAAAATCAAAATCGCGTAAATCGCAAATACCGCAATCGGCTTATAGAAGCCCTTAGCATTTTCACGCACTTCCTGATGACGGCGCACCAGATAGCCCGCCATGTACACAGAAAACGCAAACTTAGCGACCTCGGCCACTTGAATACGGATTGGACCGATTGATAACCAACGGGTCGCGCCGTTTACGGTAGTTCCCACAACCAGTACTGCCAGTAACATCAAAAATACAACCAGCAGCATGATAGGGCTCATCCGCTGCCAAGTTTGCATTTCAACCCTCAGTACAAATGCGGCAATCACTAAACATCCCAACAGATAACCCACATGGCGAGTCATAAAATGGAATGGGTTACCCGTCAGTGTTTGTGCCTCGGGCATAGAGGCCGACATCACCATTACAAAACCAAAGCCAATCAAAGACAAAACAGCAGTGAGCAAAGCCCGATCGTACAATTGCGCGCCCGGGACTTCGGTATCTCGTTGCCAGTTAGGCAGTGCATTCAGCACTCGCCCAAACAGGCTGAGCTGTCTTGCATCACTCGCCATCGAGTCGCTCCACTTGGCTTCTAAAATCATCACCACGGGCCATAAAGTTGCTGTACATATCCAGACTTGCACAGGCGGGCGACAACAACACAATATCACCCGAAGTCGCTAATTGAGCGGCCTTAGCAACAGCGGCAGCCATTGAATCAACCTTAATAGCGCCTTCTTTCAGCGCGGCAATCTTATTGCCATCTCTACCTAAGGTAATGAGGTGAGTCACTTTTGTTAACGGCTCGGCCAGTGGACTGAAATCCGCACCTTTACCATCGCCGCCAGCAATCAAAATAATGTCGCCGAGGTGATCGCTTAAACCATCAAGGGCCGCAACAGTCGCGCCGACATTGGTAGCTTTAGAGTCATTCACATAGGTCACACCACCTTTGACCCCTACCACTTCGCAACGGTGAGAAAGGCCAGTAAAGGTGCGAGCCACTTTGGCCATCACTTGCTTATCCACACCCACCGCGTAGACCAAAGCCATTGCAGCAAGTAGGTTGGCGTGGTTATGACTGCCAATCAGCGACACTTCGGTGATTGGCATGATTTCACTGTGGCCGTGATAAATTTTGCTGTCGCAAATGCCCCACTCGTCGCCTTCCGGCGGCGCTAAACCAAAGCTGTTTTGGTTCATGGGTTCAGTTGGGATAGTCAGCACATCATCACGGTTAAAAATGATGGAACGACTTTGATGGTACAAACGTAGTTTGGCCTTCCGATAGGCATCCATATCGCTGTACCTGTCCATATGATCTTCCGTCACGTTTAAACAGGTTGAGGCCACGCAATTCAAGCTATGAGTGGTTTCCAGCTGGAAACTCGATAACTCAAGCACAAAAATATCCGCATTCTCTTGCAGCAAATCCAGCGCCGGAGTACCAATATTGCCTCCCACAGCAACAGCAATGCCTGCTTCTCGCAGCATTTCGCCCACTAAGGTGGTGACTGTCGTTTTGCCATTTGAGCCCGTAATCCCAATCACGCATGGTTTACGGTCAGCAATTTCACGGGCAAATAACTCTATATCACCAATGACTTCAATCCCCATATCCAGTGCCGCGCGCACTTCGGGAGTATCAATCGCAATCCCAGGACTGATAATGATTTGCGTCGCCTGCACTAGATAACGGCAATCAAATCCGCCAGCAATTAATTGCACCTCAGGGAATGAACTTGCCAGTGTTTCGGCACCTGGAGGCTGGCGACGGCTATCCATCACCAACGGCGTAATGCCTTTTCCACACAAATAGCGCACTACCGAGAGCCCTGTGGCACCCAAACCTAATACTATGTGTGAATAATGACTTTGCATGAGTGATTACCTTAACTTCAACGTGGCTAAGCCGAGCAACACTAAGAAAATAGAGATAATCCAAAAGCGGACAATCACGCGTGGTTCAGGCCAACCTTTTAACTCGTAGTGGTGATGGATAGGCGCCATGCGGAATATCCGTTGACCGCGTAATTTGTAAGAACCGACCTGCAATATCACTGACACGGTTTCCATGACAAACACCCCGCCCATGATCACTAATAGAATTTCTTGGCGAACTAATACCGCAATCGCACCTAATGCAGCCCCTAAAGAAAGAGAACCCACATCGCCCATAAAGACCTGTGCTGGATAAGTGTTAAACCATAAAAAGCCTAAACCTGCGCCCACAATCGCGGTGCAAACGATCACCAGCTCACCAGAGCCAGGTAAATGCGGAATATGCAGGTAATTGGCAAACTGAGCATGACCAGACAGATAAGCAATCAAGGCAAATGCTGCTGCTACCATTACCGTTGGCATAATCGCCAAACCATCGAGACCGTCGGTTAAGTTCACTGCGTTGCTTGAACCCACGATAGTAAAGTAGGCCAATACGATAAACACAGCGCCAAGCTGTGGCATCACGTCCTTAAAGAAAGGCACGACTAACTGGGTTTCACCCGGGTTAGACGCTGTGGTGTAGAGGAAGAAAGCAATAATCAACGCCGCTAAAGATTGCAGAATATACTTCCAGCGCGCAATTAATCCCTTAGTATCTTTACGTACCACTTTGCGGTAATCATCAATAAAGCCAATCATGCCGAAGCTGCCTAAAACAAACAGCATCACCCAAACATAACGGCTACCAAGATCGCCCCATAACAGCACACTGATAAAGATGGCCGCAAGGATCAGTAAACCACCCATAGTCGGCGTTCCGCGCTTACTGAAATGCGACTCAGGCCCATCATTACGCACCACTTGACCAATTTGCATTAACTGCAAACGCTCAATAAGTTTAGGACCCCACCATAAACTAAATACTAATGCGGTTAACAAGCCCAAAATGGCTCGAAACGTCACATAGGAAAATACGTTAAACCCAGTGTGAAAACGGGTTAAATACTCGGCCAGATACACCAGCATCTACACTAACTCCCCACGCCCGAAGGCTACTGTTAGGCCATCCACGACCCGCTCCATTGCGGCACTTCGTGAACCTTTAACTAAAACCGTCACCTGTCCCGGCAACTGGTTGATGTGTTTTATGAGTTTTTCTACTAACGTCGCCACGCTGTCATGGTGCTCCGCCCCGAAAGCTTGGCTAGTATGCTGAGTCAAGGTGCCAGTACAGAACAGGGCATCAATCCCCTGTTGCTTTGCCAGTTGTCCCAGTTCAGCGTGTAAAAGGGGCGCATTGTCGCCTAATTCGCCCAAATCTCCCAGTACCAAACAACGATTTTCAGAAATTTCCTTTAACCAAGCGATAGCCGCCCCCACGGATACAGGGTTAGCGTTATAGCTATCATCGATTAAACGGACTCGGCCTAATTGAGTCGGCTGCATACGTCCCTTCACAGGGATCAGTTTGCTTAAGCCTTCGGCGATCTCTTTTAGAGTTAATCCTAATGCGATACAAACACTTGCAGCAGCTAAGGCATTGCTGACTTGATGACGTCCCGCTAAAGGTAAGGTCACTTCGCAGGACTCACCCGCATAATTAAGAATAAAGCGGTAACAACCATCGATATTGGCTTTATGACCAGTCGCAATCACATCGATTTGGCGTTTCGCCGCGCCTTCCTGCTGGGAGAAGCTCAATTGCTTATAATGCTTGGCTTTAACACGCATCACATCAGCAAAGGCGTCGTCGGCATTAATAATCGCAGTGCCGCCTTGTTGTAGATGGTTATAAATTTCCGATTTCGCCTGGGCAACGCCAGCCTGTGAACCAAAGCCTTCTAAGTGGGCACTGCCGACGTTATTGACTAACGCCACATGCGGACGGACCAATGCAGAGGTGTAATCAATCTCGCCTTTATGGTTAGCCCCTAACTCAAATACCCCATACTTATCTTCGGGGGTTAAGCGCAGTAGGGTTAAAGGTACGCCGATTTCATTATTAAAATTACCCGCGGTGTAAAGTACTTGATGCTTAGCCGACAAAATAGTGGCAATCATCTCTTTCACGCTGGTTTTGCCGTTAGAGCCAGTTAATGCCACACAAATAGGATTCACTTGGTCGCGGACATAGGCGCCAATCGCGCCCATGGCCTTTTGGCAATCAGCAACAATTAGCTGCGGAATATCAAAGGCCAATTCACGTTCAACCAGTAATGCAATGGCGCCATTTTCAATTGCCGTGGCCGCAAAATCATGGCCATCAAACCGCTCACCCTTTAAGGCGACGAAAAGGGTCGCGGGGCCGATTTTACGGCTATCGCTGCTTAATGCTTGGATGGTGACATCGTCACCGACTCGATGCGCACCTAAGTATTGGCTCAGTGCCCCGAGGGAAATTGGGATCATTAGCGTTGCTCCGATAACTGACGTGCCAGGGCGCGTTCATCATAGTCATGACGCACACCTGCCGCCTCTTGGTAAGTTTCATGGCCTTTGCCCGCAAGCAAAATCACATCTCCAGGTTTAGCCTGTGCCACGACTTGTTTAATCGCAGCCACACGGTCAACCTCGGTCAGTGCTCGCTCTGTGTCAGTTAGCCCTTGGATAATATCGGTAATAATTTGGTTAGGATCTTCGCTGCGGGCATTATCGCTAGTCACCATAATGCGATCGGCAAATTGCTCCGCCGCACGTCCCATTAAAGGCCGCTTACCCTTGTCACGGTCGCCGCCGCAGCCAAACACGCACCAAAGCTCCCCTGCACAGTGACGACGCAGGGCATTAAGTGCCTGTTCAATCGCATCTGGGGTGTGGGCATAATCGACCACTAAGGTAATGTTGTCCGCAGTGGTAAAACGTTCCATACGGCCAGCAACGGGCACTAAGTAAGGTACCTTGGCAGCTAATGCACGCATATCCATTCCCTGTAAATACAGGGCTGATAGTGCAGCGAGTAAATTCGAGAGGTTAAAAGCGCCTAATAACGGCGAACGAATATCGATTTCGCCCTCGGGCCAGACTAAGGTCGCCTGCACGCCTTGGTCGTTAAATTGGGCATTCTTAGTGTAAAACGCAGCATCGGTATGCGCTTCAATGCTAAAACCCCACATCTTCGCAGGAACGTTTGCCAGCTCGGATAACCAAGCGACGCCCACGGGATCGTCTAAATTCAGTAAACCATGGCGCAGGGAGTCGAAGCGAAACAGCATTTGCTTGGCCGCGGCATAGTTTTCCATATCGCCGTGGTAGTCCAAGTGATCACGGGTTAAGTTAGTAAATACCGCCACATCGAAGGGTACGGCATCGACTCGCCCTTGGACTAAACCATGGCTCGAAACTTCCATCGCACAGGTATTTACACCTTTATCTGCAAATTCATTAAGTTGGCGCATTAAAGTAATGGCATCGGCGGTCGTATTACCGCTATCGACTAACTCGCCCCACAGGCCATTACCGAGCGTGCCCATCACCGCCGCTTTACCCTCAAGTAGCGTCACTAATTGCGCGCACAATTGGCTTGTCGAAGTTTTGCCATTAGTCCCTGTAATACCCACAATGGCCATAGCTTGACCTTGAACAACGGGATAACGCACCGCAGCCACCGCTGAAACGTGCTTCGCTAACTCATAGAAATAAATCTGTACGCCTTGCTCAGCCGCAATAACTTTGCCCTGCTCTTGGGGATTATCCGTATGCACTAACACTGCAGCCGCACCTTGGGCTAAGGCCTTATCGATAAACTGACGACCATCGACCTTGTGTCCTGGCAGCGCTAAAAACACATCGCCGCGACGTATTGCGCGGCTATCTAGAGTCAAATCTTGGAAGGTTTGTTCACCCGCGTAGGGGAACCAAGGGGCGAGTAGATCCCTTAATAACATTATTCAGTTCTCCCGGCGAGACCCGCCAATTGCACCTGTTCTTTATCGGAAATGGGTTCAACATTTAACATTTGCAGTGCGCCTGACATCACCTTAGCGAAAGCAGGCCCTGCCACTGAACCACCATAATAGAGATCGCCCTTAGGTTCATTGACCACAACGACGATAGCGAGTTTGGGATTATTCACCGGCGCAACGCCTGCAAATAACGCAACATAATCATCACCATAACCACCGGCTACCGCCTTACGGCTGGTGCCCGACTTACCTGCGACGGGATAACCATCGATATGCGCAAGCGTACCTGTACCACCTTTTTCGGTGACACCCACCATCATTTGCAGCACGTCTCTGGCTACTTCTTCTGAAATCACCCGTTCACCTTCGGGCGGCTTTTTAAGTTTTAAAATCGATACTGGATATAAAGTGCCGCCATTGCCTAAAGTCGCGTACATCCGCGCTAACTGCAGCGTCGTCGCGGTTAAGCCGTAACCAAAGGATAAAGTGGCACGCTCAAAGTCAGACCAACGGTGGCGATCTTGGATAAGTCCTGCGCTTTCTCCCGTTAAGTTAATCCCTGAAAAACTACCTAATCCCATGGATTGATAAGTGCCGAGTAACTGCTGTACAGGTATCGACAGTGCTAATTTACTAATGCCCACGTTACTGGATTTGGCCAAAATACGCGCTAGCGTCATATCACCGTAGTTAGATGCATCACGCACTTGGCGTCCACCTAAACGCATCCAACCTGGAGAGGTTGGGATCACATCGGTGGATTTAACGGTGCCCGCTTCTAACGCCGCCGCAACCACAAAGGGTTTAATGGTCGAGCCGGGCTCGAAGGTGTCCGTCATCGCGCGGTTACGCATTCTGAAGGTTTGAAAATTATCACGGGAATTAGGGTTGAAGGAGGGCGTATTCGCCATCGCTAACACTTCACCTGTGTGGATATCGAGTACCACAATCGATCCTGATGTCGCTTGGTTCATTTCTGTGGTGCGCTTTAACTCTCGATAGGCAAGCTGCTGGATCCTATGGTCGATACTCAGGACAAGATCATTTGGGCTTTCGCCTTCTTGGACGATATCGAGGCGCTCAACCACATGACCATCACGTGACTTACGCACTTTTTGTTTGGATGGCGTACCAGTAAGCCAACTGTTATAGGCATTTTCAACGCCTTCAATACCCACATCATCGATATTAGTGATACCGATAAGCTGGGCAGTTATCTCTCCACCGGGATAGTAACGGCGAGACTCAGACTTTAAAAATACCCCAGGCAATTTAAGCTGAGTTATGTAATCAGCCACCGCGGGAGTCACTTGACGCTTAAGGTAGGTAAAACGTTTAGTTGGATTGCTACGGACTTTATCGAGTACGTCTTCAACGGGTTCGTGTAATACGTCAGCCAGTGCTTGCCAACGACGCATATCTGTAAAGCCATTGCTATCGTTAACTTGCTTTGGATCTGCCCACACTGCACGCACTGGCACACTCACCGCCAGCATATCCCCATTGCGATCAGTAATTAAGCCACGCTGTACCTCACGACTGGTAGTACGTAACGTACGCATATCGCTCTCATGGCGAAGCTTATCAGGCTCAATAATTTGGATATAAGCAGCACGACCCACCAGGCTTGAAAACATCGCAAATACAAAACCAACCACGACGTATAACCGCCAATGGATCAGTTGTGGCTTTTGCTTTTTGCTTGCCTGTTTGGTTTTTGCTTGCCTAATCATATCTTCCCTATGTTCACGGCACCTTTACCACAACTTCTTCGCTGGGTAATGGGCGACTCATGTTGAGATCCTTCGATGCAATCCGCGTAATTCGGCTATGCTCCGTTTGGGATTGCTCTTCCAATAATAAATTGCGCCACTCGATATCTAACCTGTCACGCTCCTGCAATAGCAGATCCCATTCAGTAGTGAGTTTACGACTCACATGGCTGGTATACACCACAGCCACTGCATTACTGAGCACGAGCAGGGCAAGTAACAAAATCCATTTGTGTTGCCAAAGGTCGTGTAATACAACCTGTGGTAGACTCAATGAGGGCTTACTCATTTACTTGCCCTCTAGTAATCTAGTCGCTCGGCAATGCGTAATACCGAACTACGGGCTCTTGCATTGCGTTCAATTTCCTCATCGGATGGCATAATCGCCTTGCCAATGGCGCGTAGTTTACGCGACTTATTAATCTGATCTTCAGTGATGGGTAAACCATGAGGCACACTCTCACCTTGACTGTGGCGGCGGATAAATCGCTTCACTATGCGGTCTTCTAAGGAGTGAAAGCTGATAATCGATAAACGGCCCTGCGGAGCAAGCACGGTTAATGCACCTTCAAGTGCTTGATCAATTTGATCTAACTCACTATTGATATAGATACGTATTGCCTGAAACACGCGGGTGGCAGGATGTTTATTACGCTCTTTGTTTTTGGTGATCCGCGCAATTAAATCGGCTAAATCTTTGGTACGTAAAAACGGGGTTTTATCGCGGTCGGCAGCAATGCAACGGGCAATATGACGAGCATTTTTCTCTTCGCCATAGGTTTTGAATACCCATGCCATATCTTCAATTTCAGCACGGGCTAACCACTGGGCAGCGGTTTCACCTTGGCTATTGTCCATGCGCATGTCGAGTGGACCATCACGCAAAAAGCTAAAACCACGTTCCGCATCATCGAGCTGCGGTGACGACACGCCTAAGTCGAGTAACACACCATCAATCTTGCCAACCAGACCAAGCTCTTCGACGTAATCGGCTAACTGACCAAAGCCACCGTGTACGATTTGAAAACGGGGATCATCGGCAAATTGTTTAGCAGCTTCAATAGCCTGAGGATCGCGGTCGATCGCAATCAGGCGTCCGTTTTCACCCAGTCTTTGCAATACTTGTCTTGAATGACCACCGCGGCCAAACGTGCCATCAATATAGATGCCATCGTCTTTAATGTTTAAACCGCCAACCGTTTCTTCGAGCAAAACGGATAAATGGGCAAATTCTTGACTCATTAATTTCTTCTTATTTAATTATGCGACTCGTTAGAGTGAAAAATCCGCCAGACGCTCGTTGTTAGCAAGCTCCTCGCTTCGAATCGTTTCCTGACACTCATCAATTTGCTGCAGCCAAGCTTGCTCATCCCACAGCTCAAATTTGTTTAACTGTCCCACCAGCATGATGCGCTTATCTAAATTGGCATACTGCCTTAGCGGTGGTGGCAGTAATATGCGTCCGTTGCTATCGAGCTCAACCTCATGGGCATAGCCCAGCAACATGCGCTTAAGGGATCGTTGGGTTTTATCTGTATCCGAAAGCTTGAGCAACTTAGCTTCAATCAACTCCCATTCGTGGAGGGGATAAAGGAGCAAACACGCAGATTGAATATCGACTGTGATGACGATGCGGCCCTGGTGCTCTAGTTGCAAAGGTTCGCGGTATCGCACTGGAATAGCGATCCGTCCCTTTGTATCTAAGTTGATAGCACTGGCTCCACGAAACACGCTAATTCATCCTATCCTTTGCTTTTTGATCCACAAATATCCACTATTTCCCACAAATGCTAAGTTTAGGGATAGTCGACAAGCATTGTCAAGGGATGGGATCCTTTTATAAAGCCAGTCGGCAAGCGGGTTAGCAGCATGTTGACCCCATAACTTAGCGACAATGTTTTGATAAAATGAGTAGCTTAAAATCAGCTAAACGGTGGAAACCATAGAAATAAAAAGCGGACAAAAAAACAGCAGCCTTTTGCTTTCAGGCAGTTGCAATGAAATTTCTGCCACAAAATTTCGGTAAATGTGGGATTTTCCTCATAGGTAAATCACGCTAGACTCACAACGCGTAACAAAACAAACCTAAAATTAACCTTTTTGTGATCCCGTAAAGTGTAAAATTTCAGCATAAATAGCTGAAATTTTATTTTTGGTTGTAGATTTATTCTGCAATTAGGTGAGTATTTTTATTTCACGATTGCGAGGAAGATCAAAACTCCCATGGGATTAACTCAAAATAAATCGCCTATGACCGCAACTCAGATCCGCACCTACCACAAATGGTTTGCACTCCTCGCCGCCTTTCAATTGTTGATATGGGTTGCAACAGGTGCTTATATGGTATGGATGGATATCGAGTTTATCCGTGGCAAACCTTTGGCAAACAAGAACAATGCCGCAATTTTCCATGTAGAAGCTCCCGCTTATAGCTTGACGGATTTCATCAAAACTCACACAGATGCAACAGAAATCAATTTATATGCTCACCAAAGCACACTCTTTTATAGCGCCAAAATAGCGGGGAAATTACAGCGTTTTAGCACTGTGACGGGAGAATTATTACCCCTCTTAAATCAACAACAAGCACTCGACACCGCTCAGCAACTATATACGGGCAAGGCTAAGATCATCCATTCAACACTCCACCAGCAAACAGCACCGAATGAAATCTCCCTCCGCGCATTACCTGTATGGCAGTTGGAGTTGGACGATGCAATGAACTCGACACTCTATATCTCCGCGGTCACAGGACAATTGGTCAGCGCTCGACATAATTACTGGCGGCTGTTCGATATAATGTGGATGCTGCACATTATGGACTACAAGACTCGGGAGAATGTGCAGAACCCGTTACTCACGGTAATGAGTACACTCGCCCTATTGACCGCACTCTTTGGTATCGCGTTGAGCTATATCAGTTTTCGCAATACTAACTCCCAAGATGAGCCAAAATGAGCTTCTCAAACAAACGGAATGCTGAGAGTAAACGCCATATCAGTTTAGTGATGCAAACTCTACACAAATGGCTATCACTTATTGTTGGCCTGCAACTGTTGATTTGGATCGTAACAGGACTGGCCTTTAACCTGATTGACGAGCAGTTTCTGGATGCTAATCAATATCGTATCGCCGCTAAAGCTCAGAGCTTCAATTCGCCTCTCGCTCCTACAGCAAAACTACTGCAACAATACCAAGCAGAAGGCATTATCGAGCTTAAGTTGACTTCAGTGCTTAGCCGCGCAGTGTATGCCCTCACAACAACTCAGCAAAACCGCTGGTTTTGGGCTGATTCCCTTGAGCCATTATCTTTGAGCGATGCAGAAATACAGGCTATCGCTAAGGAAAGTTATTCAGGCTCTGGCGTTATCGGCTCCGCGCAGATTCTCACCCATCAAACTCCTTTCGATGCTAGTGGCCCAATTGCAGAACTGACAGCCGCGGACGAAGTCGGCACTCGGATTTATATCGATACAGCCTCGGGCGCAGTTCTGGCCCACCAAAATCGCCATTCAGATCTTAAAGATCTGCTGTTTATGCTGCATTTTATGGACTACGCTCCCGATAATGGCATTGGTTTTAATCACTTATTGGTACAAGTTGTCAGCATTGCCACGCTGTTGTTAGGTCTTTCGGGGATTTACATCCTTGGGCATAAATTTCATCAAGGTCAGTTATCCCTGCCATTCTTGAAGCGAAAAATTCCCAAAGGAAAACTAGCGCTTTTTACTCAGGCGGCTCAACCGCTCGCCGAATTTACCGATCTCAATGGCACATATTTAGAGAGCATTAATCGAGGGCGCGAAAGATTAAGAACCCAATGTGGCGGTGGCGGACGCTGCGGCCTGTGTAAACTCAGGTTTGTCGAGCAGCCACCCAGCCCCAATGATTATGATCTGGATAAACTCACCACAGCAGAGCTTGAACAGGGCATTCGCCTAAGCTGCCAACACAAGGCCAGCTCTAGCAAACTTGCACTCGTCACTAAGGCGCAACACAGATATTGGCCAAAGTCAGAGTGCCAGTAGAGTATCGCGCATAAGCTTCAATCGGCGTATAGTCTAAATATTGAGCAGCCCCTGCCGATAAAGGATTAAGTGGTCATAAACCAAGGAGGCGCTATGAGTGGATTGGACAGTCTTTACGCTATGCTGGCTCAGCCAGTAAAACCCGTATTAACCCCAAAGCGGATCGTTGATCAGGTGAGCAGTGCCACCGCCAATGCGCCCGATAGCCATGAAACGCCGCAGTCGCAATTGCCACCCACCCTAGATGCGAAAGTCAGGGAAAGACGTAAACAGGATAATGCCAGTCGCAATAAAAAACGCCGCGCAGCGGACAAACAAGATTTAAAAGAAGGAAAAGTACTTGAAGTCACTGACGATACCGCTGACACAGCGCAGCCAGCTAACAAACATATTATCGATATCGAAGTTTAACGTGCTGGCCGTTAAATAAATATATTCTCGCAGGCGCAACCTCAGGGTGCGCCTTATGTGTTTCAAGCCTAAACGAAACTAAGAACGCGTTCTTGCCACCGCATCTTGCCAACCAGCGTATAACCGCTCCCTTTTACTCGCATCAATATTCGGTTTGAAGTGTTTATCGATACAGGCCTTATGCTCCAGCTCAGTTACCGAGGTCCAAAATCCAACGGCCAGCCCAGCTAAGAATGCCGCACCCAAAGCGGTCGTTTCGCAAACACTCGGCCGTAACACTTCAACATCGGTAATATCTGCTTGAAATTGCATTAAAAAGTCATTCGCCACTGCGCCACCATCCACTTTCAAACGCTTTAGGCTGACGCCACTGTCTTTGATCATGGCATCGAGCAAATCCTTGCTCTGGTAGGCAATCGACTCTAATGCCGCGCGGATAATATGATTACGGTTAGCACCGCGCGTTAATCCAAATAATGCACCACGGGCATTGGGGTCCCAATAGGGTGCGCCGAGCCCCACAAAAGCAGGGACTAAATACACCCCATTAGTATCCGCCACTTTAGAGGCAAAATATTCGGTATCGCTGGCGTCGCGAATAAGTCCCAGCTCATCCCGCAACCATTGAATAGTCGCACCGCCCATAAATACTGAGCCTTCGAGGGCGTAGTTCACTTCACCTTGCGCACCTACCGCCACTGTGGTTAATAAACCATGGGATGAACGCACGGCGTTGTTACCTGTGTTCATCAGCAAAAAGCAGCCTGTACCATAAGTGTTTTTGGCCATTCCCGGCTCAACACAGAGCTGGCCAAAGAGCGCCGCCTGTTGATCACCCGCAATCCCCGCCAGTGGAATTTCACTGCCCTCACCGGCAATACGGGTTGTGCCATAGACACTGCAGGAAGGTTTTACTTCGGGCAACATGGCAGCAGGAATATCGAGCGCCTCAAGCAGCTTACTATCCCAACTCAAGCTATGGATATTAAACAGCAACGTGCGAGCGGCGTTGGTGGGATCGGTCACATGCACTTTGCCTTCCGTGAGTTTCCACAGTAACCAAGTGTCAACCGTACCAAATAACAGTTCACCTCGTTTGGCCTTCGCACGTGCATCCGGCACATTATCTAAGATCCATTTGATCTTAGTGCCTGAAAAATAAGGATCGAGTAAAAGGCCGGTATTCTCACGCACATAATCTTCTAAGCCGTGCGCTTTCAGTTGCTCACAGATCTCAGCGCTGCGGCGACACTGCCAGACAATGGCATTGTAAACCGGTTTACCGGTTGCCTTTTCCCAAACAACGGTGGTTTCCCGCTGATTGGTAATACCAATCGCCGCCACTTCATCGCTGTGAATCCCCGCTCGAGCCAACGACTCAATAAGCACTGAACTTTGGCTTGCCCAAATCTCCATTGGATCGTGTTCAACCCAGCCGGGATTAGGATAAAGTTGAGTAAACTCCCGCTGTGAAACACTGACAATATTGGCATCGTGGTCAAACACAATCGCTCTTGAGCTGGTTGTGCCTTGATCTAACGCCACTACATATTTTTTCTGCACGCTACTATCCTGTCTGGCTCAGCTGAGGTATCTAGACCGACATGGAGCCTGATGGCTTGTTGATTATGTTATGAATATATTCGCAATTTTCCCTAATGACCAGCAAACATGCCTAAACGGAAATCAACTTATTAGATTGA
>NZ_JAMDJP010000049.1:0-24990 GCF_023475945.1 Shewanella sp. 8A
TTTGACTTCGCTAAAAATCAAAGATGCATTTAACATGAGTAGGTATACAGGCAAAGCCTCATATGATGATAACCACCTACTGAAGTAGGTGGTTTTGGGCTAAAAATAAAATAAACATTTCAAGAAGCAACTACCACTAAAGTGATAGTTAAGATCAATGACATATCATCCAAATTTCATTTCAAGTTAACACAAATGAAACATAATTCTTGCACCCTGTTTTGAAAATATGTTATTTAATCGCTGACAAAACATACAACAACAGGAGGTTACCATGGATCGTTTAGATTATGGTTGTGCGCTAGATGAAGTTGTAGAAAGACCCGACCGTTCGCGTGGTGCTAATAAAAAGCGTAAGTGGCGCGAAATCGAGGCGTTAAAGGACAAACATCGTTTACTCAAGGAACTGCAAGAGATTGATAACAACTTTGATTACGATATAGACACCATCCAGTTGTAACCTGCTGTTTTTTTTATTGACAGGATATAGAGAAAAAGCGCTTATGGCGCTTTTTCTGTTTTTACCCTTCAGATGACTTACAACCCCTAATCGGACGCTTTTAAATAGGAACGTAAGTCATCAAAGGCTTGCTGCTCTCGGTCAAGGAATAGCGGATCATCAATTAACGATGCTTGGCATTGTTGTTCAATCTCCTTCCAATCTTGCTCGGTTAAAGACTTCGCAAGTAAGGGGAAAATCTCCCGCTCTTCCATTTGCATATGTTTTTCTTGTAAGTCAACATATTCGGCAAAATCGGCAATCAGTTTATCCCTTGCGACAACAATGTCACTTAATATCAGGTTTAAAGTATTCATTAATGCCGATGAAGCCTCAGTCACAACTTGGTGCTCGGCACTTAGCTTGTCGATGTCATCATTCGCCTTATGTGCCAAATAATAAGCATAAATAATATCTTCAACGGGGTGATGGCTACGCTCAGCATATCCTTGCATATACTCAACGATGTCTCTCACAACAATAAAATTAATCGCCTCGCCTTCAACTAATTTCATCTGTTTATTTTTCAAGACATTCAATAGCACTGCTATATGTTTATGATCATGCATGAGTCTTTTGAGCATATCGCCTCCTGAACTTAGGACTGACTATTGATACTAGTCAAGTCGTTTATCAATATCCAATATAACAGGCGAGTTCCTGTGCACTTTATGACCATGATCAAGTAATTAACATTACGACCTGTAAAAAGTGTCCTAGATTAATACGACAACGTTAAGAATAAGATATTAATATCAGTGAGTGGCCTTAATGAGACCAGCCCACTGATTTACGCTTTATTTGCTCACAGAATGAAGCTGATACTGTAGAGCTTTAAATTTCTCAATTGCCTTTGTGTCATCGGTAGATTCAGCATTGGTTTTAGACAACTCGGGATACTGCTTCACTAAACTTTGCTCAAGAGCTAAGGCTTCCTGTATCTGCTTCGAGTCTATTAACGCCTGCAAACGTGTTAACGACGCCATCAACACATCTTTATCACGCAGCGCAGCTGCGGCTACATCACTTTGAGGCAATGCACGCGCCCTTTGCGATAATGCTTGAGACTCTGCTTGCTGATTTTCCGGGGCTGACATCTTAGCTTCGGCCCTCATCGCTTCCCTTTGCCTACTTTGTGTTGCGGCATCTTCCATTCTCGCTTGACGCGCCATTTCGGCTTGCTGAGCAGCGTTATCTAACGGTGCTTGTGCTGGCATAGGCGCACTCATAGTCAACGCTGCTGGCGCGACTAACTCTTCCTCAAAATTGCCTCGGTTGAGGATCACTAAACCGACAACGAGCACTAAGGAAGCGGCGCTCGATAACGCCCATGGGAAACGGCGCCACACAGGCGTAGCAGCAGGCTTTAGCTGGCTCACATTCATTTCAGCCAAATGAGCTTGTGATAGGCGCAAAATATCTTGGTCGAGCCGCTCGGGTGGCATTTCCAGTGCTTGCTTGTGATACCAAGCAGAGACTTCCTGACGTAGTGCCTCTTCTTCCGATGACAGAGTGGAATTACTCATGACCAACCTCCTGCCATTTAGCATTGACACAATCTTTTAAGCTTTGATACGCGTAGCGAATACGGCTCTTGGTCGCTTCGAGTGTCACCCCCGCAATATCGCTGATCACCGCTGCGGTAAAGCCCATTTCGATATTGAGAATAAAAGCCTCTTTCTGCACTTGGGGTAACAGGGCAATACAGGTTTTCAGTAACAGGCTCTTTTGCGTTTCCTGCCAATGTACATCGGGTTGTTCCTGCTCCGCCCCCACAAAGGTATCTAGCCCTTCCTCATTATCATGGCTAACTAAGTCGACGGGTTTGACAGCTCTGACGTGGTCAATCAACAGATTATGGGCAATCCGATAGAGCCAAGTATTAAACTTAGCACTCGGCTCATAATTGGCGGCGGCACGGATCACTCTCCCCCAGGTTTCTTGATATAAATCTTCGGCTAACTGTTTGTCACCGAGTTGGCGCACAAAGTAACGGTACAATGCGCCTTTGTGTTTAAGATAAAGCTGCTCAAACGCTTTGCCATCGCCTTTGGCATAGCGTTGCATTAACTGTTCATCGGTATGCTCATGGGCATGCATTTGCGGTATCGCCAGGGCCATGGCAGCTCCCTAATGGTTAACTAACTGAAACATAATAATTTGGCTCATTGCTGATGCGGTTTATCCTCGGGCGGGAAAGGTTTATCTCCGACATCAAAGGATTTTTTGATTGCTACTCGCTGTGTTTGTGCAAGTGCCGCAGCAGTATCGACAAGTTGCATAAACTCATGTCGGTAGCCGCTGGTATCTTCCCCCAGCGCAGAACGTGTGAGCGCACTAAGCTTATTATAATCAAATTGATGCAAATAATGGCTTTGATTCAGCAACTGTCCTAATCCTGCCACCGCAGCGGCAAAGCGAAAATCATCACTCGCCTGTGCTAAGGATTTCACTTTTTGATCGGCACGGATTGGATAGGTAAGTAACTGGCTTTGAGTGGCATCCGGTAGCTGATAACGTAATTTCAGATAGGCGATTTCATCGCGGCTATATTTTTCATTGCCCGTTTTGGGATTATACCCATAGCGAAGTTGATCATTAGCCAAATTACCCGCATCAACATAGCGAAGCTCGTAAAGCGCCGTGACGGTATGCCCTGCGCCTATTTCGCCCGCATCCACCTTATCATTATTAAAATCCTCCCGCGCGAGGGCACGGTTCTCATAACCAATCAGACGATACTCGGCCACAAGGGCGGGATTAAACTCGACCTGCACTTTCACCTCTTTGGCTATGGTGAGTAAAGTTGCACTTAACTGTTCCACCAGCACTTTTCTCGCCTCATTGATAGAATCAATATAGGCGTATTGTCCATTGCCCTTATCGGCCAATTGCTCCATCAGATGGTCATTGTAGTCACCCATACCAAAGCCGAGCGTCGTTAGCCCAATGCCCAGTTGCTTCTGCGTGCTAACCAAATCGATTAATTCATCGAGGTTGGTCGTGCCGACATTAAAGTCGCCGTCGGTCGCAAGTATCACTCGATTAATGCCGCCTTCAACAAAGTGCTTTTTCGCAAGCTGATAGGCAAGCTGAATCCCCTGTGCCCCATTGGTAGAACCACCCGCACTGAGCTGCTCTAACGCATAGTTAAGGGTTTGACTGTCGTTACCCGCCGCGCCATCTAACACAACTCCAGCGGCGCCAGCGTAGACGACAATCGATACCTTATCCTGAGCATCCAGTTGCTGAGTCAGCATTTTCAAGGCAGTTTGCAGCAGAGGTAATTTATCGGGCGATGCCATCGACCCTGACACATCCAGCAGAAACACTAAGTTACTGGCGCCGAGTTCGGCTTTACTCTGCTCATATCCCTTCAAACCGATGCGAAGTAACATCATGTCATCGTTATAGGGCGATGGTGCAAGCTCAGTGGTAACACTAAAGGGCGCCTCATTTTTACCCGGCAGTGGATAGTCATAGGAAAAATAATTCAGCATTTCTTCAACCCGCAGCGTGTCCTTTTGAGGCAATAGCCCTTCCTTTAGCATTCGCCTTAACGTCGTGTAACTGCCGGTATCGACATCAATTGCAAAAGTCGATACAGGGATCTCCCCTGCAACCATGATGCCGTTTTGCACTTGCTTCTCGAATCGATTGCGCTCAGGTCGTACAGCCCCTGGCCAATCGCCGTTTAACGCGGGCGCCGCACTGATACTGGCCGCAGGTTGAGCAATATACGATCGCCCCTCAGCATTCATTGTTTGCAGCCTAGCTAACGAGACTTGCTCCTGTATGGCGATTGCAGCATCCAATTGCCGATTGGCCTGACGCTTGGCACTTTCCTTAAGCTCTGCGCTTTGCTTAAGTTCTGCACTTTGCTTTAGCGCTGCTTGTTGCTCCGCGGCAATTTTTGCTTGAACTGCTAATTCAGTAGGGTTTTGCTGCTTCGCGGATTTATCACTGCAAGCACTCAAGCCGAGTAGTACAGCGACTGTTAATCCCGAAACAACAAAGCTTAAATGCGTTTTATGGCGAAAGACTGAAGATGGATATTTCATGATAGTGACCTAGTGATAGTGACCTCAATGGTTGATATCCCTATAAACGCAGCCTAGGCACAAAAGGGTTATTTGATAAGAGAAATTGCCACACTCACTTTACCAAGCATACTATTTATTAAAAACAAAGACATTTAAGCGTCTTTTGCAACCATGATCACACAAGAACATTCTTCTGGACTCTAGAATAGAGCCTTGTAATAAGCCGCGTTTATGGACCCTCTCGTGTCACACTCTGCTCATTTGTTTTCATTAAGAATTGCCCACGCCCTTACCGAAGCGTGCGTAAAAGATAAATATTCGTTTAAACGTTTTGGACAAGATCTCATGGCGGGTCTGACCGTCGGGATCATTGCGATACCACTGGCAATGGCACTGGCGATAGCCAGCGGTGTCGCCCCACAATATGGCTTATACACCGCCATTGTCGGTGGTTTTATTATCGCCATGACAGGTGGCTCCCGTTATAGCGTCTCGGGGCCAACGGCCGCCTTCGTCGTCTTACTCTATCCCATCGCCCAACAATTTGGGTTGGCGGGACTGCTGATAGCCACCGTCATGTCTGGCATGATGCTGGTTGCCATGGCGATGTTAAGACTGGGTCGATTAATCCTATACATTCCTGAATCGGTCACCTTAGGCTTTACCGCAGGGATTGGGGTGGTGATAGCAACCTTGCAGCTAAAAGACTTCTTCGGTCTGCATATAGAGCACATGCCAGAGCAATATTTTGCCAAACTCATGGCACTAGGTCAGGCATTGCCTGCACTTCACCTACCAAGCTTATTAGTGGCTGCTGCTACCTTAGCCACTATGCTACTCTGGCCTAGATTAAAAATCCCAGTACCAGCCCACCTTCCGGCCATCGTTTTGGGCAGTATTCTCGCTTTAGTGTTAAATGCTATGGGCGCTGATATTGAGACCATAGGAACACGTTTCCATTACCAATTAAGCGACGGCAGTGTCGGCACAGGTATCCCTGCGGTTCTCCCCCACTTTGAATGGCCTTGGTTACAAACTGGCGCTAATGGTCAAGCCTTTGAATTTAATCTGGCCACTTTTCAAGCCTTACTCCCCGCCGCCTTCGCGATTGCCATGTTAGGTGCCATAGAATCGCTGCTATGTGCCGTTGTGCTTGATGGCATGACAGGCAAGCGCCATAGCGCGAACAGCGAGCTTCTCGGCCAAGGGATAGGCAATATTATCGCCCCCTTCTTTGGCGGGATCCCAGCAACCGCGGCGATTGCCCGCAGTGCGGCAAACGTTAAAGCGGGTGCTCAGAGTCCGATCGCATCGATGATCCATGCCATAGTGGTCTTGGTTGGTTTAGTCGCGCTCGCAGGAGTTCTTGCCTACTTACCCATGTCGGCCATGGCCGCATTATTACTGGTTGTAGCTTGGAATATGAGTGAAGCCCCTAAAGCGCTGCATTTACTGAAAACTGCGCCCACCAGCGATATATTGGTGTTTTTAAGCTGTTTTTCACTCACGGTGATATTCGATATGGTGATTGCCATCAGTGTAGGGATTATTTTAGCCGCGCTGCTATTTATGAAAGAAATCGCGGAGATGACCAAGCTGTATGATATCAGTAGCAACAAGCGTTATATCGATCAGCCTCTGCCCGCCGACTGGGCCGTGCTCAAAATTAATGGCCCACTATTTTTTGCCGCTGCGGATCGTATTTTTGCCGAAATCGCCAGCCTCACTCAAGATAAACAAGTGATTGTACTTTACTTAGATGGGGTATCGATTCTGGATGCAGGCGGTCTTGCAGCACTCAATAAACTGATTGAAAAATGTAAGCATAACCATACTAAGTTGATTATTGCCGATTTGCAGTTTCAGCCCATTCGCACCCTTGCGAGGGCTAAAGTGCAACCAATTGAAGGGATACTGAAGTTTTATCCTACCCTGCGGGAAGCCTTAGCCGAAGCGCCATCATTTGAGCATATCGTCGAATCTAATCCAGCAGCAACCCACTAATTGCAAATTGATATTTTATCCCCAACGCACAGTATCTGCGTTGGGGTATAGGGTTTATTTAGGCCAATTCAACGAACACTTTATCCATCCTAAAGGCACTATTTTTACGCGCAAAAAACGCCAGAAATCGGGCTTTACATGGTATTATTCTGCGCCATGATGCTCCCAGCTCTTACAGGAGCCGCGAACATCGACTGTACCCAGACCTGAAACAAGGTCGAAATATAATTAAAATTAGTGAGTTAAGGAGTTATCATGCAAGCCCTTGTTGCTGTTGTTATGGGTTCTAAGAGTGATTGGCCCACAATGGAAGCCGCCGCTGAGATCATGGATAAACTGCAAGTGCCTTACCATGTTGAAGTTGTATCAGCCCATAGAACGCCAGATAAGCTGATGGAGTTTGCAGCCGGAGCCGCTGACCGTGGTTTTAAAATTATTATCGGTGGCGCGGGCGGTGCAGCTCATTTACCCGGTATGATTGCCTCAAAAACTCGCTTACCTGTATTAGGTGTACCAGTACAAAGCAAAGCGCTATCGGGCATGGATAGCTTACTGTCTATCGTGCAGATGCCAAAGGGTATCGCCGTAGGCACACTCGCCATCGGTACCGCTGGAGCCTTTAACGCTGGTCTACTGGCCTGCCAAATTCTCGCCAATAACGATGCAGATCTTGCCGCACGTTTAGAAGCCTTTAGGGAAGAACAAACCCGCGCAGTACTGGACAATCCCGATCCGAGGGAAGCCTAATGACCCAAGCAAATGCAAAATCAAAGGTTTGGGTATTAGGGAATGGTCAACTCGGCGCTATGCTGACCCACGCAGGCGAGCCACTGGCTATTGATGTTCGCGCCGTCGATATCATGACGCCAACCGATGAAATCCTGCCGCTAGCGCCTCAGGATATTATCACCGCCGAACGCGAGCAGTGGCCAGAATCCGCCTTAAGCTTACAACTCAGTAGCCATCCGCATTTTGTTAACGGCCCAGTATTTAGCCGTTTGGCCGACCGTTACTGCCAAAAAAGCTTACTCGATCAGCTCCAAGTCCCAACGGCACCTTGGACACTTGTCGATGATAAGACCAACGTCGAAAACTTGTATCAAGCCTTTGGCCCACGCGTGTTGATGAAACGTCGCACGGGCGGTTACGACGGTAAGGGCCAACATTGGCTCAAACAAGCTGAAGCGGGTGACATCCCCCAAGATTGGCGCAACTTAGCCATTGCCGAACAAGCAATCAACTTCGATGAAGAAGTCTCCTTAGTCGGCGTGCGTACCCGTGAAGGTCAATGCGTGTTTTATCCATTAACACTCAACCTGCACCAAGATGGCATTTTGATGGCCTCAATTTCGCCACTGACTCGTCTGAATCACCTGCAAGCGCAAGCGGAAGGCATGCTGAGCGCTATTATGCATGAGCTGGAATATGTCGGCGTAATGGCGATGGAATGTTTCCGAGTTGGCGATAAGCTGCTGGTTAACGAGTTAGCGCCGCGGGTACACAACTCAGGCCATTGGACCCAAGCGGGTACCCATATGGATCAATTCCAACTGCATTTAAGAGCTTTGTGTGGGATTGCTATTCCGCAGCCACAGGTGAACTTTCAATGCGTGATGGTCAATCTGATCGGTATTGATAACGATCCTCGCTGGTTAAGCTTGCCTAATGCTGAGCTCTATTGGTACAACAAAGAGGTTCGCCCAGGCCGTAAAGTCGGGCACTTAAATCTTTCGGTGCCTAATACGGGCGTGTTAACAGATAGTATTGGCGCGTTGCAAACTTGGATGCCAAGCCAATACCAAACGCCCCTAGCGTGGATTTTAGCCGAGTTTGCTAAAGCCTAACCGAGCCGCGCAAATCACTGATAAGGGAATATATTTATTCCTTTATCAGTGAATTTATCAACTTCGTTATATACTTATTCTTACTCAGCGTGAATGAGTTAGTGATGTGGCGATTCAATCAGACTAACCGGAGCACGAATAAAGGAACTGCCGAGTGAAATTAAGGGATAATTTTAAACGTAAAACCATTGACCGCTTAGACTATCGCTATCACCTCTTATTGTTGATTGTACCGATAGTGCTTTTCGTTTTATTGTTCGTTTTTAATGCTCCGACAGAAGGCTGGACTATTCTCCCTCTGCTGTTTGTGTGCCTTATCTATGTCATTGCCTACAGCTTAATCTACTATCTCCACCAAGGGCGTTTAACTCGCCTATGGCAACATCTAGAGCAAGTCGTGAACATTAACGATGCCATTTACGAACTTGCCCACCTGTCGAGTCAGTATAAAAATGAACATGCATTTCTCGATGCCCTGTTGAATAAAGCCGTCTGTATTATTAACGGTGCAGAAATGGGCAGCATTATCAAAGTCAATGAAGATAACCATAGACTGCATTTCGAGTCAGTAGTTGGACTCGATCTTAACAAGCTAAAACAATTAAATTTTTCCCTTGAACAATCCTTCGAGTATCGACTCACCAAGGGTAAATGTGACCGTGTAGTCGTTGTGGATGATATGAAAAATATCAATGCCGCAAGCACGCTAACAGATGAACAGCAACAGGTGCTGCTTACAGCAGCCAAGCAACCGATACGCTCCACACTCTCCAGCCCAATACGGATTGATGGCAAACTTTACGGTATGCTGAATCTCGACAGCAGTAGTGTTGGCGCCTTTAACGACTACGACCGTAATTTGGTCTCTATTCTTACCCACGAGGCCAGCAACGCCATTGCCCTGTATCAAAAGTCATTACAAATCACTAAACTCGCCAACTTCGACAACTTAACCGGACTCTATAACCGTAAAAACTTCGAAGATGCCCTGCAACATTGGCAACCTAAGGCTCAATTAGGCAGCTTTTTAGTGATCATTGATATGGATAATCTCAAAATTATCAATGATCAACAGGGACATCAGGTCGGCGATGTGGCAATAAAAGAAGTCGCTAAAACAATCCTAGGTTTCTGGAAACACAAAGGGATTATCTCTCGGTTTGGTGGCGATGAGTTTGTCGCCCTATGCCATGGCCCGCTTGAATTACTCGAAAACGATCTGGATGCCATGCGCCTTAAGTTACATCATGAGTCGCCGCTAAATCTCAATTTTAGCGTGGGCATCGCTCCTTACGATAATGATTGGGCTAAGTCTTTTAAACAGGCTGATAATGCAATGTATGAGCAAAAGCGCGGTAAAAAACAGGCCGTTAATGCACTCGAAGCCATAGCGGCTAATAATCAACAGCCGCAATAAACATTCGGCAACAGCTTATAGTCAATAAGCTCCTCGTACATGGGCGCAAGGTTAATCAAAAAATAGCCGCCATAACCAAGAAGAATCTAAATCCTCCTTGCAGGTTTTATACTGAGCCGCATAACGTTTGGCTCTATCATCCACCTTAGCTGCAACCTTGACTAACCAAGCCTTAGACTTATAAGAGCCTCGACGATAACCTCCCCAACCTTCGTGGTAATTGAGGTACTGCGCCTTCGCATCCCATTTAGAAATTCCATTGATTTTATTGGTCTTGTAAATAAACCAGCCCATAAAATCCATGGCATCATCAAAATTACTGCGCGAAGACCAACTATTACCAGTCTCGCGAACATAGTCATCCCACGTCATGGATTTGGCCTGCGCATAACCATAGGCATCACTGGCTCGGCCAATGGGAATAAAGCCTAAAAAGTACTGCATAGGCGGCGCCGCATTATGTTTAAACGAGCTTTCTTGATACATCATTGCCAGAGGCACATGCACGGGTACGCCCCATTTATCGCGGGTATCCTTAGCGGCCTCGTACCATGAACGATGTTCTTGAAAAATATCGCAAAGGTTGTCAGGAGATTTTGGCGGAGAAGTGGCGCAACCAGACAGAAAACCTATGGATGCACATAACAGAGTTGTCGAAAGCCATTTCATTAAGCGCTTGTTCTCCAAAGAAGTAAAACTTGCCCATCATCGCACAGTGATAGAATGAGGCAAAGCACCAATCCTGTTTTTGGCGCTAAGATCACCTTAGCGCCTATTTCCAGGTCATACTCATTAACAGAAATGACAATCCATTGTTAAAACGAACTATTTTGTTTCAGGACTTAAATCAAACTGGCATTCATGATTTTCTTGTTGCCACACACCAGGCTCCCAATAGTTGGTATCTTTACCCATGTAGCGTTTATCCGTGTGGAATAATGCCCCTATGTGGTAACGCTGGTGCCCTTCGACCACTAACGTAAAGGTTTTTGGCGTTCGCGCGCTAAGGGACACCCCAAGGGATGGAGCATCAATTAACTCGGCAACGGTAAACTCATATTCCCCAGGTGCTAATTGATAATTAGGCTTTGAGACCACAGGCTTACCATCTAGATGAGTCACCACCACTCGATACCAATGGGTACTAGCATCGGGTTGTAAATAGCCCGATACCGTACCACAACTTAAATCATCTTCAGGGGATGAAGCGCAACCTGAGAGTAACGCAGTAGACCCAAGCAAACTGGCAGCGAGAATAAATGTCCGCATCTTCACACCTTGACTCATTAGGCTGGCGCGCCGAAATAGTCAGTCAGATAATCATCAAAGGATACCGCACTTTGCGCCGCTTCGATGTCCGCTTGCTTGTTAAGCGATGCTTGTGCCTCAGCTTGATAATCGCTGACAACCTCAGCTGATAAGGGGTAATCCATAAAATATTGATGATATTGCTGTGCCAATGACATCACCCACTGCCCATGATCTTGCCCCTTGGTTACCAATTGCTGAAGCACTTGGCCCGACAAGGTTTTTTGTGGGTCATTTACAGCTTCACGCCAATGGGCTAAGGCCACTTGGTAATCGTGTTTATCACCATCGAGTAACTTAGCCAATGAGTCCAAATGCTCAAAGAGATCCAAGAGCCACGTCTGCAATGGCCGCGTACCCGAATCGGTCATCAGTTCAAGCCCTGGTTTACGGCCTTCAAGCACAACTGACTTTAAGTTAGCACTTAAACGAGCTTCCTCTGCCGCATCTGATTTAGGAGAATCTGTTAATAAACAATAGAGTAAGAACAAGTCGAGGAAACGCACTTGGCTAGCCTCAATCCCAATCGGGCTAAAAGGGTTCACATCTAATGCACGTACCTCAATATATTCCACCCCTGCGCGGGCAAGGGCTTCAGAGGGTTTCTCACCACTTTTTGTCACCCGTTTAGCGCGGATAGGCGAGTAAAATTCGTTTTCAATTTGCAGCACATTAGCATTGAGTTGACGATATTCACCATCCACCTTGACGCCAATATTGGCAAAATTTGCCGATGGCATCTTAATTGCCGCTTTAATCCCCGCCAAATACTCAGGCAGAGAATTATAACTAATATTGAGATCTTCTTGCTCTTTATTGGTATAGCCCAAATCGCTCATCCGTAGCGACGTTGCATAGGGTAAATACAGTGTGCCGCGTCCCGACTTTTCAAAACGTAAATCGGTCTTTTGACCCTTGATAAATGAGCTACACAACGCTGGAGAGGCGCCAAACAAATAAGGCAACACCCAGACCAAACGGCGATAATTGCGGATAAGTCCAAAGTAAGACTCGGAGATAAAATCCTCAAAGCTCAAGCCTTTATCGCTCAGTTCATAGAGGCGTTGCCACAATTCCCGCGATACCGAGAAGTTAAAATGCACCCCAGAAATAATCTGCATCAAAGCGCCGTAACGATAAGTTAAGCCCTTACGATACAAGGTTTTCATCTTACCCGTGTTCGACGTACCGTACCGAGCAATGGGGATATTCGCCTCATCTTTTACATAGCAGGGCATGCTCACGGGCCAAAGACGCTGACCATGCAAATGCCGCACACTATAGGCATGGGTCTGGGTCAAGCCTTGCAATAGCGGCTCAACCTGATTATTCACCGGAGTAATAAATTCAAGCAGTGCTTCACTGTAGTCAGTTGTAATACGCGAGTGAGTCAAGGCCGACCCTAACTCGATGGGGTGACCATCTAGCGCAAGGTAGCCAGATTCATCAATACGTAGCGCCTCACGCTCAATTCCACGTTGCATGCCAAGGAGTGCGGCGCGCCCTTGAGCGTCCGAGAAATGTTGTACTAATTCATTGAATGGCTTCAATTTGCGCTTCTCTGATTGGTGGTTCGCTATCGCGACAAGGTTAACAGTCAGACCTTTATTTTGAGGCTTATCTTTCAAAATACGCCTCAAAATAAATCTAAACCTGTCCATGGGGCAAGCCAAATTACATTCTTCTGCGATTAAACGCGGACGGTGACAGCTAATGCTGTCACCGTCATACACTTTAACACTTTAGACAACAGCCACTTTGTGCTGCACGATTAACTTGTCTGCAATTTATACCCAAACAACCTAAAGAGGTTGAAACTCGTATCTTTGGGTTTGTTAGATATATATAAGGCCAAAAAGCTAATTTACAATACTAAAGTTTCAATTGGATAGCCTAAAGTTGCTAAATCCGCTTCAATTTTAGCCTTGTCACCCACAACCAAGATGATCATTTGTGAGATATCTAGCTCGGAAGCCGCGAGGGCATTGAGTTCATCTTTTGTTACAGTATTTATAATTTTGTCCTGCTCGGTAGTAAAATCTTGGCTTAATTGATAACGCTGAATCATCCGCATAAAACCCGCCTTCTGATAAGGCGTCTCATAATCCAACGCCTGCCCTTGGGAAACCGAGTTTCGCATAAAGGTCAGCTCCGCATCAGTCATCCCTTGCTGCTGATAAGCTTTGATTTCTTTAATAAACTCATTTAAGGCTTTAGCAGTTACATCAGTACGCACATCGCTAGAGGCGATAAACTCCCCCGCTTCACCCGCTCCCGAGAAACTTGTACGCGCGCCATAGGTATAGCCCTTATTCTCACGTAGGTTAAGGTTAATACGACTATTAAAAGCCCCCCCAAGAGGGTAGTTCATTAAATACGATTTAAAATAATTGCCTGTTGCATCATAGGGTAAGGCGCGTTTCGCAATATTGATCACCGACTGTGCAGCGCCGGGTTTATCAATCACATAAATAGTGCCCCCTTTAAGAGCAGGGAATGATTTGAGCGGCGGCAATACACTGGCATCACCTTGCCATTGACTTAATCCTGCAAGTTTTGATAACAATGCGCTTTCAGGCAGATTTGCCACAGTAATAATTTTGGCATTAGCACCACGATACTGCTCGGCGTAAAATGCTTTCACATCCGCAAGTGTCAGCGCGGCTACTGAATCTAACGTTCCCGCATCACTCACCCCAAGGGCGTTATTGTTACCATAGAGCAAGCTATACAGCGCAGCATTGGCCTGATAGCTAGGATCAGACTGCATATGTTGAATTTGCTGTAATTGTTGCTGCTTCACGCGAGTAAAATCGGCCTCATCGAAGGCTGGCATAAATAGCTTTTCTTCTAAGATGGCTAAGGTTTCATCCAAATGCTCGGTGAGCGCTGAAACTTTAATCGTGCTTTGATATTCCGAAGCACTAAAATCGACCGTGCTACCTAACATCTCAAGCGCCTGTGACAATTGTTCACTGCTACGCTTTTGGGTCGATTCATTGAGCATTTCCGCAGTTAAGCTTGCCAGTCCCGCCTTTTCGACGGGGACGAGTCGATGACCACCGTTAAGATAAATCACCAACTCAACCGTTGGTGTCTCGGCGCTTTGAGTGCCCATCACTTCAATGCCATTGGCTAACTTACTGGTCCAGATTTGTGGCACTTTCAGCACAGGCGCAGCCCCCGTTGCGGGCATTTTTGAACGATCAAAGCTTGAAACCAATTTAGCGGTAGGTAATTCACCTTCAACCGCCGTTTGGGCGACCGGCAGCGTTTGGGCAGTGAAGTTATCGGGATGGGCAACTAAGGCCTTCATACCCTGCGGCACCACACTCATCACCACCATAGGTTTGTCTTTGATGTATTTTTTAAATACGCGCATCACATCGTCCTTAGTGACGTTAGCGTAACGAGCAAGGTCAGAAGCTATTTTATTCGGCTCACCAAATAAGGTTTGATTTAGCGCCAAAGTCGATACTTTTCCTTTGACACTTTGCAGACCAAATATGCTATCGGCCTCAAACTGGACTTTTACTTTTTGCAAGTCTTCGTCGGTCACGCCGCGCTGCTCGAACTCATTAATAGATGCCAAGATCCGCTGCTCAAGCTCAGCAAGCGTCGTCCCTTTTTGTGGATTAGCTAGGGCGTAAATCGACATCTGGCATGCCAACTCCTGACAGGGTTGGCTCACGCTGGCCTGCACTGCATAACCATCCTTCACCAGATTTTTATAGATTAATGAGGTTTTCCCCCCACCTAAAATATTGGCTAATAAATCCAGCGCAGCCTCATCGGGATGACTGGCATACACGGTCGGAAAACCTATACGGATCAGCGGTAAATGTACGTTATCCTCCATCGAAATATAGCGGGTCTTATCAAGCGTAACTAAGGTCTTAGGTTCGGACTGAACCTCTGGGCCTCGGGGGATTTCGCCAAAGTATTTATTAACCCAAGCTAAAGCTTGCTGCTCATCAAAATCGCCACCAATCGTCAGCGTGGCATTATTAGGGCCGTACCAGCGCTGGAAAAAGTGCTTAACATCATCCACTGTGGCGCGGTTAAGATCCTCAGGCCAGCCAATAACAGGCCAGGAATATGGATGCCCAACTGGAAACATAGCTTGATTAAAACGCTCGCTCATTCGGCCATAGGGTTGATTATCAATCCGTTGAGCGCGCTCATTTTTTACCGTCTCACGCTGCACTTCAAATTTCTCACTGGTCAGCGCTGGCAATAAAAAGCCCATACGGTCAGACTCAAGCCACAGCATTTTTTCGAGCTGATTGCTAGGGACTGTCTCAAAATAGTTGGTTCTATCAGTATTAGTGGAACCGTTAAGCATTCCACCCGCCTCGGTCACCACCTCAAAATGCTGCTCATCGGCAACGTGCTCTGAGCCTTGGAACATCATATGTTCAAATAAGTGGGCGAATCCTGAGCGGCCGGCAAGCTCACGAGCTGAGCCGACATGATAAGTCACATCAACATGCACTAGAGGATCAGAGCGATCCTGATGCAAAATTACGGTAAGGCCATTAGCAAGCTGATATTTTTTATAGGGAATACCGACTTGTGAATCTGTGAGTTGCACATTTTCAATTAACCTTATACCTGTAGGTATTTGGGTTGAAGTTTCAGAGGCACAGCCTGCAAGTGCAGCGGAAATCGCAACCGCTAGTATCCATTTTTTCAAAGTATTCCCCTTATACATCAATGGGCTAAAAATTAGCTCAGCTCAAAACCTTTTATCCACAATCACTTAAGACGCTTAAATATCAGTAAAGTTCCAATTAATACAATGACTTCCTTTACTAAATCCCGCCCTTTAACCGAACAACTCCGTTAATAAATCAACCAAGCCAGTGTAATGTCACTGCAGCTACCATAAGATAACGAACTGTTTTACCGATAAAAATCATGCTCAACGCGGGTAACATGGGTAGCTTTAACCAACCCGCAAGTAAACATAATATATCCCCGATAATCGGTGCCCACGACAGTAATAAGGACCACACGCCATAACGCTCGATAAGTGTTAAGGCTTTGGCATGTTTGCCTTCACTCAATGCCTCAGGGGACTTAGCAAACCGCCCTAAACGTCCAAGATAAAAACTTGTCATCGCCCCTAAGGTATTACCAATACTGGCTACAGCAACTAATACTAACCAAGCTTGCGGGACTTTATTTAACAGGGCGACGAGCAAAACTTCAGATCCACCCGGTAACAAGGTGGCCGCCAAAAAAGCTCCCGAAAACATGACAATTAAGTCCGACATAAAAACTTACTCTATGAAATTAATAATTTTTTACATTAAATATTGGGTTACAACTTTGACGTTAAAACAATGTAAAAACCAACTATTTCACAACAAACTCATTTATCACAATAAGTTATAAGAAAATCGGTTTGTTATAACCCTGTCACTGCCGATACAATGCCTTTAATGGCAGAAATTGTCCTGTACCTGACGCGCCGCTTGGTATAAGTTCATTTACTTCAAGTGGATACACATACTAGCATCTCAGGTCTATGGGCTTGTAATGATATATTTTTGGAAAACGCATGATCCTTCAAACTATTAGCCGCATCCCTTTTTGGCAAAAAGTCCTCACAGGCTTTATCTTAGGTGCGCTCGTTGGCGTGTTATTAGGCGAAAGCGCAACTGTGCTTAAACCGCTTGGCGATCTATTTATTAGCGCGATAAAAATGCTAGTTGCGCCACTGGTCTTCTGCGCTATCGTGGTAAGTATTACCTCGCTAGGCTCTCAAACCAATCTAAAACGCTTAAGCCTTAAGACCTTAGGCATGTTTATGCTAACAGGTACAATCGCCTCGTTAATCGGCTTAGCCGTTGGTTCGCTTATTGATATGGGCGGCACGATGCAACTGGCCACCACTGAAGTCCGTGAGCGCAATATACCCGGGTTTGCGCAGGTGCTACTCGATATGATCCCTGTCAATCCATTTGCCTCACTGGCCGAAGGTAAAGTACTGCAAATTATTGTGTTTGCCGCTTTAGTTGGGATTGCCATCAACAAGGTCGGCGAGAAGGCTGAGCCGCTTAAACGCACAATTGAAGCGGGCGCCGAAGTGATGTTTCAACTGACTCGCATGGTGTTAAAACTCACCCCAATTGGTGTATTTGGCTTAATGGCTTGGGTGGTGGGTGAATACGGTTTATCGACCCTATTGCCTCTAGGTAAGTTTATCGCCGCAATCTATATTGCAGCCCTGATACATATGATTTTTGTGTATGGTGGCTTTGTGAAATTTGCAGGCTTAAGCCCTATGCAATTTTTCCGCAAGGCTATGCCTGCGCAATTAGTGGCTTTTAGTACCTCTTCAAGCTTTGGCACGTTGCCAGCCAGCACTAGAGCGGTTGAAACCATGGGCGTTTCTAAGCGCTACAGCGCCTTTGTTATGCCGCTCGGTGCCACTATGAACATGGATGGCTGTGGTGGTATCTATCCTGCAATTTCGGCGATTTTTATCGCGCAGATTTATGGCATTCCACTCGATACTTTAGATTATGTGATGATTGCCGTCACCGCCACGGTTGCCTCTGTCGGTACTGCCGGCGTGCCAGGCAGCGCAATGGTGATGTTAACAGTGACCTTAGGTGTGATTGGGTTACCGCTCGAAGGTATTGCCTTTATCGCCGCAATCGACCGTATTATCGATATGATCCGCACCGCGACGAACGTAACTGGCGATATGATGACTGCCGTTGTGATTGGTAAATCAGAAAATGAGTTGGATATTGAACAGTTTAATGCCAAAGATACTCAAGCATCGTTAGCCTAATACCTTGGATTGAATCACTGTATACAAAAAACCACCTTAACTAAGGTGGTTTTTTTAGCCCTTTTAAAAGCCATGCATGCTGGTGCTCACCCTAAACCAACCGGCAATACTGTTACGTTGCGCCAAGGTTTTTGTCACCTCATGGGGAAAACGCTCGCTTAAGAAAATCACAAAATGCCCCATTTTTGGCGCTATACGTTCAATCACATTATCGGCTTCATCGTAAATAATCAGCTCGCCGCAGTCTGCTGGCGTCCAATCCGGATTTAAGAAAAACACCGTGGTTAAGATGCGGTTTTGACTGCCTTTTAGCGCATCCACATGCTTCTTATAAAAAGCGCCGGGTTGATACACAGCATAATGACTTTCATAGTCAAACAACCCCATAAATAAGCGACGATTGAGTCCATCCTTTAATTGCATCATCAAATCCAAATAGAGTGAATCAGGCTCATGCTGCTCCTCTAACCACCGAATCCGATCACGACGAATATCGGGGTTAAGTTGTTGTTCTGCACCACGTCCGATGGATGCCGCTTTCAACTCATGTATTTCTGTTGTTCGAACTTTTTCCAGCAATACTTGGCTTATATGACTAGGAACTAACTCGGGTAAAAAGATATAGCCTTTGTCTACCAAGGCGTCAGCGATCACATCCAGCACTGCTTCACTTAATTGCGAAACCATTAATGCTACATCCAATATAAAGAGGCTACGCTTTAGCTGTACTCAAGGGCTCAAAGGAGGGGAAACTGAGCCTGATTTTCGAGGGGCGTCGATACGGGATAAAGAAGTTATCCCACAGTCAAATGTGGCAGGATTTTAGAGTAAAGATTATCGAAAAACAATAGTGTAAAAAAGGCTTGATAGGTTGCCCTACCAAGCCTTTGGCCCTTTTTACAATGACTCGCTTAGTCGACTAAACCACGACGTTTTAATAAGGCATCGGTCGTAGGTTTTTGACCAGTAAAGTGGATGTAATTCTGCATCAAATCTTCGCTGTTGCCTTTAGACAATACCGCTTCACGGAACTTATCGCCGTTTTCAGCTTTTAAGCCCCCATGTTGGCCCATATAGGCGAAGGCATCGGCGGCAAACACTTCTGTCCACAGGTAAGCGTAATAACCGGCTGAATAGCCACCCGAGAAGGCATGGCTAAAATAGCTCGACTTATAACGCGGTGGGATCGGCGCGAAATCGAGGCCATGTTTGGCTAACACTTGATGCTCAAACTGTTCCACATCCTTGATTTGGGTGTCGGCACCAATCGAGTGCCATTCCATATCCAGTAATGCAGCCGCTAAATACTCAACGGTATCAAAACCTTGACCAAATTTATTCGAGGCTAAGATTTTATCGAGTAAGGCTTTAGGAATAGGTTCACCAGTTTGATAGTGCTTGGCGTAATTGGCAATGACTGCTGGGTCAATGTTCCAATCTTCGTTAACTTGAGACGGAAACTCCACAAAGTCGCGCGCCGTAGAGGTACCTGCCACACTCGGGTATTTCACCTTGGAGAATAAACCGTGCACCGCATGACCAAATTCATGGAACATAGTGGTCACTTCATCGAAGGTCATCAAGGTTGGGCCGTCAGCAGGTTTCGGGATATTCAGGGCGTTATACACAACCGGTTTAGTACCGAGTAGCCCGCTCTGAGTGACAAACTCATCCATCCAAGCGCCGCCGCCCTTGCCTTCACGGGCATAAGGGTCGAGATAGAACAGGCCAATTGAGCTGTTGTCTTTATCGAAAACCTCAAAGGCGAGCACATCGCTATGCCATACTGGTAAATCGGTGCGAGGTTTAATGCTAATGCCGTAGAGTTTGTTCATTGCGAAGAACAAACCATCCTTGAGCACTGAATTGAATTCAAAATAAGGTTTGATGCTGCTCTCGTCGAGGGCATACTTTTGTTGGCGCACTTTCTCGGCGTAATAAGCCCAATCCCAAGGTTGCAATTCAAAATTGCCGCCAGCTTTTTTGATTTCAGCTTGGATATCCGCCGCATCGGCCTTAGCGTGAGCCAACGCCTTAGGCGCCAAGTCATCTAAAATTTCATACACTGCGCTTGGCGTTTTAGCCATTTGGTCGGCCACGGCATAGGCAGCCCAAGTATCAAAGCCGAGTAAATTGGCTTTCTTGGCGCGCAGCTGCGCCATCTTCACGATTAAAGGGCCATTGCTAGCAACGGCACGGTGGGCCGAGGTTTCCCAGACTTTTTGGCGCAGTTCACGATTATTTAAACTGGCTAAAATAGGCTGACGCGTCGTGTTCACTAAGGTAATCAAGTAACCCGTTTTACCCGCTGCTTGCGCTGCTTGCGCTGCGGCCGCTAAGGTCGCGATTTCACTATCAGATAAACCGTCTAGCTGTGCCTTGTCGGTCACGACAATCACATCGTCTTTAAATGACTTTAAACTGTTTTGGGAAAACTCAGTCGCTAGGGTGGCCAACTCAGCGTTGAAATCACGCATTTGGGCTTTATCGGCATCGGATAATTTGGCCCCTGCACGCACAAACTGATCGTAATAAAACTCGACTAGGCGCTTATCTTCAGCATTTAACGTGTCACGTTGTAGATACACGGTTTCAACACGTGCAAATAAGCTTGGATCTAAATAAATGTTATCGCGATGAGCCGATAACTTAGGCGCTAAATCCGCCTCCGTTTTTTGAAAATTATCATCGGAGATCAAACCCGCGAGGTTAAAGAAGGTGCGTGACACTCGAGTCAACAACCCACCCGACGTTTCCATAGCTAAAATGGTATTCTCAAAGGTCGGTGCCTGTTTATTGCCAATAATGGCGGCGATTTCAGCCTCGTGCTCTTTTATCCCCTGCGCAAAGGCGGGGGCATAATCCGAGCTCTTGATCAAATTAAACTGTGGTGCTTGATCTTGTAATGGACTCTTACTTAATAACACATTGGTCGCATCTATTTGAGCTGGTGTTGAAGCAGCTTTGGCTGCGACAGCATTAGTAGCTTCAGTATTTACAGCAGAATTTTCAGAACAGGCGCCCAATAACAACGCCGCGGTAACAGCGGTAAAAATAACAGACTTACGCATATTAACTCCCTTAAGTGTCACTGCCCTGTCTTTATATTTTTTAAGTGAAAGGTGCGAGTAACGGATTTTGGCTTCTCTTCCAACGAGTGCATCTTCAAGGCACTGTCGTCGATGCACAACCTTAGCAAGTTAACCGCCATTCAGCCAAGCTTTCGACCAACGTATTCAAGGCTAAATTGTATCGCTTTATGTGTGACGAACCTCAAATAACATCATCAAGCGAGCACCACTGCCATGCCCACATTACATCTGAATAACAAAAATCATAAACAACATGATAAATATAAAAATAATTTAATTTAAAAATAATAAGTTACCTAAGAACAATTATAAAAACGCTAAAGGTTAACGCGATAACGATATAAAAACCGGCTTAAAATCAAACCATTTAAATAACAAATATTAATTATTTTTAACAAACAACCAATCCAAGTGTTTATCCAACAGACAAACAAAAATCACGTCATATATCGACTGTAATTTAACCAATCAAATTCATTGTCACAATTTAATACAGCCTTTATCCAATTAATGTCACATTCAGATCATCAAATGTCTTTATAATCCTGTTCGTTAACTTAATGCTTCTGTAACTAATCGTTTTCAGAACAGTTTCAGAATATAAGTTAACTGGATGATGGACATGCTCAAAAATAGAGCATGTATTAGGGGCACATAAATATAAATAGAGAAAACTATGTTAAATAAAAAACTACTCGCAGTGATGATCACTGCCGCCCTTGGTGTAAGCGCCTGTGGCTCAGATGATGAGCCAATTGTTCAAGCGGATTTACGTGTACTAGAAACTACCGATCTGCACACGAATATCATGGATTTCAACTACTACAACGGCAAAGTCGATCCAACAATTGGCCTCGCACGTACCGCAAGTTTAATTCATGCGGCTCGTCAGGAGTCCAAAAACAGTGTGCTCGTTGATAACGGTGACCTGCTTCAAGGCAGTCCAATGGGCGACTATATGGCTAAAGTCGGTCTGCAAATGGGTGATGTTCACCCGGCTTATAAAGCGATGAACCTACTAGATTATGAAGTGGGGAATATCGGGAATCACGAATTTAACTATGGTTTAGATTTTTTAAATAAATCACTTCATGGTGCTAAATTTCCTTATATTAACGCCAACGTATATTGTGCTGATGAAAACGGTTGTTGGAATAATGTGAAAAAAGGTGAGCATTTATTCACCCCATATATCATTAAAGAAAAACAAATCGTCGATAGCGAAGGAAATAACCAAACCATTAAGATTGGTTATATTGGTTTTGTGCCACCACAAATTTTATTGTGGGATAAACAAAATCTTACTGGCAAAGTTAAGGTTGAAGATATCGTCGAGACAGCAAAGAAATATGTGCCTGAAATGAAGGCGAAAGGCGCTGATTTGATTATCGCGATCCCCCACTCTGGTATCGGTTCAACAGAGAATCCTGGCGATCCAATGGCGGAAAACGCTACCTACGCGTTAACGAATGTAAAAGATATTAATGCCATTATGTTTGGTCACAGCCACTCCATCTTCCCCGATGCCAAATATGCCGACCTACCTAATACAGATGTGACTAAGGGTCTATTAAACGGCGTCCCAGCCGTAATGCCTGGACGTTGGGGTGATAACTTAGGTGTGGTTGACTTTAAACTAGAGCGTAAAGACGGTAAATGGATGGTACTTAGTGCAACGACTAAGGCTCGTCCTATCTATGATGGCGCAACTAAAACGCCATTAGTGGAAGCAGACGCTGCCATTCATGATGCAGTCGCCGCCGAGCACCAAGGCACACTTGCCTTCGTAGATGAGCCAATTGGGGTTGCTGCCGCCGATATGTATAGCTTCTTGACCTTAGTGCAGGACGATCCAACGGTGCAAATCGTTTCCGATGCACAAATAGCCAACGTAAAAGCCAAACTCCCAGAGGCGTTAAAAGATCTGCCTGTATTATCGGCCTCAGCGCCATTCAAAGCCGGCGGACGCCATGGCACAACCAGCGATGCAGACCAATACGTGCAAGTGGATAAAGGCGCATTGACCTTTAAAAATGCTGCCGATCTTTATCTCTACCCTAATACCATGGTGGCGGTAAAGGCCACAGGCGCAGAGCTGAAAGACTGGCTGGAATGTTCCGCTAACCAGTTTAAGCAAATCGACCCAAGTAAAACAACGCCACAGGAGTTAATCAACTGGGACGGTCATCCAACCTACAACTTCGACGTACTCGATGGTTTAACTTATAAAATTGATGTCACTCAACCAAGTAAATTCGACCGTGACTGCGCTGTTGTCAACGCCAATGCTAACCGTATCGTCGATTTAAGCTATACCGATGAAAATGGCAAAGTATTCACTGGCGAAGAATTTGCAGCCAAAGAATTTATCGTGGCCTCAAATAACTATCGCGCCTTTGGTGGTAAGTTCGCCGGTACAGGCAGTGACCATGTGGTTCTGGAACTGCCAGATACCAACCGTGAAGCCTTAGCGGCCTATATCACGGCGCAATCTAAGTACAATGAAGCAACAGGCAAGTACGAAGGCATGGTAAACCCAAGTGCTGACTACAACTGGGATTTCAAAACCATCAACACGAATGTGACCCTTGATATTCGCTTCCAAACCCAAGATAGCGATAAAGCCGCAACCTTTATTGAAGCGAATAAACAACGCGAAATGACCAAACTGAGTAAAGATGAACTCGGTTTTGCCGTGTACCGCATCAACCTAAGCCAAGATAAAGCAAAGTAATTTGCGTTACTTCCACTTAGATTAAGTTAAAAAGAATTAGGTTTAACCTAGCTTCGTGCTTTGGATCAGAAAAGGCTCTTCGTGAGCCTTTTCTTTTAGTTTCATCCCTGCATGCTCTAAACCTTAACAAAATAAACTAAATGAGTTTATTCCTTTGCCATCTAAGGTTTTGTGTAATCCGTTATCTCACTTATCATTAATACGTGATATAAACGAAGAGAAAGCTTATGAAATCCCCTTCTATACTGTGTGCATCAACCATACTGCTTGCCAGCCTACAACCCGTTTGTGCCGAAGTCATTCTACAGCTTCCAAGCGATGTCGAGCTGCTCACCGTAAATGGACAAAAGCCATTAAACACCTCACCTGTTACGCTAAGTAATGGATTGAACCAAATCGCTTTTCGCTACAATGCTCAATACCGTAAACAGGCAAATTCAGTACGCTATCAATCGGACGTGCTGATCATTCGCTTTAATCAAACAGACCAAGAATTACATCTCAAACTGCCCAATATAGATTCGGCTAAGGCTGCAAAGCAATTCGATGAGTTACCATTACTCATGCTTTTAGATAAGCATAATCAAGTGATTGCGTTCGACCAAGATAGATTAGTGAAAAACGGGTTACAGATAGGCCGAAACTTCGAGCAGGAAATCTTTCAGTATAATCAGGGACAACATCCCGCCTCGATAACGTTTACCACTCAGCCTCAAGTATCAGCGACAACGAGTGCACCAACTCTGCCTGCCACCGCTTCTGCGACGTCCACTATAGTTACCATTACAGCAGTCGCATCCACAGCTGCAATAACACAAAGCACAGCGCCTGATTCACCAACTCAAGCCGAAATCAGCCATATGCTGGATTATTGGTATCAACTCGCCGATGACGTCACTAAAGCAAAGTTCAAAGCCAAAATTAATGGGCAATAAGCTTATTCGTTACTTTTTGCGCAGCAGCAAACTAGCATGGTCACGCTAACCCCAATTCAGAATAGAGCATCCTAGGTTGCTCTTTTTATTGGCCACCTAAATTTTTAGAGTAACCCAATCTGAAATGGTATCTAAGGGAGAATGTAAAAGTGAAAAAAGCAGAAACTGAAAACATCAAAAACAAAAAAGCCAGCTTATTCAGCTGGCTTCATTGTTTAATTAGGCGCTTGGCGATGACCTACTCTCACATGGGGAGACCCCACACTACCATCGGCGCGATTGCGTTTCACTTCTGAGTTCGGGATG
>NZ_JAMDJP010000050.1:0-24105 GCF_023475945.1 Shewanella sp. 8A
ACGCTTCGCAATTCGTGAAGGTGGCCGTACAGTAGGCGCTGGTGTTGTAGCTAAGATCATTGCGTAATAGCAATTGTGATTAGAAAAAAGGAAGCTTAGGCTTCCTTTTTTATTTTGGGCTGGTGTTATTCTGAAATTTGTGTAAAATGCTCGCCACTCTGACGTTGAATAGTTTTTGATGACTATTTACACAGCGGGCTTGAAATCTGATTTCAGATGAGTATAATGGCCCCCTCGTTAACCTAGGTTAACGAATTAAATGACAAGTATTTGAACTTATCATTATCATAGCGGCTCCGATTGGGAGTCGAACGGTTAAATCATCTCGCTCTGCTTTTCCAGTAAGGAAGAAGCTAGAGGGTGATTTTTTATGTGTCCATTTTAGGAGCTCTGGTCAATGCAGAACCAAAGAATCCGTATCCGCTTAAAAGGGTTTGATCATCGCTTAATTGATCAGTCTACAGCGGAAATCGTTGAAACTGCTAAGCGTACTGGCGCCCAAGTACGTGGTCCTATTCCACTACCTACGCGCAAAGAGCGTTATACCGTTTTGATCTCTCCGCACGTTAATAAAGATGCTCGTGACCAGTACGAATTACGTACTCACAAGCGCCTGGTTGACATCGTAGAGCCAACTGAAAAGACTGTAGACGCTCTAATGCGTTTAGATCTTGCGGCTGGTGTCGACGTACAGATTAGCTTGGGTTAATTGAGATCCTTAGAAGAGGTTTGAGAGATGGCTATCGGTCTTATTGGTCGTAAAGTTGGTATGACTCGCATCTTCACTGAAGATGGTGTTTCTATACCTGTTACAGTAATTGAAGTTGCTGGCAACCGTGTTACTCAAGTGAAAACTTTAGAAACTGACGGCTACCGCGCACTTCAAGTTACTACTGGTACCAAAAAAGCCAATCGCATCACTAAACCAGAAGCAGGTCACTTTGCTAAGAGCGGCGTAGAAGCCGGTCGTGGACTGTGGGAACTGCGTCTGGCAGACGGTGAAGGCGAAGGCATTGAAGTTGGTGCTGAGCTAAACGTAGGTATCTTCGCTGATGTAGCGAAAGTTGACGTTACTGGTCAATCAAAAGGTAAAGGCTTCCAAGGCGGTGTTAAGCGTTGGAACTTCCGTACTCAAGATATGACGCACGGTAACTCTTTGTCGCACCGTTCGAACGGTTCTATCGGTCAGAACCAAACGCCTGGTCGCGTATTTAAAGGCAAGAAAATGTCAGGCCATATGGGTGCCGAGCGTGTTACTACTCAAAATCTAGACGTTGTACGTGTAGATGTTGAACGTAACCTGCTACTGGTTAAAGGTGCTGTTCCGGGCGCAACTAATGGCGACCTGATCATCAAGCCTGCAGTTAAAGCTTAAGGTCTGAGGAGATAGTAATGGAATTGGTATTGAAAGACGCGCAAAGCGCTCTTGAAGTTTCCGAAACTACCTTCGGCCGTGACTTTAACGAGGCACTGGTTCATCAGGTAGTTGTAGCATACGCTGCAAACGCGCGTCAGGGCACTCGTGCTCAAAAGACTCGTGCGGAAGTAACTGGCTCTGGCAAAAAGCCATGGCGCCAAAAAGGCACTGGCCGCGCTCGTGCGGGTGGTGTTAAGGGCCCAATCTGGCGTGGCGGTGGCGTAACTTTCGCTGCTAAAACTCAAGATCACAGCCAAAAAGTTAACAAGAAGATGTACCGCGGCGCGCTGAAAAGCATTCTGTCTGAACTGGTACGTCAAGACCGTCTGGTTGTTGTTGAATCATTCAGCGTTGAAGCTCCTAAAACTAAAGAGCTGAAAGCTAAACTGAAAGCAATGAACTTAGAAGACGTGTTAATTGTGACTTCAGAAGTTGACGAGAATTTATTCTTAGCAGCTCGCAACCTGTACAAGGTTGACGTTCGTGACGTTGCAGGTCTAGACCCAGTAAGTCTGATCGCGTTCAACACAGTGCTTGTGACTGCTGATGCAGTTAAGCAAATCGAGGAGATGCTAGCATGATGATCCGCGAAGAACGTTTGCTAAAAGTAATTCTGGCACCTCACATCTCTGAAAAGAGCACTGTGAATGCTGAGAAGCACAACACTGTTGTTTTCCGCGTAGCTATCGATGCAACTAAAGCTGAAATTAAAGCTGCTGTTGCTAAGCTATTTGAAGTTGAAGTCGAATCAGTTCGCACTTTAGTGAGCAAAGGCAAAACTAAACGTACTGGTGGCCGTACTGGCCGTCGTAGCGATTGGAAAAAAGCCTACGTGACTTTAGCTGCTGGTGCTGACATCGATTTCGTCGGCGGCGCTGAGTAAGCAAAGGAGAATTATCATGGCAGTTATTAAGTGTAAGCCAACCTCTCCAGGTCGTCGCCACGTTGTTAAAGTGGTGAACTCTGACCTGCACAAGGGTAAACCTTTTGCTGGCCTGTTGGCGAAAAAATCTAAAAGTGGTGGCCGTAACAATACTGGCCGTATCACTGTTCGTCACGTTGGTGGCGGTCACAAGCAGCACTACCGTTTAATCGACTTTAAACGCGATAAAGATGGTATCCCTGCAAAAATTGAGCGTCTGGAATACGATCCAAACCGTACTGCGCACATCGCTCTAGTACTGTATGCGGATGGTGAGCGTCGTTACATCCTTGCTGCCAAAGGCATGCAAGCTGGCGACAAGATCCAGTCTGGTGTTGAAGCCGAAATCAAAACCGGTAACGCAATGCCACTGCGCAACATTCCAGTAGGTTCTGTTGTGCACGCTGTAGAAATGAAGCCTGGTAAAGGTGCTCAGATCGCGCGTTCAGCGGGTGCTTATGTACAAGTTGTTGCTCGTGATGGCGCATATGCCACTTTACGTCTTCGCTCTGGCGAAATGCGCAAAGTGCCAGTTGATTGCCGCGCAACATTTGGTGAAGTTGGTAATGCCGAACACATGCTACGCCAGTTAGGTAAAGCAGGTGCTAAGCGCTGGAGAGGCGTTCGCCCAACAGTTCGCGGTGTTGCAATGAACCCGGTAGACCATCCACACGGTGGTGGTGAAGGCCGTACTTCTGGTGGTCGTCACCCAGTGACTCCATGGGGTGTGCCAACTAAGGGTTATAAGACTCGTAGTAACAAGCGCACTGACAAGTACATCGTACGTCGTCGTAATAAATAGTAAGAGGATTCGCCATGCCACGTTCTCTCAAGAAAGGTCCCTTCATTGACCTGCACTTGCTGAAGAAGGTAGAGAAAGCGATGGAAGCAGGTGACAAGAAGCCTATTAAGACTTGGTCACGTCGCTCTATGATCATTCCAAATATGATTGGTTTGACCATCGCTGTCCATAATGGTCGTCAGCACGTTCCTGTGTTCGTAACTGACGAAATGATCGGCCACAAACTTGGTGAATTCTCACCAACTCGCACTTATCGCGGCCATGCTGCTGATAAGAAAGCGAAGAAGCGTTAATACGGGAGGAATAAGATGGAAGTTTTAGCTAAACATCGTTTTGCCCGTACGTCTGCGCAGAAGGCTCGTCTCGTTGCTGATCAAATTCGTGGTTTGCCTGTTGCTAAGGCCCTCGAAATTTTGACTTTCAGCCCAAAGAAAGCCGCCGTACTGGTTAAAAAAGTACTTGACTCAGCTATCGCAAACGCCGAACACAACGAAGGCGCGGATATTGATGAGCTAAAAGTAGGCGCCGTCTTCGTTGACGAGGGTCCAACTATGAAGCGTATCATGCCACGTGCTAAAGGCCGCGCTGATCGTATCATGAAGCGTACCAGCCACATCACTGTGGTTGTATCAGATCGCTAGGAGAGAGCAATGGGACAGAAAGTACATCCTAATGGTATCCGTCTGGGTATCACCAAGCCTTGGATCTCTACCTGGTACGCAGATAAGTCAGATTATGCAAATAACCTGAACAGCGACTGGGAAGTGCGTAAGTATCTTGCAGACAAACTGCAAGCTGCGTCAGTATCTAAGATTGTTATTGAACGCCCAGCGAAAAGCATCCGCGTTACTATTCACACTGCCCGTCCAGGTGTTGTGATTGGTAAGAAAGGTGAAGACGTTGAAGTATTGCGTGCTGCCGTTTCAAAACTGGCTGGCACTCCTGCTCAAATTAACATCGCTGAGATCCGTAAACCTGAGCTAGATGCCAAGTTAGTTGCTGACTCAATTGCACAGCAATTAGAGCGTCGTGTTATGTTCCGTCGCGCGATGAAGCGTGCGGTACAAAACGCAATGCGTATTGGTGCTCAAGGTATCAAAGTTGAAGTTAGTGGCCGTTTAGGCGGTGCTGAGATTGCGCGCTCTGAGTGGTATCGCGAAGGTCGTGTACCTTTGCACACACTGCGTGCTGATATCGACTATTCAACCTCTGAAAGTCACACTCAATATGGTGTGATTGGTATTAAAGTTTGGATCTTCAAAGGTGAAGTTCTGGACGGAATGCTGCCACAGATTGAAGAGCCGAAACAGCAGCAACCTAAGCGCAAGCCTCGTGGTAAATAGGAGAGCCGGCAATGCTGCAACCTAAACGTATGAAGTTTCGCAAGATGTTCAAAGGCCGCAACCGCGGTCTAGCGAACGGTACCGAAGTTAGCTTTGGTACTTTTGGTCTGAAAGCAGTCGGCCGTGGTCGTTTAACTGCTCGTCAGATCGAATCTGCACGTCGTGCCATGACACGTCACATTAAGCGTCAGGGACAAATTTGGATTCGAGTTTTCCCGGACAAACCTATTACCTCTAAGCCTCTTGAAGTGCGTATGGGTAAAGGTAAAGGTAACGTTGAATACTGGGTATGTCAGATTCAACCTGGTAAGGTTCTTTATGAGATGAATGGTGTTTCTGAAGTGATCGCTCGTGAAGCGTTTGCTTTAGCTGCCGCCAAGCTTCCAATCAAGACTACCTTCGTAACTAAGACGGTGATGTAATGAAAGCGAGCGAACTAAGAGAAAAGAGCGTTGAAGAACTGAACGCTGAACTACTTGGTCTGCTGCGTGAGCAGTTCAACCTGCGTATGCAACACGCCACTGGTCAGTTGACTCAGACTCATCAACTGAAATTGGTGCGCCGTAATATTGCGCGCGTTAAGACCATTATTACTTCTAAGGCGGGTGCATAATGTCTGATAAAATCCGTACTTTGCAAGGTCGTGTCACTAGCAACAAAATGGATAAAACCATTACTGTCGCTATCGAACGCCAAGTGAAACACCCAATCTATGGGAAATACATTAAGCGTACGACTAAGATCCATGCACATGACGAAGCTAATCAGTGCAATGAAGGTGACGTAGTCGCGATTCGCGAATGTCGTCCTTTGTCTAAGACTAAGTCTTGGACCCTGGTTGAAGTAGTATCAAAGGCCTAATAATATTAGGCATTTAGGTAAACGGCTCCAGTATTTGGGGCCGTTTGTTTTTTAATACTATACATTCCATATTTATGGTGTTATATTTGCGCCCCATTTTTGACTAAATTCAAAGCAAAAATGGTGTTTATAGTCCCATAGTGGGAATTGTGTAGTAACGATAGCGGAGCACTTAAAATGATCCAAATGCAATCGACTCTTGACGTCGCATGTAACAGCGGCGCACGCAGAGTTCAGTGTATTAAGGTCTTGGGTGGCTCTCATCGTCGTTATGCCGGTATCGGCGACATTATCAAAGTTTCTGTTAAAGAAGCAATTCCTCGCGCTAAAGCGAAGAAAGGTGATGTGTATAACGCGGTGGTAGTCCGTACTAAGAAAGGCGTACGTCGTCCAGACGGTTCTGTCATTCGCTTCGATCGGAATGCAGCTGTTCTTTTGAACAACAACCTGCAGCCGATTGGTACTCGTATCTTTGGACCAGTGACACGTGAATTGCGTAATGAGCAATTTATGAAAATTGTCTCGCTGGCACCAGAAGTACTGTAAGGAGCTTCAAAATGGCAGCTAAAATCCGTCGTCAAGACGAAGTAATCGTATTAGCGGGTAAAGACAAGGGCAAGCGTGCTAAAGTTGCTCAAGTATTACCTACTGGTAAGTTAATTGTTGAAGGCATCAATCTTGTCAAAAAACACCAAAAGCCAAACCCACAACTGGGTGTAGCCGGTGGTATTGTTGAGAAAGAAGCACCGATTCAAGCATCAAATGTTGCGATCTTTAACCCTGTCACTGGCAAGGCGGATCGTGTTGGTTTCCGATTTGAAGACGGCAAAAAAGTTCGTTTCTTTAAATCGAACAGTGAACTCGTTAAGTAACTGGAGTAAACGATGGCGAAACTGCATGATAAATATCAAGAGACTGTTGTCGCTGAACTGACTCAAAAGTTCGGTTATACCAGTGTCATGCAAGTCCCTCGGATTGAGAAAATCACCCTGAACATGGGTGTTGGCGAAGCCGTTGCAGACAAAAAAGTTATGGAACATGCTGTCCGTGACATGACTGCAATTGCTGGTCAAAAACCAGTAGTAACTGTTGCTCGTAAATCAGTTGCTGGTTTTAAAATCCGTGAAGGCTACCCTATTGGCTGTAAAGTGACCCTGCGCGGTGAGCGTATGTGGGAATTCTTAGAGCGTTTAGTTGACATCGCAATCCCACGTATCCGTGACTTCCGTGGTCTGAGCGCTAAAGCGTTCGATGGCCGTGGTAACTACGCGATGGGCGTGCGTGAGCAGATCATTTTCCCAGAGATCGATTACGATAAAATCGATAAAATTCGCGGTATGGATATTGTTATCACTACCTCTGCGAAGACTGATGAAGAAGGTCGTGCTTTGTTAGACGCTTTTAACTTCCCATTCAAGAAATAAGGGTAGCGTAATGGCAAAAACATCAATGAAAGCACGTGAAGCAAAGCGTGCACAGCTCGTAGCTAAGTTCGCTGAAAAGCGTGCTGCTCTGAAAGTGATTATTGCAAGTCCAGCTTCTTCTGATGAAGATCGTTGGGATGCAGTATTAAAGCTGCAAGCTCTACCACGTGATTCCAGCGCATCGCGTCAACGCAATCGTTGTAATCAAACTGGTCGCCCACATGGTTTCCTACGTAAGTTCGGTTTAAGCCGTATCAAATTACGTGAAGCAACCATGCGTGGTGAAGTTCCTGGCCTGCGTAAGGCTAGCTGGTAAGCACTTGTCACGGAGTAAGCTAATATGAGCATGCAAGATCCTATTGCGGATATGTTAACCCGTATTCGTAACGGCCAAGCTGCTAACAAAGTATCTGTGAAGATGCCTTCTGCTAAGCTGAAAGTCGCTATTGCGAAACTGCTTAAAGAAGAAGGTTACATCGCGGATTACGCCGTAGCAGATGAAGCCAAGCCTGAATTGGAAATTACCTTAAAGTACTTCCAAGGCCAACCAGTCGTTGAGACTATCCAGCGTGTAAGCCGTCCAGGTCTTCGTATTTACAAAGGTAAAAACGAACTTCCTAAAGTGATGGGCGGACTGGGTGTCGCAATTGTGTCCACTTCTAAAGGCCTGATGACTGATCGTGCCGCCCGCCTTGCAGGCATGGGTGGCGAGGTTATCTGCTACGTAGCATAAGGAGCTAGGAATGTCTCGTGTAGCAAAAGCACCAGTATCTATTCCAGCTGGCGTAGAGGTGACCTTAAACGAACAGACCCTGACCGTCAAAGGCGCGAAAGGAAGTCTGACTCGAGTGATCAACAATGCGGTCAATGTTGTTATTGAAGGTGGCGTGATTAAATTCCTTCCTGTTGAGGGCGCAGTTGGCGCTTGGGCACAGGCTGGTACAACACGTGCATTAGTAAACAACATGGTTGTTGGTGTATCTCAAGGTTTTGAGCGTAAATTAAAGTTAGTTGGCGTTGGTTACCGTGCGAAACTCGTCGGTGCTGACATTGACCTTACTTTAGGTTTCTCTCATCCGTTAGTACACAAACTGCCCGCAGGCGTTACTGCAGAGTGCCCTAGCCAAACTGACATCGTCCTACGTGGCGTTGATAAACAGTTAATTGGCCAAGTCGCTGCTGAGATTCGCGGATATCGTCCACCAGAGCCATACAAAGGCAAGGGTGTTCGCTATGACGACGAAGAAGTACGCCGTAAAGAGGCTAAGAAGAAGTAGGTAACGCGATATGGATAAGAAAACATCTCGCTTACGTCGCGCTATTCGCGCTCGTAAGAAGATCCAAGAGCTGGGCGTGAACCGTCTGGTTGTACATCGTACACCGCGTCACATTTATGCTCAGGTGATCAATCCTGAAGCTCAGGTGGTGGCAGCTGCTTCAACCGTGGAAAAAGCGGTTAAAGAGCAACTGAAGAGTACCGGTAACGTAGACGCGGCTAAGGCAGTAGGTAAATTTATTGCTGAGCGCGCGATCGAAAAAGGCGTAACAACAGTTGCGTTCGATCGTTCTGGTTTCAAGTATCACGGTCGTGTAGCTGCTCTAGCAGATGCTGCTCGTGAAGCTGGCCTCCAGTTCTAAGGGGTTATAAAAATGGCTAAATTAGAAGCTCAGCAAAAAGACGATCTGCAAGAGAAATTAATTGCAGTTAATCGTGTTTCTAAAGTAGTTAAGGGCGGTCGTATCTTTAGCTTCACAGCACTGACAGTAGTGGGTGATGGTAATGGTAAGGTCGGCTATGGCTATGGTAAAGCGCGCGAAGTTCCAGCAGCAATTCAAAAAGCTATGGAAAAAGCCCGTCGTAACATGGTGACCGTTGAGTTGAATGCAGGTACTCTGCATCACCCAGTTAAAGGTCGTCATACTGGTTCACGTGTATACATGCAACCAGCATCACAGGGTACCGGTATTATCGCCGGTGGCGCAATGCGTGCCGTATTGGAAGTTGCAGGCGTTCATAACGTTCTGTCTAAAGCATACGGTTCTACTAACCCGATCAACATCGTTCGCGCGACTGTAGATGCTCTGGTGCACATGAAGTCACCATCGCAAATCGCAGCTAAGCGTGGCCTGAATGTTGACGAAATTCGGGGGTAATGCACCATGGCAACTAAAACTGTAAAAGTTACTCAGACTAAAAGTGCTATCGGTCGTTTACCAAAGCACCGTGCAACCCTAACAGGTCTTGGTCTGCGTCGCATTGGTCACACTGTTGAATTAGAAGATACTCCTTCAGTTCGCGGTATGATCAACAAGGTCTACTACATGGTTAAGGTGGAGGATTAATAGATGCGTTTAAATACTCTATCTCCAGCTGCAGGCGCTAAGCATGCACCAAAGCGTGTAGGCCGTGGTATGGGTTCAGGTTTAGGTAAAACTGCGGGTCGTGGTCACAAAGGCCAAAAATCTCGTAGCGGTGGCGGTGTACGCCCAGGCTTCGAGGGTGGTCAAATGCCACTTAAGATCCGTTTACCTAAATTTGGTTTTACCTCGCGTCGCGCTATGGTAACAGCTGAAGTTCGTGTACTCGAACTGGCTAAAGTTAACGGTGATGTTATCGACTTAAACGCTCTGAAAGATGCGAACGTTATTACTCGCAACATCCAGTTTGCGAAAATCGTTCTTTCAGGTACCATTGAGCGCCCAGTGACTGTAAAAGGTCTGAAGGTAACCAAAGGTGCACGTGCAGCAATTGAAGCTGCTGGCGGTAAGATCGAGGAATAATACGTCGATGGCAAAACCAGGACTTGATTTAAAAAGCGCGAAAGGTGGACTTTCAGAGTTGAAGGCTCGCCTCCTGTTCGTGATTGGTGCGATTATCGTCTTTAGGGCCGGTTCGTTTGTACCAATTCCTGGTATTGACGCAGCTGTATTAGCAGAGCTGTTTGCTCAGCAAAAAGGGACCATCCTAGGCATGTTTAACATGTTCTCGGGTGGTGCTCTTTCCCGTGCTTCTATCTTTGCATTAGGTATCATGCCGTACATTTCGGCATCGATTATCATGCAGTTATTGACTGTTGTGCATCCTGCACTCGCTGAATTGAAAAAAGAAGGCGAGTCTGGACGTAAAAAAATCAGTCAGTACACTCGATGGGGTACGTTGGTGCTGGGTACATTCCAGTCGATCGGTATTGCAACAGGGTTACCAAACTTAGTCCCAGGCCTAGTGGTCAATATTGGATTCGGTTTCTACTTTGTAGCGGTTGTGAGCTTAGTAACAGGAACTATGTTCCTGATGTGGCTAGGTGAGCAAATTACCGAACGAGGTATAGGTAACGGTATCTCGATTTTAATTTTCGCAGGTATTGTTGCTGGATTACCTTCCGCTATCGGCCAAACGGCTGAGCAGGCGCGTCAAGGTGACCTGAATGTGTTAGTGTTGTTGTTGCTCGCGGTAATTATTTTTGCTGTGACTTATTTCGTGGTGTTTGTAGAGCGTGGTCAACGTCGTATCGTCGTTAACTATGCTAAGCGTCAGCAAGGCCGTAAGGTATTCGCTGCGCAATCTACTCACTTGCCACTGAAAATAAACATGGCGGGTGTAATTCCTCCAATTTTTGCGTCAAGCATCATTTTGTTCCCAGGCACACTGGCTCAGTGGTTTGGTCAAAATGAGTCTATGTCATGGTTAAGTGATTTTTCATTGGCCGTGTCACCTGGACAACCGCTTTACTCATTATTGTATGCAGCAGCGATTATCTTCTTCTGTTTCTTCTATACAGCGTTGGTATTTAATCCACGTGAAACAGCAGACAACCTGAAGAAGAGTGGTGCATTCATCCCTGGGATCCGTCCTGGAGAACAGACTTCGCGTTACATTGATAAAGTAATGACTCGCCTAACATTAGCTGGCGCGTTATACATTACCTTTATCTGTTTAATTCCGGAGTTCATGCTAATTGCGTGGAAAGTACAGTTCTATTTTGGCGGTACTTCACTACTAATTATGGTAGTCGTAATCATGGACTTCATGGCTCAGGTTCAGACCCATATGATGTCACATCAGTATGAGTCTGTGATGAAGAAAGCTAACCTAGTTAACAAAGCGAATTTAGATCGTTTTGGTCGCTAAGTAAGCTTTACGGAGTGATGAAATGAAAGTTCGAGCTTCCGTGAAGAAGATCTGCCGTAACTGCAAGATCGTCAAGCGTAGTGGCGTTGTGCGCGTTATCTGTGTTGAACCAAAACACAAACAGCGTCAAGGCTAAAAGTGAAATTGTTCAGCCCACTGTTGGGCTGAACAAATATTGTTTGCAAATCTGTCAACTGTCGAGTATCCTTTCGGGCTTTTCGCAGTTGGCCTTTAACTTAAGGAGTGCATAGTGGCCCGTATCGCTGGCATTAACATTCCTGATCAAAAGCATACAGTCATCGCATTGACTGCAATTTTCGGCATCGGCCGTACTCGCGCTAGAGCAATCTGCGCAGCTACGTCAATTGCTGAAACTGCTAAGATCAAGGAATTGAGCGAAGCTCAAATCGACACCCTACGCGAAGAAGTTGCCAAATACTTAGTAGAAGGTGACTTACGTCGTGAGATTTCTATGAACATCAAGCGTCTTATGGATCTTGGTTGTTATCGTGGTCTCCGCCATCGTCGTAGCCTGCCTCTTCGTGGGCAACGTACTAAGACCAATGCGCGTACGCGTAAAGGTCCACGTAAACCAATCAAGAAGTAACGGGAAGGTAGACAATGGCTAAAGTTCCGTCACGTTCTCCGCGTAAGCGCGTACGTAAACAGGTTGCAGATGGCATGGCTCATATCCATGCTTCTTTCAACAACACAATTGTCACCATTACAGATCGTCAAGGTAATGCGTTGTCATGGGCTACTTCAGGTGGTTCAGGTTTCCGTGGTTCACGTAAATCGACGCCATTTGCTGCACAGGTAGCTGCTGAGCGTGCAGGCGCTGCTGCTCAAGACTACGGTTTAAAAAACCTTGAAGTGTTTGTGAAGGGTCCAGGTCCAGGTCGTGAATCAGCCATTCGTGCGCTGAACGCTGTTGGTTACAAAATTACCAACATTACCGATGTGACGCCGATCCCTCATAATGGTTGTCGTCCTCCTAAAAAGCGTCGTGTATAACGCGTTTCATTAGGATAGTTGGAGAAAGATCATGGCAAGATACTTGGGTCCCAAGCTCAAGCTCAGCCGCCGAGAAGGTACTGACCTTTTCTTAAAAAGCGGTGTGAGAGCAATCGATTCTAAGTGTAAACTGGAATCTGCACCAGGACAGCATGGCGCTCGTAAGCCACGTCTGTCAGAGTACGGTTTACAGTTACGCGAAAAACAAAAAGTTCGTCGTATTTACGGTGTGTTAGAAAAGCAATTCCGTAACTACTATAAAGAGGCTGCACGTCTGAAAGGCAACACTGGTGAAAACCTGTTGCAACTTTTAGAAACTCGTTTAGATAACGTTGTTTATCGTATGGGTTTCGGTGCGACTCGTGCAGAATCACGTCAGCTAGTAAGCCATAAATCTGTTATGGTTAACGGTCGTGTTGTTAACATTCCGTCATTCAAAGTGTCTGCGAATGATGTTGTAAGCATCCGTGAAAAGTCACGCACTCAAGCTCGTATCAAAGCGGCTTTAGAAGTGGCTGGTCAACGCGAGAAGCCTACATGGGTTGAAGTCGACAGCGCGAAAATGGAAGGTGCTTTCAAGCGTATTCCAGAACGTAGCGATTTGTCTGCGGAAATTAACGAACAGCTGATCGTCGAGCTTTACTCTAAGTAAGGCTAACAAACAAGAGAGGACACAATGCAGGGTTCTGTTACAGAATTTCTTAAACCGCGTCTCGTTGATATCGAGCAGGTTAACTCAACACGTGCCAAGGTTACTTTGGAACCGCTTGAGCGTGGTTTCGGCCACACTTTAGGTAACGCGTTGCGTCGCATCCTATTGTCGTCTATGCCCGGCTGCGCGGTTACCGAAGTCGAGATTGACGGCGTACTGCACGAATACAGCAGTAAGGAAGGCGTACAAGAAGATATCCTTGAAATCTTGCTTAATCTGAAAGGATTAGCAGTGACTATCGAGGGTAAAGACGAGGCTATGCTTACATTAAGCAAGTCCGGCGCAGGCCCTGTCATCGCAGCAGATATCACGCATGATGGTGATGTCACTATCGTGAATCCTGATCATGTTATCTGTCATTTAACAGGTAACAATGATATCAGCATGCGTATTCGCGTTGAGCGTGGTCGTGGTTATGTGCCAGCATCTGCTCGTGCACAGACAGAAGACGATGATCGCCCAATCGGCCGCTTGCTGGTTGATGCTTCTTTCTCGCCAGTCGCACGTATTGCCTACAATGTAGAAGCAGCTCGTGTTGAACAGCGTACTGACTTGGATAAACTCGTTATCGATATGACCACTAATGGTACTATTGATCCTGAGGAAGCTATCCGTCGTTCTGCAACCATCTTAGCTGAACAGCTGGATGCGTTTGTTGAGCTGCGTGACGTGACTGAGCCAGAAATGAAGGAAGAGAAGCCGGAGTTCGATCCGATTCTGTTGCGTCCTGTCGACGATTTAGAGCTAACTGTACGTTCGGCTAACTGTTTGAAAGCCGAAGCGATTCATTACATCGGAGATCTGGTACAGCGTACTGAAGTTGAGCTGCTGAAAACCCCTAACTTAGGTAAGAAATCTCTTACTGAAATTAAGGACGTTTTAGCTTCTCGCGGACTGTCGTTAGGTATGCGTCTGGAAAACTGGCCTCCAGCTAGTTTAGCAGACGACCTATAAGTCTCAGGTTTGTACAGATTTAGGTTATAAGGATTAGGTCATGCGCCATCGTAAGAGTGGTCGTCAACTTAACCGCAACAGCAGCCACCGCCAAGCTATGTTCCGTAACATGGCAAGCTCACTGGTTCGTCATGAGATCATCAAGACAACCGTAGCTAAAGCGAAAGAACTGCGTCGCGTAGTTGAGCCTCTGATAACACTTGCTAAGAGTGACAGCGTTGCAAACCGTCGTTTAGCGTTTGCACGTACTCGCGACGCTGAAGTCGTAGGTAAGTTATTCACTGAATTGGGTCCACGTTACCAGGAACGTCCTGGTGGCTACACCCGTATCCTTAAGTGCGGTTTACGTGCTGGTGATAAAGCCCCAATGGCTTACATCGAGCTAGTAGGTCGTCCAGAAGCTGCTCAAGCTGTTGATGTTGAAGCTGCTGAGTAATTAAGGTTACAAATTTAAAAGCCGGGCTCTAAGCCCGGCTTTTTATTTCAGCTCGTTTTAACTTACTCGACCCAAGTCGTTTGTTTCTCGATTTCTTTAGGCAATGTTAAGTGCCATTTACTTAACCCTTTACGGCTAAACATAAATTGTCCTAGGTCATCTGTTACTGGGAATATGTTTTCCGGTTTCTCACCTGCGAGGATCCTTGAGGCCATTTTGGCTGCGATCTTGCCGTGTTGGTAACCATCGAGCACATAACCGCCGATATTGCCGTTGTTGTACACGCTAAATCCCCAAAAACCAAAATTGGGTACTGGTGTGTTAGCTGAAACCCATCTTAATAATTCTTCAGCATCAACCGACTGATCTTTGTCATCCCTCACTGCATGATAAAGTGCAACGACTATCGCACTAAAGCCATTGTCTTTAGCTGCAATGACTTGCTCTTGCCATTCACCAAGTTTATTTAGTTGTAATATTTCAACTTCCACATCGCTCAACATGCTCAGTTGTTGCTTACTGATATATTCCGCTGCAAGTCTAGACGTATCACTTTGATCGAAGAGAACTAAGATTTTTCGGTGCTTTGATATTGGTAATATTCGTTGCAGTAATAGCAGAGAGCGTCTGAGTAGAGGTCTTTCAAGCACACCCGTAAAACGCTTATATTCATTTAAGTGATATTCTCTTGGGTTCATATTAATGCCAAGGTATACCACTGGAATTTGACTTGAGTTTAACCGTTGGTGTAGATAATTAACGGCATTATCATCTGCTAGGATCACTAACTGTGGTTTTTGTTGTTGAATAAATTGCCATGCCAGTTCTGCCCGTTTTGCATGAAGATTTTTAGGTAGCCGTTTAGTGTCCATTTCAAAGTGATTTACCTCATTGAGAGGTGTTAATGTATCGAGTATGGCTTGATAATACTGCTTATCCCACGTGTAACCTTGGTGGTAGCTCTCGATGACAACCACCTTGGCCGCATATGCCATTGGTATGAAACATGCCAGCATTAAGGTAAAAATCTGTCGCCATCTTTTAATTAATAACTTAATTAAATTCATGGAGAGATACCTAGTGGAATATAGCTTTGAGTATAGTCCAACCTCGAGTATCCGGCGGGCAATAAAAAAGCCTCATAATGAGGCTTTAAATATTCTTTCGGCAATGTGCTTACGTTATTGTGCTGTCGCTTTCTGCTGGCTGTAATCTAGCTTCTCATGTTTTTGCCCCATTGCTTCTGCAACTTCTGGAGGCATGTAGTTTTCATCATGTTTTGCTAAGACTTCAGTTGCGGCCAACTTACCATCTTCCCCTAATACACCTTGGGCGACGATGCCTTGTCCTTCGCGGAATAGATCCGGTAATAGATCGTCATAGGTCACTAGAATTTCGCCACCTAAGGAATCGTGTACTGCAAATTGCACATGTAGGCTGTTTGGATCACGTACCATAGAGCCTACCGTTACCATGCCACCTACACGAATACGTTGGCCCGCTTCGGGTTTAACGCCTGTATCGGTTTTACCGTTTACGATTTCTGACGGTGTATAGAATAAGTTTAAGTTGGAGTTCAACGCATACAGCAGCAGTGAAGCAATCGCGGCTACGCCACCGATTAGTGCTATAGCTAACGTCAGTCTCTTTTTGCGTCTTGGGTTCACGATTTGTTACTCCTAGTTTCTTTGAGGCGCTCTTCGCGGTTCATCTTTTTCGCTATTTCAATCAAAACCTTACGCTTTTGGCGTGCGCTAGTGATGATCAGCGTCGATACACAGAAGAAGGTCACACCATAGGCAAGCCATACATAAAAGGCATAGCCACCCATGTTGAAAAAATCACTGATAGAATCGAATTGCATTATTTGACCTCCTCAGCTTTAGCAAGTTCACGTACCCAAGGGCGCATGCCGTTTCTTGCTAAGATTTCTGCTCTAAATCTCACAATAGTGATAGCGCCTATCATAAGCCCGAAACCTAAAATATTGATTAAAAGTGGGTATAACATGTCACTCGACATGGTCGATTTAGAGGTAATTTTGATGGTTGATGGTTGATGCAATGAGCTCCACCATTCAACTGAATATTTAATAATGGGGATATTAATTACCCCTACGATTGCCAAGATCCCTGCTGCACGTGCAGCCAGCACTTTGTCTTCAAAAGAAGCGTAGAGGGAAATCACACCTAAGTAGAGGAATAGTAGTACTAATTCAGAGGTCAGACGCGCATCCCATACCCACCAAGTGCCCCACATAGGTTTGCCCCAAGCGGCACCAGTAAAGAGTGCTATAAAGGTGATGACAGCTCCTATAGGAGCAATAGACGCAGCTGCCCAGTCTGCTAATTTGACCTGCCAGACAAGACCAATAAATGCCGCTGTCGCCATACCCATGTAGGCCGCCATTGACATTGATGCAGCTGGTACATGGATAAAGATAATACGGTAGCTATCTCCTTGCTGGTAATCTGTCGGGGCAAACAATAAACCCCATACGGTGCCAACTGTAAGGAAAAGGCAGGCTAAGGTGGCAAACCATGGAAATAATGTTCCTGATAACTTATATGCGCGTTCAGGATCCGCGTAAGGGTGTAACCATTTCCACATTTTAGTTAGTACTCACTCGCAGAGATGCACCGATTGCAAAAGGTGCTAAGGTTAACGAACCGATCAACATGGCGCCAATTATAGCGAGCTGACCGTCATAGGGTAAATTCATTCCTGCCGCATCAATGGCGCTGGTCGCGAAAATGAGCACTGGAATATAAAGTGGCAGAATCAAAAGGCTTAATAGTACGCCGCCTTTACGTAGACCAACGGTTAATGCCACGCCAATAGCACCTAAGAGTGACAACACTGGGGTGCCTAAAGCCAGTGTGGCAATCAATGCACCATAACTATTAGCATCTAAGTTCAGTAGCACGGCCAGCAGTGGGGCAATAATAATCAATGGAACACCCGTAAGTATCCAGTGGGCTAACACTTTGGCTAAGACTAAAACAGACAAAGGTTGTGGGCTAAGTAGCATCTGTTCTAAGCTGCCGTCACTAAAGTCAGCTTTAAATAGACGCTCCAGCGACAACATGGATGCTAACAATGCCGCAACCCAAATAATCCCTGGGGCAATACGGGCTAGCATTTGTGGTTCTGGGCCAATGCCGAGTGGAAATAGGGTTACAACCATAATGAAGAATAATAGGGGATTAAAAATATCACCACGGTGTCGAATGGCAATCTTTAGATCCCGCTGAAGTAACGTTAAAAACGCTTGAGTAAAGCTGATGCCTCTTTTCATTATGCCAAACCTTATACGAAGCGATAATCTAGACGAATTTTACGAAGCCTATCATCTTTGATAATGCCCATATCTTGGTGAGTGGTCAGGATCACACAGCCACCATTATCCGCATGTTGAATAAATAACTGTTCAAGCTCTTCGACGCCTTTTTTATCGATTGCGGTAAAAGGTTCATCTAGGATCCACACCTTACAATCATTGTGCCAAAGCCTTGCCAATGCTGTTCGGCGATGTTGGCCCGCGGACAAATGCCCAGCAAGCGCTTCCTCAAAACCTGATAGATTTACTTTAGCTAATATGGCAGACGTATCAAAATCATCATAGCCACTGATTCTTAAATTGAAGTTAAGGTTTTCCTCAGCGGTTAATTCGGATTTCACTCCCGCAAGATGGCCTAAATACAGTAGATCTTCGTTATATTCGTCACGACAGCGGTTGATATCTTCATTTATATAGAAGGTTTGCCCCGCATAGGGACGAGATAGACCTGCTAATATGCGTAATAAACTGGTTTTGCCGGCACCATTAGGGCCTTCAATCTGGACGATATCGCCAGCATTAATCTCAAAACTTAATTCATCAAATAGAATGCGTTCTTCACGGATGCATGTCAGCTTGCTCGCTGATAACAGTGTGTTTACTGAAGTTATATTTGTCACTGAACCCTCTATCTCAAGCCGGAAGGAAACACAAGTGATTCTAACACAAACGATATTGCGGGTTTACACTTGCTTGGGACTAGATGTCAGCAATTTGATGTGGTTCCAATAACCGCAATATTTCTCGTACAAATCGAACTTTTTTAATAGTTGCTAATATATTAACGAATTTGTCACGTTTGTCGCCTTATATCATTTGTGCTGAGATTCTAATCACAAAAAGATGAGATTTATTGAAGTTTGTAGTAATCTTAGTCCGCTATAATGAGTCTGCCTCAAAGGGCAGCGCGAGCTTTGTACGTATTTGCATTAGGAACATTGAACATGAAAAAACTGTTAGCAATGACTGCAGTCGCTGCTTTGACTATGTCAGTCAACGTTTCAGCTCAAGATGCTGAAGCTATTTTCAACAAGGCATGTACCGTGTGCCATAGCATGGGTGTTGCTGGTGCTCCAAAAGCGCACAATGCAGCGGAGTGGGAACCACGTTTAGCTAAAGGTGTTGATAATCTAGTTAAAAGTGTAAAAACAGGTTTAAACGCAATGCCACCAGGTGGTATGTGTACTGATTGTACTGATGATGATTACAAAGCAGCTATCGAGTTTATGTCTAAAGCTAAGTAATTTTTTGCAGTGTTAAAAAAACCGGCATTAGCCGGTTTTTTTATGTCTGCGCTAAGCTGAAACTTAGTGCTAGGTGCGGATAACTTATTGCACTTGGGTATCCAGTACTAAGTTTGCCGTTTCACCCACATTAACTTTGCTGATTTTTCCTTGAATATCACCCGCCTGAGGTTTGATATTGCCATGCTTGGATAAGACGGCAATAACTTCAACGCTAGCAGTTTGGCTTAATTTTACATCGCCCCCCATGCCTGTGCTGTCGTCTAGTGTCACTGTAACAGGCAATGATTTTGCACTAACTTTGGTTGCTGCTAGCGGTACTTTAGGACCTTCAGTTGCACGTGCAAAGACAAAGATAGTGTCTTCTGGGCTCGCTTTAGCTGCAAGTTCAGGTGAAATTGAAATTTCAATACTTACTGATTTGCTTGTGACTTTTGCCTGCTTGTGTACATCATCGTTAGGCATACCTGTCGTTTCGGCTTGCATACGTAAGTTAGCTGTTTCGATGGCATTCATCAGTGCGGCGCGATCCACATCTGTGCGGTCACTATTAAGAATAGTCTGCCATGAATCAATGGCTTTTTGGTACTTAGCAGTAAAGAAAGCATCCATACCAACTAACAACAGTGTTGATGGATCCTGTGGATCTAATGCTAGCGATTCGTCTATTAAGGCTTGAATTTCTGGTGTCATTTGCTGACCGGCTTTGTAGTACAACGCCGTGGCCTTTGGTCCGATTAACTCGGCATGTTTGCCCACTAAATCCATCACTTTGTCGAAGGCCGCGACTGCTTTATCAAATTGGTTAGCCGAAATATATGCATGACCTAGACTAAACCAAGCCTGACTATTTTCTGGCTCGGCTTGCACTTGGGCTTCCATCATTTGTACGCGCTGCCCCATGATTTGCGCAGTATCCATACCAGCATGTGGGTTAGCCGCTTGGGTATTGCCAATATTTTCAAAGGCCCCTAATTGCTGATAAAGGTAACCTGAGATCGCAATCAAGCATACCGACATGACTGATGGCCAAAGGATACTTTTAGGTTTGATTTGATTGACAAGGGAATCATCGCTCGCTTGTTTGATGTCTTGGAGTAAACTGATTTCGAGTTCTTTCTTAAGCGCATCAAATTCTGCTTGGTCGAGCAGTTCTTCATTAAGTTCTTTCTCAAGGGTGGAAAGACGTTCATTGAACAATTCGAGGTTCGTTTGTTTGCGAACACCAGCTTCCTCAGTACGCAATAACTTTTGCTGTCTGAAATGTGGGATCCAGATCAGTGTTAAGCTGACCAACACAACAAGCGCAATAAAAATCCAAAATGTCGTCATTGTTTCTATATTCACTTTAGTTTGCATAAAAGCGGTTGTTACCGCTGGCTTGGAAGCAAGATTATACGTAAAGATTATTCATTGAACAGTAATATAAGACCTTCACAACTGTGAAAGCTGAGAGTTGGGCACTGGTTCACAAATTGTTCCATCTGGTAAATTTTATATGAAACTTAAGGCTCATTTATCTGTCACATGCAAAACTGTAGGCCTGCGGTGGCTCCATTTGGGCAAAAATCGAGAATGAGACAAGTCACCCAGTTTTGTATGAAAGAGGCAGACAGGAACAATAGCAAATACTAAAATGAACCAAATTTCGTGCATTTGTGTGAACAGCATGTTGTGCGTTGGTTTGGAATTTTTCTAAATCAACATATTATTAGAGACTGAGGAAAACCCATGATCCCAGAACTTGGACACTTTTCGCTGATTATAGGAGTGGCATTCGCCTTCTTGTTAACCAGCGTTCCCCTTATAGGTGTTGCCCGTAAAGACCAATACCTAGTGAGGTATGCTTGGCCGTTAGCCTACGGAATGTTCTTTTTTATTGCTTTATCCGTAGTATCGCTTGGTTATAGCTTCGCCGTTGATGATTTCTCCGTGGCCTACGTGGCACATCACTCTAATTCTCAGTTACCTATTTTCTTTAAGATTGCGGCCGTATGGGGCGGTCATGAAGGGTCTCTGTTGTTCTGGGTGTTTGCGTTATCGACTTGGGCCGCTTCTGTCGCATTATTCAGTAAAGGCTTGGAAGAAGTGTTTACTGCAAGGGTGCTGGCTGTATTGGCGCTGATTGTGATTGGTTTTAGCTTATTTATGCTGCTCACTTCTAGCCCATTTGAACGTTTATTTCCAATGCCAGCTGAAGGTCGCGACTTGAACCCAATGTTGCAGGATGTTGGCTTAATCTTCCATCCGCCAATGTTGTATTTAGGTTATGTGGGTTTCTCTGTAAGCTTTGCGTTTGCAATTGCTGCATTGATGAGTGGCCATCTTGACTCGGCTTGGGCTCGTTGGTCTCGTCCTTGGACCTTGGCCGCTTGGATTTTCCTCACTGGTGGTATTGCATTAGGTTCTTGGTGGGCATACTACGAATTAGGCTGGGGCGGCTGGTGGTTCTGGGATCCAGTAGAAAATGCCTCCTTTATGCCTTGGTTAGTGGGTACGGCATTAGTGCATTCGCTGATTGTGACCGAAAAACGTGGTGCGTTCCGTAACTGGACAGTATTGCTGTCAATCTTTGCATTTTCGTTAAGTTTACTGGGTACCTTTATCGTGCGTTCCGGCGTACTGACATCGGTTCACTCATTCGCAGCCGATCCAAGCCGCGGTATGTTTATTCTGTTATTACTTGGCTTAGCTATCGGTGGTTCGCTCACGTTGTTTGCCTTCCGCGCAAGTGAAATGAGCAGCCCAGCACGCTTCGAATTGAAATCAAAAGAAACCATGCTGTTAGTCTGTAACGTGTTGCTGACTGTCGCTGCTGGTACAGTCCTGTTAGGGACGTTATATCCACTGCTGATCGATGCTTTAGGTATGGGCAAGATCTCTGTTGGACCTCCATATTTTAATGCTGTGTTTGTACCGATCGTGCTCGTGCTGTTTGCATTTATGGGCGTGGGTCCGATCATCCGTTGGAAGAAATCAAAAGCGGGTGAGTTAAAACGTCAATTGCTGGTGCCTGCATTAGTATCAGCCGCGATTGGTATCGTGACGCCATTTATTGTCGATGGTGCTTTTAACGTGTGGGTTGCTTTGGGTATCGCCGCTGCTGCTTGGATTGTGTTGGCAACCGCAAGAGCCGCTTACAATATCGTGAAGCCTAAAGATGGTGAATTAAGCGTGGCACGTATGGGCCGTAGTGAGCTGGGTATGATCTTAGCTCACTTAGGTATTGCTGTGTCGGTTATCGGTGCCACTATGGTATCTAACTACTCGGTTGAGAAAAGTGTGCGTATGGGGCCTGGCATAAGCCAAGAGCTTGCGGGTTATACCTTTAAATATCTTGAGACTAAGAACGTCGTTGGTCCTAACTACACCGCACAACAAGGTCAAATTGAGATCTACAAAGGCGATAAGCTGCTGACGTTACTCAAGCCTGATCGTCGCCAATACAATGTGCGTACTATGGACATGACCGAAGCCGGTATCGATTGGGGTCTGTTCCGTGACTTATATGTCACCATGGGCGATCCAATCAGCAGCACTGAATTTGCTGTGCGTTTGAACTACAAGCCTTTTGTTCGTTGGTTATGGTTTGGAGCAATATTCATGATGGTCGGTGGTTTCTTTGCCGCATCGGATAAACGCTATCGCTCAAAAGTGGCTGCTACCGTTAAGCCGCAAACTGAAAAAGCGAAATTAGCTACCGCTCAATAATTGGGGAATGTATGAAGAAGTTGGTTCTGTTTATCCCATTAGTCATTTTTCTTGGCATGGGGGTATTTTTATACAAAGGATTGTTTTTAAATCCGCAGAAACTGGATTCAGCTCTGGAAGGAAAGCCTATTCCGGCTTTCCAACTGGAACGTCTCGAAACACCAAACGAGATGATTACCAATGAGCAACTGAAAGGAAAAGTGTCATTACTTAACGTTTGGGCTACTTGGTGCCCCTCTTGTAAGTATGAACACCCTTTCTTAGTCATGCTGAAACGTCAGAATATTCTGCCTATCTATGGGATTAACTATCGTGACGAACGTATCCCCGCGCTGGAAGAATTAAAACGCCAGGGTGATCCTTACAATATTAATATTTTTGATAAGGATGGACGCTTAGGCTTAGATCTTGGCGTTTACGGTGCACCAGAAAGCTTTATTGTTGATCATAATGGCATTATTCGTTATCGCTACGCAGGGCCTATTGACCAGCGTGTATGGAGTGAAACTCTCTATCCTATGATTCAACAACTCCAAGCTGAAGCGGCGAAGGATGGTGCAGCGTGAGAATTTTGACAAAAATCATTGGTGGCCTGGTGTTAATGCTGAGTATGGTGACAACCGTAATGGCCACACCTGTAGATACTTACGAATTTAAATCACCCGAAAACCAAAAACGAGGTTTGTCATTAGCGCATGAGTTGCGTTGCCCGCAATGTCAGAACCAAAACTTGATCGATTCCAACTCGCCCGTTGCACGAGATCTGCGCCTTGAAGTGTATAAAATGGTTGATGAAGGCAAAGGTGACGATGAAATCATCGAGTTTATGACCAGCCGTTATGGTGAGTTTGTACTCTACAAACCGAAAATGGAAACTAAAACCTATATTCTTTGGTTAGGTCCAGTGGGTTTGTTATTGCTCGGTCTTATCATTGGTTTCATCTTTATCCGCAAGCAACGTATCGGTGGCACGACCGAGCCTGAGATCAGTGCCGAAGATCAAAAAGCGCTTGATGCTTTATTAAAGCGTGATAATAAATGAAGTCATTTGCTTTAGCTGCAATCCTAGCGAGTCTGTCTGTTGCCTTTGCTGGTGGTGCCCATGCGTACCCCGGCATGCAGCAGGCAAATAAACCGATTGAGTCGACAGTCGATCTGATTAACGTTCTTCCACAGACTTATCCTATCGAAGTTGTTGCTTTTAGTGATGCGAATGGAAAGCCTATCGACTTTAGTCAATACAAAGGCAAAGTTGTGATGGTCAACATGTGGGCGACCTGGTGCCCACCCTGCGTAAGGGAGTTGCCCGCAATTGAGCGTTTGGCGACAAAGTTTAAAGCGGATCAGTTTGCGTTATTGCCTATCTCTATCGATGCTGGTGGTAAGCAACAAGTGCAGCCTTTTCTCACATCATTAGGAATGGCAAACTTTAATTCCTATTACGATCCTACGCAAAACTTAGGGCAGGTGTTCCCACTGGATACCATTCCTGCAACCTTTATTCTCGATCAAAATGGCCAATTGATCGCGTTTGTGCGCTCCTTTGTCGATTGGGATGACGCAAAAGCCGTATCGCTAATCCAAAGTTTTATCGATAAAGGCGCTAAAAAGCTGAATTAAACAGCATATAGAGCGTAAATAGAGCACCGTTGTAGAAAAGATCGCCATGCGATCTTTTTTCTTTTAAAAAGCGCTTGCACAAAAAGTTTCGCTGCCTATAATGCGCATCCACTGACACGGCAGACAGCGAAAGCGAGCGCGGTTTCAGTGCGAATCGAATGCAAAATGTGCAGTTG
>NZ_JAMDJP010000051.1:0-21211 GCF_023475945.1 Shewanella sp. 8A
ACGGGCGAGTGCTTCTGAGAGTTGCATAAAAAATCCGATGACATGAGGTCATCGGATTTTGATCTTTTCAGCGAGATCGTCAAGCGATCTGTCTTAACTGATCGGCATTAGGCATAACCAGTGCTTTTTTATTGGCGGTGAAATCGTGTCTATCATTGGATGACAACGATGATGTCTTTACCGTTCATTTCATTACAAAGTCTTGTATGGTTACATTATAAAACTGAGGTAGCCCTGCAATACAATCAAATTGACGATATCGATAAAGAAGGCACCGACAATCGGTACCACCATAAAGGCCTGAGGAGAAGGGCCAGTGCGTGATACCAGTGCGCCCATGTTCATCACTGCGGTTGGGGTGGCGCCCATACCAAAGCCACAGTGACCGCCAGTGATCACAGCTGCATCGTAATTGCTGCCCATCACTTTAAAGGTTACAAAATAGGCGAACAGCGCCAGCACGACGGTTTGCACCAACAGGATAATCAGTAGTGGGATCGCTAGATCTAAAATTTCCCACAATTTGAGATTCATCAATGCCATAGAGAGGAATAACGACAGTGCCACTGTGCCTATCACATCGATACTCTCGGTATGCGGTTTATAACCACGGGTGACTTCGGTGATGTTGGCGATGATAACGCCAAGAAACAGGGCATAGACAAAGTCTGGCATCTTGAGCCAATTCAGCTGATATTCGCTGACAAACACAGTAAACCATTTTGCCCCCGCAACGCAGATCAGCAGTACAAACAGGGTTTCGATGATTGTCTTGGCGGTAACTTGGTCCTCTTCGAGCTGATCATAGGTTACCAGTTGTGGATGCGTGGCGTGGTGCTTACGGCCCATGCCGTAACTAGATATCAGATTGTGCTTGCCAATGAGTCGCTGCGCGACAGGGCCACCGATAATACCGCCCATGACCAAGCCAAAGGTCGCCGCCGCCATGGCAAGTTCTAAGGTGTTGATGCCGTAGTTTTCGGCAAAGGTTTGTGACCAAGCAACACCTGTTCCATGGCCGCCAGAGAGGGTAATCGAGCCTGCGATAAGTCCTAAGATAGGGTCTAAACCAAGGAGGCTCGCGAGACTCACGCCAACCGCATTTTGAATAATAATATAGACCGAGGCCACGCCGAGAAAGATAAACACTTTCTTGCCGCCACTAAGCAGTAGCTTATAGTTAGCCGATAAACCTATGGTGCTGAAAAACATCAGCATTAAGGTATTTTGCATGGGTAAACTAAAGATGAGAGTGATGTCTTGGAAATGTAAAAAGGCAACGACTGCGGCGATGACCAGTCCACCTACGATAGGCTCTGGAATATTGTATTGTTTAAAAACACGCACATGGCGATTGATGGAATGGCCAATAAACAGCACGAAGATAGCAATTAAGAACGACTCGAGTTCGCCAATTGTGTAAGTGGTGTGCATGATAGTTCCTTACAAATGGTTTGTGTGGGAATACCGCTCGACTCAAGGTGAGTTAGGGTGACCCATCTCATTGTTTAGCTCTCGCTAATGCTAAGTGTTAAACGCGCGATCTAAGGACCGATTCTTGTCAATCCCCAAGGTTGGAGAAGAAATATTAAGCGCGAATATGAACCGTATTGGTATAGTTGATCAGCATCGCCACTGAGTGGGCGAGTACTGAAGATAATGGTCTTGCTTGGGGCGTTAACTGTGCTTCAGTGCGGGTGCTAACACGACAATATCGATAAGCAAGAGGCGAAAGTGTAACAGAAAAACGGGTTGATGTCGCTAAATAGTCTTTAGAATCATTGTGTTGCATTTATGTTTTGATGCTGTTGCCAAATCGGTCTAATCAGCCTTGTTGCACTAGGCTGATAAACAAATTCTATACTTGGTTTTTTATCTCTGATTTCTAAGTCATTCTTCAGCATCATATTAACGCTTGCCGATTGGCTTGATAACATTTTATTACCAAGCCAGTTACGGGGTATGAATGACGGCATAAAACAGATTAACTTGTGAGTAGGTCTTTAAGTGCTGGCTTAAGTTGAGCAAAACGGAAACTAAAGCCTGCGTCGAGCGCATGTTTGGGGAGAACAAATTGGCCTTCGATCAGCAGATCCGCCATTTCACCCATTGCGAGTCGTAAAACTGGTGCAGGTGCTGTCATAAAGGCTGGACGGTTTAATACTCTACCAAGAGTTTTAGAAAATTCAGCATTACTGACAGGATGGGGGGCTGTGGCATTAAATATGCCTTGGCAAGTTTCATGACAAAGTAGAAAGTCGATCAGGGCCACCATATCGTGGATATGTATCCAACTCATCCCTTGACGACCATGGCCTATAGGCCCACCAAGGCCGAGTTTAAAGGGCGGGAGCATTTTAGCTAGCGCACCGCCATGCCCAAGCACTATACCCGTGCGTAGGATACAAACACGGGTTTTAGTTGCAGCCTCTAGCGCGAGTCGCTCCCATTCTTTACAAATGTCATGGCTGAATTCAGGGTGGGGTGCTGCGTGTTCGTCAATCGTATTCGCGCCTTGACGGCCGTAAAAGCCAATTGCAGAGCCGCTTATTATCACCTGAGGTGGATTACTGCTTTGCAAAATCAGTTGGCTTAGTCTTGCGGTGATATTCCAGCGACTATCGCAGATGCGTTGTTTTTGCTGCGCACTCCAACGTTTAGCAACAATCGGTTCTCCGGCAAGATTGATCACGGCATCGATATGATTCAAATCATCAATTTCGTCTAAGGAGCTTAGATATTGATGCTGCGGGCCCAATAATTGCCGACTATTGGCAGGATGGCGAGTCAGCAATAACAGTTGGTGTTGATTGGCTAAATGGGCCACTAACTGCTGACCAATAAACCCACTTGCTCCCGTTATCAAAATCTTCATCGTCAAATCCTTAGGTGAGGGCTGCTATCTTTTGTCAAACCTTATAAGCAATATACGATAATGGGCAAGTAGAGATCACTTTATTGGTTTTTTTGGTAACACAGCTCCATTGAGACCGAATCGGCAAAGCGTAGGGCGTGGGGCTTGTCTATTTCGACACTGGCAAATTCAACCCAAGGATGCTCGCTGGCGATGGCTAAGGTTTGGCTGGTGAGATTTTCAAGCAGTGAGAAGCGATTGTTTTCAATCAACTCAATCATCTTTTTTGTGATAGTACGATAATTAAGCGCATCATCGACATTATCGCTGTTGCGAGCCTTGGCTGCGCAGTAATGGATAACGACATTAATGATTACATCCTGCCTATTTTGGATTTCATCTTCTTTTATGCCGATAAAAGTGCGCAGTCTTAAGTTTTTAATGCGTATAATTGCGGTTTCTGGTTTCATAATAACAATCTAGTATCTAATGCTTAGGTGATTGAGTTTGAGACTTTTCTTGGGCTAGCCTAACAACTTTATCTAAGATCAAGAAGGATTTTTACTCCATGACACGATCCAATTCGCCGACTGCCGCCTATAAAGGTTTTGCAGTCATGGCCTTTGTGGTGATTATTTTGGCAGGGATAAAGGCCGCCAGCCCGATTGTTGTTCCCTTTGTTTTATCCTGTTTTATTGCGGTGATTTGTAATCCAGCCATTGGCTTGATGACTAAATATCGGTTGCCTAAATGGCTCGCCGTGATCTTGCTGATGGGTTTTATCGTGTTGATGGGCTTGTGGCTCGCCTCTTTAGTGGGCAGTTCAATCAATGAATTTTCTAAGCAGTTACCCCAATATCGCGACCAACTGGTTGAGCAGTTTTCTTGGGTGCTACATAAGTTACAGGCACTCAATATTCAAATCTCTAAGGAGCAAGTGTTAGCCTATTTTGACCCTGGCATGGCGCTATCTATGACCACCAATATGTTGTCGGGTGTGGGTAATGTGATGGCGAATTTGTTCCTTATCATCCTGACCATCGTCTTTATGCTATTTGAAGCGCAGTCTTTACCGAAAAAACTGCACTTGGCCTTGGATGATCCGGATATGCGCCTGCAACAGATTGACCGTTTTCTGCAATCGGTAAATCAATATATGGTGATTAAAACCCTCGTTAGTTTAGCGACGGGTTTGATAGTCGGTATTGGACTGGCCTTTATCGGTGTGGATTACGCGCTGCTTTGGGCGGTTATCGCCTTTTTATTCAACTATATTCCCAATATTGGTTCAATTATTGCCGCTATTCCTGCTGTATTGCTGGCCTTTATCCAATTAGGCCCTGCCGCAGCAGGCGGGACCGCGCTGCTTTACATCGGCGCGAACATGGTGATGGGCAATGTGATCGAGCCTAAATTTATGGGCCGCGGTCTCGGGCTTTCCACTTTAGTGGTATTTCTATCGTTAATTTTTTGGGGCTGGTTGTTGGGATCTGTTGGCATGTTATTGTCGGTTCCCTTAACCATGGTGGTTAAAATTGCCCTTGAATCCAGTAAGAGTGGTAGCTGGTTAGCCATTTTATTGTCCGATGATGTGGATGATAAACTGGTGAGCCAATCGACAAGCACTATTCCGGTTTCTGAACATGTCGATCCCCATTCAACAGATAAGAAGTAGTAGATCATGCAAAATTTTATAGATGCACTGGCGACAATAAAAGTCGGTGAAGATGCCACGCGATTATTCCATGGTCGCGGTGGACATTTTCCAGGTTGCGAGCATCTTTGTTTAGATTGGTTTGCGCCCGTATTGTTATTGACCAGTTTCAGGGCCCTTGAAGCAGCTGAGTTAGCCCTTTGCCAACAGGCCATTACGGCACGTTGGCAAGTGATACAACCCAATCAGCCATTAAATTTGGTGTATCAATACCGCAGTGGTGGCGAAACCTTTAGTCAATTACTGGCGGGTGACGTGCCAGAGCCTCATATCGTGACTGAAAATGGTGCGAGGTTTCAGGTACATTTACTGCGTGGTCAAAACCACGGTTTGTTCCTCGACATGGCCAATGGCCGCGAATGGGTGAGAGCCAATGCACGCCACAAAAAAGTGCTGAATTTGTTTGCTTACACCTGTGGTTTTTCAGTGGCCGCCCTCCAGGGCGGCGCCGATGAAGTGGTGAATATGGATATGAGTAAAGGGGCACTTGCGATAGGAAAGCAGAATCATCTGCTGAATGGCTTTACCGTTGGTGCGCGTTTTTTAGGGCACGATATTTTTAAATCGTGGGGAAAATTGCGTAAGTTAGGCCCCTATGACATTGTGGTTGCTGATCCACCGAGTAATCAAAAGGGCAGTTTTGTAGCAACTAAGGATTATGTGCGTCTGCTCAGGCATTTACCCGAGTTGTTAACCGATAACGCCGAAGTCTTGCTTTGCTTAAATGCGCCTGAGCTTGACACTCAATTTTTGCGTCTGCAGGTTGAAGAGGCGGCTCCTGAGCTTGAATACCTTGAACGTTTACCTAACCCAGTATCCTTTGCAGACATCTCTGAGGAGAAATCTTTAAAGGTGCTGCGCTATCGTTTAAAAGCCTAAAGTACCGTTGTCATCAGGGCAATTGGCCTTGATGACACTTTTATAGCGTTTATATTGCCTTTTGACGCAATTGCTCCCGGTTTGTCCCACATGGTTTATTTATCAACCACAATTTTTTAGCACACCATCCTATATCGGCTGAAAGTCTTTCATGACTTAATACTGTTTTGTGGCTTTTACTGCGAAAAATACCAATTTCATCTTTTAATTTGGAACAAAACTGAAAGTTTTCTGTAATTGTTGGTTTTGCTTTGGTATACTCGCCGCCACGGAAATTCCCTTTCCTCATGGGCAAAATGTCTGCATAGAACGACATGCCTTTGCGACCTTACAAAATCGAGCAGGAGTTGTTATGGAAGTTCATGAATACGAACACGCTTACTACCAAGTTAAAGACGACGTAATGACGTCTCTGCCCGAGCAGAGCGAAGAAGAAGCGATTTAAGTGCGGTAAGCAGCACTCATTGTGAGTCTGAAGTAACAAGTACAAGCAAAAAATAGCAACCTTTGGGTTGCTATTTTTTTATTCAGCGGTGGGGAATTATGCAGATAGATTTGGCTAATGCTAATCGGATTAAATATTTTTATTTCATATAGTTAATACGCTTCGGATACGCTAAAGAGTTGAGGGCATACAGGTGCTCTGCCAAAAGCCTTTAACACAGTATAAAGCCGTTTAGCCATTGACCTTACGTTTTTCGGGCATAATCTCAACGATAATCCATTTACCATTAATTTTATGTAGGCGAATGGTTCTGTCATCAATCCAAGGTTGTCCACCTTTTAGACCTTTCATCTTAACGACTACTAAGACGTCTTTAGTAAATTTACGGAAGAAGTCGATATCGATGTCATCAATTTCCATTTCCACATTAGTCATTGAAAGACTAAGCATATTGCGTTGTACTGCCGCGGCAATATAGTAGTGGCTTAACACCTCTTTAAGTGGCTGATTCACAAATTGCTTGGCTTTTTCGACATCGCGGTCAACATAGATAGCGCTAAAAAAGCCTAGGCTGACTTCTTCGGGAGTGAGCACTTGTTGTTCTTTATCTGTAGGCTCGCCGCAGCCAAACAAAAACAGTACTGAAAGGAAAAATAAGATTCTCATGGCGTTTAGTTATCGGAATTTGTCATGAGTATCGCGATTTTAGCGGCTATGTTCAAGTTTTGTAATAATGAGCACGATTGGCGAGAATGACTTGACTCGTGGCTAGTGGTTGTGGCATATCTTAAACAATTCGCTTTTTAGGTTATCCACAGAATCTGTGGAAAACTATGTTGAAGACTAGATGGATACTTTATAAGTGTCTGATACTATGCTGCTTTATTTGCTGGTTAAAAAGTGACGGCTTTCTACTAAGTACTAATTCTTGCCTTTCCTTGTGGATATTTTCCTAAAATTTTCTAGTCTATTCACAATGTCAGTTTTTCCTAAGCAACATTTTCACCCTATATAGACTTTAATTTAAGCGTTTAATGCTGTCTGTTTGGTGCTCATTTGCCTCTGGAAATAAAAAAGCACTGAACAAGTCAGTGCTTTTAGGTTGAGCGTGTTGTTAGCTCAATTTACGATTTTTTAGCATCGTTTTGTGACGCTTGAATTGCCGTGAGGGCGATAGTGTAGACAATGTCATCCACTAACGCACCGCGGGATAAGTCGTTCACAGGTTTACGCATACCTTGTAGCATTGGGCCAATGCTGATGAGGTCAGCACTACGTTGTACTGCTTTGTAGGTGGTGTTACCCGTGTTGAGGTCGGGGAATACAAACACAGTGGCTTGACCTGCTACAGGGCTGTTAGGTGCCTTAGAGCGAGCCACGTTTGGCATAACGGCCGCGTCATATTGCAGTGGACCGTCAATAACCAGATCAGGACGTTTTTCTTTGGCGATACGAGTGGCTTCACGTACTTTATCCACATCTGAACCAGTACCTGAGTTACCCGTTGAGTAGCTGATCATCGCTACTCTAGGCTCGATACCGAAGGCTTTAGCAGATTCTGCCGATTGAATCGCGATATCGGCCAGTTGTTCAGCATTAGGATCGGGGTTAATCGCGCAGTCACCGTAAACCAGCACTTGATCTGGCATCAACATAAAGAAGATGGAAGAAACAAGGCTCGAGCCTGGGGCTGTTTTTATCAATTGTAGCGGTGGACGGATGGTGTTGGCGGTGGTGTTAACCGCGCCAGAGACAATGCCATCGACTTCGTCTTGTGCCAGCATCATAGTGCCGAGCACCATGTTGTCTTCTAACTGCTCTTTGGCAACGACTTCGGTTAAGCCTTTACTACGGCGTAGATCCAACATTGGCTCTACATAGCGATCACGTACTTCATCGGGGTCGACAATGACAACGCCTTCACCCAGAACGACATCTTGCTGAGCCGCTATACGCAGAATTTCATCTTTTTTACCTAATAGCACGCAACGCGCGATACCACGTTCAGCACAAATGGCCGCGGCTTTGATCGTACGAGGTTCATCACCTTCAGGCAGCACCACGGTTTTGTGGGCGGCACGGGCAAGCTCGGTTAGCTTGTAACGGAACGCTGGTGGTGACAAGCGATGTTCCCGCGGAGAGTTTTTCGTGACACTCTCAATCCACGTTTGGTCGATATGGCTAGCGACATATTCCTGCACTAAGTCGATACGAACGGCATCATCCACTGGCACTTCATGGTCGAAGCGTTGGATATTTAATGAGGTTTGCCAAGTATTGGTATCAATCAGGAAAACCGGTAAACCTGTCTCAAAAGCTTGTTCACAGAGTTTAAGGATCTCTGGCTCAGGCTCGTAGCTACCTGTCAGCAGCAGGGCACCAATCTTCACGCCGTTCATGGCGGCAAGACACGCAGATACGATCACATCGGAGCGATCGCCAGAAGTCACCAGTAAGGAGTCTGTCTTAATATGGTTGACCATATTAGGCAAGCTGCGAGCACAGAAGGTGACTTTACGTAGACGGCGAATATTCATCTCACCGGCATTAAGAATCCGTGCGCGTAAATGTTTAGCTAAATCAGAGGCGCGTGGTGCGACTAAGTCTAGGTTGTAAGGCACGCTACCTAAAATGCGCAGTGGGCTCTTACCCGGCAGTTGGAACATGATAGAGGCATCAGAGCGTTGTACACCTTGATGATCAAACACTTCTGATAAGTCAGGGCGTGCACGACCTTCATCGTCCACCGGTGCACCAATCTTGTTGATCACGGCACCAATCAGACGTTTGTTGTTTTTGCCACCCCAAGAGTTGTAGGCAATTTCGAGGCGATTCATTAACCCTGTTGGAGTATCACTGCCAGGAGTGGCAATGAAAATCACGTCAGCATCCATGGCTTTAGCGATAGCGTAGTTAACGTCATCGGCAAAGGGATGGTTGCGGGTAGGTACCAGACCTTCAACAATCAGGGTTTCGGTGTTGCTGGCGCATTCTGCGGCGCGGGCAATGATTTGCTCCATCAGCACATCGGTTTGATCGGCGCGGATCAACGCTTCAGCATGGGCCATATCGAAGGGCTCTAACGGATTAACCGTTGGCGATTTGCTTAAAATCGTGGTTGAGCGTTCTGGACCGTTGTCATTCGGACGAAGCTGTGAAATAGGCTTAAAGAATTGGACTTTTACCCCGTGGCGCTCTAATGCGCGCACCATACCAAGGCTTAAGGAGGTCAGGCCGACTCCTGTACCTATGGGGATTAACATAATATTTCGAGACATAAAAACCTCTAAGTTCGATGGTTTTTGGCAGAGTAGTCTCTGCGGATTTGCTTGTGTTTGTTTAGTTGTAGGTCACTAATAATAAAGCCGTTTGACGACGCAAACGGCTTAATGAGTCTTATTATTTACTAATGAGTTTAATTGAATCTTCGGCGATAACCCACTCTTCGTTGGTTGGGATGACCATAGCGACAGTACTGTTGTCGGCGGTGATAATGCCTTTCTTACCGAAGCGTGCCGCTTTGTTGCGCTCGCTATCAACATGGAAATTAAAGATTTGCAGCATGTTGAGCACTTTCTCGCGGATAATATCGGAGTTTTCACCAATACCGCCAGTAAAGACTATGGCATCTAAACGACCGAGCGGCACAGTGTAAGACGCGATATATTTCGCTAGACGGTAGCAGAAAATCTCCAGTGCTAAGGTTGCGCCTTTGTGCCCATCGGCATAACCTTCTTCGATGCCACGGCAGTCGTTAGTCAGTTCAGAAATCCCCAGCAGACCACTTTGCTTGTTCATCAGGTTGTTGACTTCTTCCAGCGTGTAACCGAGTTGGTGTACTAAGTGGTAGATGATCGATGGGTCGAGATCGCCACAGCGTGTGCCCATGACTAAGCCTTCAAGCGGCGTCAGTCCCATTGAGGTATCAACGCTCTTACCGCCTTTAACCGCCGTCACAGAGGCACCGTTACCTAAGTGCGCGCAGATCACATTGGTTTCTTCTAAAGGCTTGTTCAACACTTTAGCGGCTTCACGGCTGACAAACAGGTGGCTAGTGCCGTGCATGCCATAACGACGGATACCGTGCTCACGGTACAATTTGTATGGCAGGGCGTAGATGAAAGCGCGCTCTGGCATACTTTGGTGGAACGCAGTATCGAACACCGCCACTTGGGGCAGTTTAGGGAAAGACGCAATGGCGGCGCGAATGCCGATAAGGTGCGCAGGGTTATGCAGCGGTGCCAGTGAAGAACATTCTTCAATACCTTTGATCACATGCTCGTCGATGATCACAGAGCGGGTGAACTTTTCTCCACCGTGTACGATACGGTGACCTACGGCTTGAATTTGTGCGGCTAATTCAGGTTGACCGGCAAGGATTTTATTGACGATAAATTCAACGGCTTCACGGTGAGCGGTGAATGCACCTAAAGAGGACTCATGTTTTTCACCGTTGATTTTCCATTTAATGCGCGAGTCTTCTAAGCCAAAACACTCGGCTAGGCCAGAGATCTGATCGTCACCTGTTTGCGCGTCAATGACGGCAAATTTGAGTGAAGAGCTACCGCAATTGAGTACTAAAACCAGTTTATTAGACATGTGTAAACCTTTTGCCATTGTGTTTAAGTTAACGATTCAAAATCTTGGGAACACGCGAGTAATTTGCCATCACAGTCTTGGGGCGTAGTGCCAGATTGTGCTATGGTAAAAGCAGTATTCCTCTGTAGTAGGTGTCTAAAATTGAGTCTCAATATTCTCAAAACCTTAGGTGACGGTCGTCGCTATATGAAGACGTGGCCTATGGTTAGACAACTGGGTTTGTATTTTCCTGAGTATCGGGTGGTACGCGCCACTCAGCTTGCCATTCTGGTGATGCCAGTATTGGCAATTTTAGCGAGCGTGAGTCAGCTCTATACCTATGGTTGGGGATTTTTACCCCAAGCACTCACTATCGCGTTGTTTTTTATCAGCCTGCCATTGCAGGGCTTGTTATGGCTAGGCTGGCGTGCGCGCCATCCATTACCGTTATCGCTGTTCGACTGGAGTAATCAGTTGAGTGCGAAATTGTCTGCCATGGGCATTCATTGCCAATCCTTGGGCGCTAAGGCGTGTTACCTTGATATGGCGCTCATCTTAAAAATAGCCTTTGAGCGCTTAGATGCCAGTTATTGGGAGGAGCTTTAAGCCTCCCTTGGCGCTTAATATGCCGCGTTAATCCCCTGTGAGCTAAACACGGCTTTAATTTTTTCCATGGTTTCGCGACTAGGTGGTGCGACACCATCGAGTTGATAGCTTTCTCCCATCGCTTCCCACTTGTGTTTACCCAGCTCGTGGTAGGGCAGGAGTTCTACTTTTTCAATATTCTTCATGGGTTTGATAAATTCGGCCAGTTGTAATGCCGAGGCTTCATCATCAGTAAATCCACCCACGACCACATAACGTATCCAAGTTGGCTGATTGCGTTTGGCGAGATACTCGGCAAATTGCAGCGTTCTGTGGTTGCTAACCTTGGTCAGTTCAATGTGTTTATCGTCATTCATCTGTTTGATATCGAGCAAAACCAGATCGGTATTATCGAGTAGCTCATCAATCACTGGCGTGTACTTACGCACAAAGCCATTAGTATCTAAACAGGTATGAATGCCTTCTTTTTTACAGGCTTTAAAGAGTTCGGCGACAAACTCCGCTTGTAATATGGCTTCGCCACCGCTGGCGGTCACACCGCCGTTGCTGGCATCGAGGAAGGGGCGGTAGCTAATGATTTGGCTCATTAACTCGTCGACTTGTACTTCCTTACCGCCATCGAGATCCCAAGTATCACGGTTGTGGCAATATTGGCAGCGCATTAAACAGCCCTGCATAAAGGTGATAAACCGTATGCCTGGACCATCCACTGTGCCAAAGGATTCCACTGAGTGGATCCGACCGGTAACTGCCATTGTGACTCCTGTTGAAATAAGTGAGGCTGTAGCACATTGTACTACAGCCTTACCTAATTTAGCTTACAGACCTTTTGTGAACGTACGCGTGATCACATCTTGTTGCTGTTCTGGAGTCAGTGAGTTGAAGCGAACTGCATAACCAGAAACACGAATGGTCAGTTGTGGATACTTGTCTGGGTTGACAACCGCATCCTCGAGCATTTCACGGTTCATCACGTTCACGTTCAAGTGTTGACCGCCTTCGTGTCCTTCGTTGTGGGCGAAATATCCGTCCATCAACGCCGCTAGGTTAGTACGGCGGCCGTCTTCATCTTTACCTAGGGCATTAGGTACGATAGAGAAGGTGTAAGAGATACCGTCCTGAGCGTGGGCGAAAGGCAGTTTAGCCACTGAGGTTAACGAGGCGATTGCGCCTTTTTCATCACGGCCATGCATTGGGTTTGCACCCGGTGCAAATGGCGCACCTGAACGACGACCGTCTGGTGTGTTACCAGTTTTCTTACCATAAACCACGTTCGAGGTGATGGTCAGAATTGACTGAGTTGGGATCGCGTTGCGGTACATTTTACGGTCGCGAATTTTCGCCATAAAACGTTCAACTAAGTCACAGGCGATATCGTCAACACGTGGGTCGTTGTTACCAAATTTTGGATAGTCACCACTGATCTCAAAGTCAACGGCAATGCCATTTTCATCACGTACAGGTTTAACTTGAGCGTACTTGATGGCTGATAGTGAGTCGGCTGCGATTGAAAGCCCTGCGATACCACAGGCCATTGTGCGACGTACATCTCTGTCGTGCAGCGCCATTAGCGCAGCTTCGTAGGAGTACTTGTCGTGCATGTAGTGAATGGCGTTCAGTGCTGTGACATATTGCGTTGCTAACCAATCCATTAAACCGTCTAAGCGATTCATCACATCATCAAAATTCAGCACTTCGTCAGTGATTGGGTCGGCTTTTGGCGCGATTTGGATTTTCAGTTTTTCGTCAACGCCGCCGTTAATTGCGTACAACATGGTTTTGGCGAGGTTTGCACGGGCGCCGAAGAACTGCATGTGTTTACCCACAACCATAGGGCTCACGCAGCAAGCGATCGCGTAATCGTCAGATTGGAAATCTGGACGCATTAAGTCATCGTTTTCGTACTGAATTGAGCTGGTGTCGATAGACACTTTTGCGCAGTACTTTTTAAAGCCAACAGGCAGTTTTTCAGACCAGAGCACAGTGATGTTTGGCTCAGGGCTTGGGCCCATGGTGTATAGCGTGTTCAAGAAGCGGAAGCTTGATTTGGTCACCAGTGTACGGCCATCTAAGCCCATACCGCCGATAGATTCGGTTGCCCAAATTGGATCGCCTGAGAATAACTCATCGTATTCTGGAGTACGTAGGAAGCGCACCATACGCAGTTTCATCACGAAATGGTCAATCATTTCTTGAGCTTGTTGCTCAGTGATCACGCCGTTTTTCAGATCGCGTTCAATGTAGATATCCAGGAACGTTGAAGTACGGCCTAAAGACATGGCCGCGCCGTTTTGGCTCTTAACCGCAGCTAAGTAGCCAAAATATGTCCATTGGATCGCTTCTTTGGCGTTTGCGGCTGGGCGAGAAATATCGAAACCGTATTTTGCGGCCATTTTCTTCATTTGGCCCAGTGCGCGGTGCTGCTCGGCAATTTCTTCACGCAGTTGGATAACGTTAGATAAATCTTCGCCGGCTTCAAACTGGGCTTGCAGTGAGCTGAACTGGGCAAATTTATCCTTCATTAAGAAGTCGATACCGTAAAGTGCAACACGGCGATAGTCACCGATGATACGGCCACGGCCATAGGCGTCGGGTAAACCGGTTAATACGCCAGATTTACGGCACGCCATGATTTCTGGGGTATAGACGTCGAATACGCCTTGGTTGTGGGTTTTACGCAGTTCTGAATAAATGTATTTAACATCTTCATCTAGTACGCGATCGTAGGCGGCGCATGAGCTTTCCACCATACGAATACCACCGTTAGGCAACATAGCGCGTTTGAGCGGCGCATCAGTTTGTAAACCAACGATAGTTTCTAAATCTTTATTGATATAACCCGCGTCGTGGGAAGTGATGGTTGAAACCATCTTAGTGTCGAAATCAACTGGCGCATGGGTACGGTTTTCTTGCTTGATGCCTTCCATCACTTTGTCCCACAACTTGGTTGTGGCTTCGGTGGCACCGGCTAGGAATGACTCGTCACCTTCATAGGGAGCATAGTTTTGTTGAATAAAGTCACGTACATTGACTTCAGATTTCCAATCGCCAGGGGTAAAACCTTCCCATGCGTTGGCAAACAGTTCAGTTTTGTCGGTCATCGTACTAATACCTTTTGGTTGAGATAAAGGTCATTGGCGCTCATGGGGTAAGCCATGTTGAGTATAGGCCAATTGCTATTTCCTGATTAAAGCTCCCTTCAAGATGACGCCCTATGATGGGAACTGGAACTTGGGGATGTTTATCGCGCCAAGTGTCTGTCTATTGATACCCGATAAGATGACAAATATACGTTTAACGTGGATTATCGGCTATCGATAACTCTTTTTATAAATTGGTAAGACCAATTATCCATAAGCATATTAACATAGCTCTTACTGTATCGCATCTTAAACGGGCGAGTTTGTCCTCTGTTAATCTTAAATTTGCTAGCGAGGTAGCATTTTTTTAGCACAATAAGGATTAAAGCACGCTTTTGTTGGCCCATTACGGGCTGAAGCTATCGCTTATTTAACAGACTGTCGCGCTTTTAACCGGCGAAAGCTATCACCGTATCGATTGATTTTTAATGGTTACGATTTAATCTCCAATTGGCAGGTAAAGCTGCGATGAAAAAGGCCTGATTATACGGAATGCTTGGCGGTGCTAAAGCATTTAAAGTTATGGAGGTTGATGCGGAATATTGTTGTGTTGGGCTTCGAATACTGTGATTTCTTGTTGAGCTGCTATTTAAAAGATTGCAGCACTTAGTCAACAAGCTGCCATCTCAGTGAAGGATACTTATGCTTCACTCACTCTGTATAAGGTTAAATCTGCTTAATCTAGTCAGTGAATAATGCTCAGGTGGGCGATGATAAATTGGTAAAATGCAAACAAAATTGGTATGACCAATTAACCTATTGTGTTTACCTCTTCAAAAATTTTACATTTTACCTGTGAATAACATCACGCTTTGGCAAACTCTGCTTCACGGCGAACACGATTTGTATGTTACAAAGCGTGACTTTAGTGAGTCATCATTTAAGCAAGTCTTAATGTAAATTTTGATTGGTTTGATCTGCGCCTCGGCGCTGTAGGAGAGACCTATGTTGCAAGTTCGCGTTTGTTTATCGGGTTTGGGAGTACGGTTATGAAAGACTCACATGCTAACGCTCCACAGACATCATCAAATGGCTATGAGCCTGTGCAGGTTTCTTCGCATTTTAGTTGTTATCACCAAGCCGAAATCTATGGCAAAAGTAAAGTGGTTAAGGCGCCTTGGCAATCCTTTGGTTTAGCGGTGTTTGCGGGAGCCTTTATTGCTTTAGCCTTTGTGTTTTACCTGACCGTCACCACGGGCGCGGGCGATAGTGCATGGGGCTTAGTACGTCTTGTGGGCGGTATCGCCTTTAGCTTAGGGTTAATTTTGGTCGTGATTTGCGGCGGCGAGCTGTTCACTAGTTCAGTCTTAAGCAGTGTGGCTTGGGCGCAAAAACAAGTGACTACCAGTGAGTTACTCAAATGCTGGACGCGAGTTTACCTAGGCAACTTTGTCGGCGCCATGTTGATGGTCGGCTTGATTATGGCGGCGGGCTTATATGAGCTTGATGGCGGAAATTGGGGACTAAATGCTTTAAAGGTCTCACAACACAAGCTGCACCATACATGGATTCAAGCATTTAGCTTAGGTATTTTATGTAATATGCTGGTATGTCTTGGTATTTGGATGACCTTCGCCAGTCGCGAATCACTAACCAAAGCCATTTTATTGATCCTACCTGTAGCCATGTTTGTTAGTAGCGGTTTTGAGCACAGCATTGCAAACCTGTTTATGGTGCCGTTTGGGATAACAATTCAAGCTGTGGCAAGTCCGGAATTTTTTGCTTCCTTAGGTATTACCCAAGAACAATTTGCCGATTTAACCGTAACAAATTTTGTATTCAATAACTTAATTCCTGTGACCTTAGGCAACATCGTCGGCGGCGGCGTGATTGTTGGCCTCGGCTATTGGTGGATTGAGCAAGGACAACTTGCCTTACCCGATCCACAAAAATCCCATCAGGCTCATTTTTTCGCGTCACCATTGCACACTGAAAAGGCGAAAAATAGCCAAGAGACTAAGTCATTAAGGGACTAAGTAATTAAGAGAAAGTAATCAAGAGAAAGTAATCAAGAGAGTAAGTCACTTAGGTTTATGAGTCTCTCTTTGAGTGATATTTGCCTTAGGCTCATAAAAAATGCCCAGTTTTACTGGGCATTTTTTTGTTTTTTCACCGCAAAGGCTTTTTTATGCAGATTACTTGTTTGTGATAGATGTGACCATTTTGCATATTCATGCAAGTGAATGAAGATTTTATATACTGATTTAAAGCGCTTTAGTTTATAGTGCGGCCTTTTCCGTTTGACATAAAATGGCGCATCTATGACGACTCCACCTTCGACGAATCAGCCAACAGAGGCAGCTCAGACTGCTCCGGCATCATCCGCTTCACACACTCCCTCACCATTTCAAATGCCCGATACCTTAGTGATCATCTTTTTTGTGGCATTGCTTGCGGGATTAATGACTTACTTTATCCCCATCGGGTCGTTTCAAACCCAAGAGGTGCATTATCTAACGGATGGCGTCGATAAAGCGCGGACGGTGGTCGACCCTACTTCTTTTGCCTATCAATTGGATGCTGCAGGCGAGCCTAAATTGCAACCTGTGGCATTGTTTAAAGGCGAGGGCGGGGTTGGCTTTTTTAACTTCGCCTTTGAGGGCCTAACTTCAGGGTCTAAATGGGGCAGTGCGATTGGCGTGATCATGTTTATGCTGGTGATTGGCGGCTCTTTTGGAGTGGTGATGGCCACAGGCACCATAGATAACGGCATCTTAAAGTTAATCGATAAAACCCGTGGCAATGAAAAGTTATTTATTCCGGTGATATTTACGCTGTTTTCCCTTGGTGGCGCCGTGTTTGGCATGGGAGAAGAGGCCATAGCTTTTGCCATTATCATCTGTCCATTAATGATCCGTTTGGGCTATGACGGCATCACCACTGTGATGGTGACCTATGTGGCGACTCAAATTGGTTTTGCCAGTTCTTGGATGAATCCCTTCAGTGTGGCGATTGCCCAGGGTATTGCGGGAATACCGGTTCTTTCAGGCAGTGAGTTTCGCTTTCCTATGTGGCTTGGATTCACCTTGCTCGGGATTGTTTTTACCATGCGTTACGCCCATCGCATTCAGCAGCAACCCAGTTTATCCCATAGTTTTCAGTCCGATGCTTATTTTCGAGAGCATCATGTCAATACGACATTAGAGAGTCGCTTTAATCTTGGCGATATACTGGTTTTAGGATTGTTAGTGCTCACTATGGGATGGGTGATTTGGGGCGTAGTGGTAAAAGCTTGGTTTATCCCTGAGATTGCCAGTCAGTTTTTTACCATGGGTATGGTTGCTGGCGTCATTGGCTGTGTGTTTAAACTCAATGGATTGACGCTTAACAAGGTGGCGCAGAGTTTTAAGGACGGCGCTAAAACCATGTTAGAGCCTGCTCTTTTAGTGGGATGTGCCTCGGGGATTTTACTGCTCCTTGGCGGCGGTGCACCGACTGAACCGAGCGTGTTAAATACGGTACTTAACAGTGCTGGCGGGGTGATTGGCCATCTGCCTGATGCGCTCTCGGCGTGGTTTATGTTGCTGTTTCAATCTGTATTCAACTTTTTTGTGACTTCAGGGTCAGGGCAGGCTGCCTTGACTATGCCACTGATGGCACCTCTTTCTGACATCGTTGGTGTGACGCGCCAAGTGGCGGTATTGGCTTTCCAATTAGGTGACGGGCTGACCAATATTATTGTGCCTACTTCAGCGTCTTTGATGGCCACTCTTGGCGTATGCCGCGTCGATTGGGGTAACTGGCTGAAATTTGTATGGCGCTTTATGTTGCTGCTGATGCTGGTCTCAAGCGTACTGGTGATTGGCGCGCATTATCTTGGATTTAACTAGGTGTGAGAATTTAGCTAGGCGCTAGGGGGAACCTGAAGCAGCGGGGTAAATAGGAGCTAAGGTTTGACTTAGTCATATTGGTTAAACAGCAGATAAAAAAACGGCATCCGAGGATGCCGTTTTTGTTGTGGTTTTCTATCTTCCTAAAGGGAAATTAGAATTTCACTTTGTATCCTGCAAATACGACACGACCTAAGATGTTATGAGTATCTGTATCGTATCCTGGGTAGCCTAAGCTGTAGTTAACAGTTGGCATTGCATCAAACAGGTTACGAGCACCTACAGTGACTTTACCGTAGCTATCGAAGTCGTAGTTCAGTGTCAGATCCCACGTGGTGAAAGATGAGAAGTCTTGTTTATTCGTGCCAACTTCTTGTTGTTGTGGCGTTTCACCATCGTAAGAATCAATGTACTTAGCAATCAAAGATGCAGAGAAGTCATCAATTGCATAGCTAAATGTCGTATTGAAGCGTAGTGGCGGATAACCTTTAGTACCTAACACATCATAACGTTTAGCAATTGGGCTTGCTTGTTCGGTGTATTCCAGGGCATAAGTACCTTCAACTGCAAACTTAAATGTACCAATTTCCCCTAAATCGAAGTTTGACGTGAAAGATACGTCAAGACCCGAAGTTTGTACGCCGTCCATGTTGATGTTGCCTGCACCAATCTCATCGATAGTGCCATCAGCTTTACGTTTAACATAGATGTATTTAGGGTCATAGGCACCTAAGCCACCAATTGCTTCTAAGTCAACGATAGTTTGTGCACCGATGTAGCTTACTTGATCAGTGATTTCAATGTTGTAGTAATCAACAACAAAATCGATATTCTCAGTAATATTCCACACTGCGCCGAAAGCGTATTGAGCAGATTTCTCTGGATCTAGGTCTTTATTACCTGAACTCTTACGCAGATATTGGTTATCTTCACAAGCAGGATTACCGTTTTGTTGATCAGGTGGTAGACTTTGGCACAGAGTAGTATCTGTGACTCTGTCGTAACTGGTTGCTGGTTTGCCTAACAGGTCATCTAGTGACGGTGCTCTAAAGCCTTGGCCATAGGATGCACGTAGCACTAAGTTATCTAAGGCTTCGTAACGTACGTTTACAGAGCTAGAAAGCTGACCAACATCTGGTAAGCTATATTGGTCGTAACGGCTTGCGAGCTTCACGTTCAAGTGATCTAAAACTGGTAACTCTAACTCAACGAATGCCGCTTTGTAGCTTCTATCGCCAGCAGAATCACCACCATAAGTCCCTAATACGTTACCTGCTGCTTGTTGAGCGTCACGGGAATCTTTGTATTCAATTTTTTGGTATTCCATACCAACAGCATAACCTAAGTCACCGCCAGGTAAGGAAATTGGAGCAAGTGCCGCCCATGACAATCCGGTGCCGGTTGTATTTGAGGTTGCTTTACGAGTAGCTGTGTGTAAGAAAGTATCTAAAGTGGCTTGAGTTGCGTTGCCACCTTCAACGAATGGGTTATACAAACCTTTATCAACCGCTTCTTGCAGCTTATCTTCGAAGACATAAGAGTCAGTTTCAATGTTTACAATTTGATCTGAGTATTGAACGTACCAGCTCAGAGAGCCTGCATCTAACTCAAGGTTTAAACCTGTTACTATGTCAACTACATTTGAGTCGAATTCCGTTGAACGGTCTGCTACGCCTTTCAAGCGATGATAAGCTTGAACTTCTGACGCATTAGCTGTGCCGAACGTTGGGTTTAATGGGTTATCGGCTGCTATGTATAGGTTAGGAGTCCACAGCGCAGTAGAAGATGTGATGGATTTATCACGCATTACGATAGCTTGACCAAACCACTCTAATTCATCAGTAATACGGTAAGTCATATTTGAGAATACAGAGTCTTTTGTTTGATCTGGGAGATAGTCAGTACCGTCAAACTGGTTAAAACCACAAGCTGAACCGTCTTTGGTGGTTACAATGCGATCGGCTGGACAATCTTTACCTGGAACCTGTAAGCCTGTATAGACAGGTGTGCCGAATGTGCCATCTGCGCCTTTCACTGGACGAGATTCAACTGGACGATATGTGCCTTCTGGCGCATATAAGCCGCTACGGCCGTATTTCTTATCCCAGTTAGCGGTTAAGTGAGGACGTTGGCCACCTTGCAGTGGATCAAATTGCTTGTGTTCGATGATTACTAAGCTGCTGCTTTTATCACTGGTATTACCAAAAGTGATAGAAGCCGACTTTTCATCTCTTCCACCTTGAGTTGGGCTACCAAATTTGGCATCAAATGCTAAACCGTCGAAAGTCTTCTTCAGGATGATGTTGATTACACCACCGATAGCATCTGAACCATAAATTGCTGATGCACCGTCACGTAAAATTTCAATACGTTCAATTGCATCCATTGGAATTAAATTGAGGTTAGTGGCATCACCACCAAATGTAGCAGATGGCGCAATACGGCGACCGTTGATCAAGGTTAGCGTACGGTTTGAGCCTAAACCACGCATACCTGAGCTAGCATGGTTACTTGCAGAACTACCTGCATCGCTAATGAAGCTACCGGCAGTGTTAAATGGCATTTGTGCTAAAACAGCAGAAACATCACTTAAACCTGTTTTTGCAATATCTTCAGCAGATAAAACTGTTACTGGTAACGCTGATTCCATATCCGTTCTTTGGATACGTGAACCTGTTACTTCAATGCGTTCTACCTTAGCGTTATCTCCTTCTTCAGCGTAAACAGCCATACTAGATAAAGCAGCTGTTGTAGCACCACCAATTAACGCAAAGCGAACCGCTTTGGCTAATGTTGAATTAGCGCGCATATCATTCTCCCTTAACACTTGTTATTTGTTTAGTTGTTATTTTAATTAAATACGGAACGTTATAGGAAATAAGTGCCTATTTAATTAGGCTCCAGATATAACCACAAGAAAATAACAAGTGCAACAGTTGATATTGATGTTGGTTACGATGTGTAAAGGTGTTTTATTGCAAAAATGTTTATCCTAAGTTGTTTTTTATTAGTGGATTACTGGTTTAGTGGGTGTTTAATCTTTTTTACTAATGAAAACATGGTGTTTGTTTATTTTTATTTGTTAATTTGTTTTTTATTTGTAAAAATTGAAAGCATTTGTAATAAAAAAATAATCATACTTTTTCAGGATGTGTAGATTTAAAT
>NZ_JAMDJP010000052.1:0-20916 GCF_023475945.1 Shewanella sp. 8A
TCGCGCCGATGGTAGTGTGGGGTCTCCCCATGTGAGAGTAGGTCATCGCCAAGCGCCTAATTAAACAATGAAGCCAGCTGAATAAGCTGGCTTTTTTGTTTTTGATGTTTTATTCACGGCTTCCTCAACTTGTTTGTGCTCATCTTTAACTCTTGCTCAAAAGCACAAAAGCACAAAAGCTCAAAAGCTCAAAAGCTCAAAAGCTCAAAAGCTCAAAAGCTCAAAAGCTCAAAAGCTCAAAAGCTCAAAAGCTTGAGTCATGACGTATCTGTTTTACCGATCAATCTCAGTTTGCTGCAATTCTAGGGTGAAGCGTTTACAATGTCACTTTTATCGCGGCAGAACATCATCATGTCTTTTCCATACTCGCTAAAACCGTTTAATACTTTTGGCGTAGAGCAATCCTGTTCATCATTGATTGAAGTCCATTCCAAGATGGAACTGCAAACGACTTGCTTATCTTTATATCAATCAAAGCAACCAATGCTTGTGCTTGGTGGTGGCAGCAATATCGTATTTACCGATGATTTTAATGGCACTGTAGTGCGAGTATTGTCTAAAGGTATTTCCTGCTCCGAAGATGACTCTCACTTTTATCTTGATGTTGAGGCGGGTGAAAACTGGCATGAATTGGTCCTATTTAGCTTAGATCAGAATATGCCTGGACTTGAGAATTTAGCCCTGATCCCGGGCACAGTTGGCGCAGCTCCGATTCAAAATATCGGTGCTTATGGTGTTGAGTTTTGTGATGTTTGTGATTGGGTTGAATATCTTGATGTCGAGTCTGGCGACTTACTAAGGCTTACGGTCGATGAATGTGAGTTTTCATATCGCGAGTCGATATTTAAAGGCAGCTTACGCGACAAAGCTGTGATTACCGCTGTTGGTTTGCGCCTCCCTAAAGCTTGGCAACCAAAATTGGCCTATGGCCCGTTGCAATCATTTAACGCTGAGACGGTGACCCCAAGGGAGATTTTTGACCGTGTCTGTGAGGTGAGGAGTGAGAAGCTGCCGAATCCTGAGGTGCTAGGTAACGCTGGGAGTTTTTTTAAGAATCCAATCGTTAGCGCATCAGTTTATATTGAACTAGCTCAACGCTTTCCAAGCATTGTTGGTTATGCTCAACCGAATGGAGAGGTCAAACTTGCTGCTGGTTGGCTAATTGAACATGCAGGTCTTAAGGGGTTTGTTCTTGGGAATGCGGGAGTGCATGCGAAGCAAGCCTTAGTATTAGTCAATTTAGGCCATGCAACTGGCCAAGATATTTGTCGATTAGCATTGCATGTGATTGCGCGAGTGAATGAGGTTTTTGGCGTTAAGCTAGAAGCCGAGCCAAGAATTATGGGATTAACAGGGGAGACGAGTCTCGATGTCTGATAATTGGGTGAGAAAACGCGAAATACTGGGATTACTGTCGAGCGAACATTTTGTTTCTGGTGAGGAGTTAGCTACACAACTGGGCATTTCCCGCGCTGCAGTGAGTAAGCATGTCGATGCTTTGGAAGACTATGGCGTGGCGATCTACAGTGTCAAAGGCCGCGGTTACAAGTTAGCTAATCCTATCTCCCTTATCGACTCGGCTCGTTTAATTCAGTCGATCGATAATCGATGCTTTTACTTTGATGAAATCCCGAGCACTAACAGCTTTATGTTAAGCCATACCAGTGAGCTGAAGAGTGGCGATGTATGTGTGGCTGAGTACCAGTCAGCGGGACGAGGACGTAGAGGACGAACTTGGGTGTCTCCCTATGGACATCATTTGTATTTCTCGCAGTTTTGGTCATTCCCCCAAGGGATGGCGCAGGCAATGGGCTTAAGCCTAGTGGTGGCTTGTAGTTTAGTTGAGGTACTGAAATCCTTTGGTGTTGATAATATCGGCGTGAAATGGCCAAACGATATTTATCTTAATTATAAAAAGCTTGCTGGGATTTTAATTGAAATGTCCGGGCAGGCGGATAGCGAGTGTCAATTAATCATTGGTATTGGTGTTAACATGGCTATGTCGGAAGACCAAGGTAAGGGAATTGACCAGCCTTGGAGCGACTTGTCTAGCTTGACGGATATGCCAAATAAAACGGATCTCGTGATTGCATTACACAAACAGTTGAAGAGAGACATACAGTTGTTTGAGCGTGAAGGGCTGGCAGCCTTTAAAACGCGCTGGCAACAGGCAGATCTATTCCATGGTAAAGAAATTCGTTTACTGATGGGCGAGAATCACGTTGACGGTATCTGTCGTGGTATCGATGAACAAGGTGCAGTATTGTTAGAAACCGCCGATGGCATACAAGCCTATATCGGCGGAGAAATCAGTTTAAGAGCAAGATAAGATTATTTACGCAGTAAAACGTGTGACATCAAATGATCCTGTCCTTTTTGTAGGATCAGATGCGCTCGTTCTCTTGTGGGCTGAATATTGAGCTGCAAATTGGGGCCGTTGATTGTGTCCCATATTTTCGCCGCTATAGTATAGGCTTCATCATCCGTCAGGCTAGCATAGTGATGGAAATAGGACTTTTCATCACTAAATGCCCCTTTGCGAAATTGCAAAAAGCGCTCTTGATACCATTGCTTCAATAAATGCTCTTCGGCATCGACATAAATCGAAAAATCGACAAAGTCGGAGACAAAGGGCCTACGTATATCGACTGGCGAATCTAAACCTGTTTGTAAAACATTCAGTCCTTCGAGGATCAAAATATCGGGCTGCGAAACGGTTTGATGCTGGCCGCGAATACGATCGTAAGTTACGTGGGAATAGATAGGCGCATTTACATGGGCTTGCCCGGATTTTACCGCCGAAATAAATTCGACCAACATCTTCATATCGTAACTTTCAGGAAAGCCTTTGCGTTGCAATAGCCCTTTACGCTTCAAATCTGCCAGAGGATATAGAAAACCATCGGTCGTAACTAAATCGACTTTAGGATGCTCGGGCCACTGGCTTAGTAACGCCTGTAAAATACGCGCAGTGGTACTTTTACCCACGGCAACACTACCAGCAATGCTGATGATATAAGGGCTGCTTGAGGGCTTTTGCCCGAGAAACTCATCAAGGACTAAACCACGTTGTTGTTTGGCTTTTACAATTAAGTTAAGCAACCTGCTCAGAGGCAAGTAAATATCAGTGACTTCGGAGAGTGAAACCTTCTCATTGATACCCCGAAGATTCTCCAAGTCTTGTTCACTCAGCGTCATTGGCACTGCGTCCCTTAAAACAGACCATTGTGCGCGCTCAAAGGCAAGATAGAGTGCTTTTTGAATTGGATTTTTTGACGTCATTGGCTTTCCTCGGCTTAGGAATCGCACAGTACACCATGACTTAAGTATCGACAATATAAAATCAATTCGTGAAGCTCGGTTTCTAGCTCTTCTAGCCTGATTTACTGGATAAATGCTTGCCGACATCAGTTTGAGGGTAAAAAAGCATCATTTGATTGCTTTTTTTAAACAAATCGTCGATTTTCGCTTGCACTTGGGCACACATTTACCTAATATCCCGTTCCGAAATGATTTGCCGGCATAGCTCAGTTGGTAGAGCAACTGACTTGTAATCAGTAGGTCCCGAGTTCGACTCTTGGTGCCGGCACCATTTTACTGGAGGGGTTCCCGAGTGGCCAAAGGGATCAGACTGTAAATCTGACGGCTCCGCCTTCGAAGGTTCGAATCCTTCTCCCTCCACCATTTTCTAGGTAGTTAGGTAGCCTTAGTTAGGTTGCGCGGGCATCGTATAATGGTATTACTCCAGCCTTCCAAGCTGATAACGCGGGTTCGATTCCCGCTGCCCGCTCCAAATTTAGTTGCTGATATGGCTCAGTTGGTAGAGCACACCCTTGGTAAGGGTGAGGTCGGCAGTTCGAATCTGCCTATCAGCACCAGCCTTTCTGAATTAAGCTCCTATACCTAAATTAATCGGTTCGATGTCATTTATATGCATCGGATTTTTTCTATATGTATGTTTTCATCACCAAGACTCTTGGATTGAGGCAATACCATGGCTAAAGCTAAATTTGAACGTTCTAAGCCCCATGTTAACGTGGGCACCATCGGTCACGTTGACCATGGTAAAACCACTCTGACTGCAGCTATCTCTCACGTACTGGCTAAGACCTACGGTGGTGAAGCTAAAGACTTCTCTCAAATCGATAACGCTCCAGAAGAGCGTGAGCGCGGTATTACCATCAATACCTCTCACATCGAGTATGACACCCCAACTCGCCACTACGCACACGTAGACTGCCCAGGCCACGCTGACTATGTTAAAAACATGATCACTGGTGCTGCACAGATGGACGGCGCGATCCTGGTAGTTGCTTCTACAGACGGTCCAATGCCACAAACTCGCGAGCACATCCTGCTGTCTCGTCAGGTTGGCGTACCATTCATCATCGTATTCATGAACAAATGTGACATGGTTGACGATGCTGAGCTGTTAGAATTAGTGGAAATGGAAGTACGTGAACTGTTATCAGAATACGACTTCCCAGGTGATGACTTACCAGTAATCCAAGGTTCAGCTCTGAAAGCGCTAGAAGGCGAGCCGGAGTGGGAAGCGAAGATCCTTGAGCTGGCAGCAGCTTTAGACTCTTACATTCCAGAGCCAGAGCGTGATATCGATAAGCCATTCCTGATGCCAATCGAAGACGTATTCTCTATTTCTGGTCGTGGTACAGTAGTAACAGGCCGTGTAGAGCGTGGTATCGTTAAAGTGGGCGACGAAGTAGAAATCGTTGGTATCCGCACGACTTCTAAAACAACTTGTACTGGCGTAGAAATGTTCCGTAAGCTGCTTGACGAAGGTCGTGCAGGTGAGAACTGTGGTATTTTATTACGTGGTACTAAGCGTGATGACGTAGAACGTGGTCAAGTATTATCTAAGCCAGGTTCAATCAACCCACACACTACTTTTGAATCAGAAGTTTACGTTCTGTCAAAAGAAGAAGGTGGTCGTCACACTCCATTCTTCAAAGGCTACCGTCCACAGTTCTACTTCCGTACAACTGACGTAACCGGTACTATTGAACTGCCAGAAGGCGTAGAGATGGTAATGCCTGGTGACAACATCAAGATGGTTGTTACGCTGATTTGCCCAATCGCGATGGACGAAGGTTTACGCTTCGCAATTCGTGAAGGTGGCCGTACAGTAGGCGCTGGTGTTGTAGCTAAGATCATTGCGTAATAGCAATTGTGATTAGAAAAAAGGAAGCTTAGGCTTCCTTTTTTGTTTAAGTCGATTATTTAGTGGGTTTTGTGGGTTGCAACTGTTGTGCATCCTTGCTAACAAAGTCGAATCAGAATACAATCTATGGCCGATTTTTGACCCTGAGCTTATGCAACATGCGTTTCTAAGGGTATTCGGGATTCAGAGTATCTAAAGCGTATTGTAACTGGGTCGTATGTCCCTAATTATTGTGCTCAAGCTCAGGCCGTATTGAGTAACGGAATAACCGATGACAACAAATACTGAAAACCAGACTAACTCTCTGGATATCGTGAAGTGGGGTTTAGCGATCCTATTGCTGGCCGCTGCTGTTATTGGCAATCAAATGTATAGCGAGGCGAGTGCCGTGATCCGCGCACTGGCTGTTATCGTTGCATTCGCTATTGCTGGTTTTATTGCCCTGCAAACCGAAAAGGGTAAAAAAGCTTTAGCATTCGCGCGTGAGTCGCAAATTGAAGTGCGTAAGGTCGTATGGCCAACACGTCAAGAAGCGCTTAACACCACTTTTATTGTCCTTGCTGCAACAGGTATCTTAGCTCTTATTTTATGGGGTTTAGATGCAGTGTTAATGCGAATTGTCAATTTTATCACTGGCGTATAGGCACCTCGAATGACTGAAGCTAAAGAAGCTAAAAAAAGATGGTATGTAGTGCAGGCATTCTCTGGCTATGAAGGCCGAGTTTGTAAGTCACTGATTGAATACATTAAAATGCACGGCATGGAACAATACTTCGGTGAAGTCTTAGTTCCGACTGAAGAAGTCATTGAAATGCGTGCAGGCCAGCGTCGTAAGAGCGAGCGTAAGTTTTTCCCTGGTTATGTTTTGGTCCAGATGGAAATGAACGATGATAGCTGGCATTTAGTCAAAAGCATCCCGCGTGTTTTAGGCTTTATTGGCGGAACCTCTGATCGTCCTGCTCCAATTTCAGATAGAGAAGCGGATGCTATTCTGCGTCGCTTACAAGAAACCACAGCTTCGCCAACTCACCGCGTTATTTTCGAGCCAGGCGAGGTGGTGCGTGTATGTGATGGTCCATTTGCTGACTTTAACGGTACCGTTGAAGAAGTGGATTATGACAAGAGCCGCGTAAAAGTGTCGGTAATGATCTTCGGTCGTTCTACACCAGTTGAGCTCGATTTTAGTCAGGTCGAAAAAGGCTGATTAAATTAAATACAAAATCCGTTTGGCAACGGGTGCGGATTTCTATATAATCCGCACCCGTTGTTTTCGGGGGAGCATGTTGGCATGTCGCTGATATGCGTTTGAACCCAAACTGAGGAAATGTCAGATGGCAAAAAAGATTGATGCTTATATTAAGCTACAAGTGAAATCAGGTTCTGCGAACCCTTCACCACCAGTTGGTCCAGCTCTGGGTCAGAAAGGTGTGAACATCATGGAATTCTGTAAAGCGTTCAACGCCCGTACAGAAAAAATGGAAAAAGGCATGCCTATTCCAGTCGTGATCACTGTATACAGTGACCGTTCATTCACTTTCGAAACTAAGACTCCACCAGCTTCTTACTTACTGAAGACTGCTGCAGGCCTGAAATCAGGTTCTCCACGTCCAAACACTCAGAAAGTAGGTACTATCGCTCGTGCTAAGATTCAGGAAATTGCTGAAATGAAAGCCGCCGATATGACTGGTGCTGATATTGAAGCGATGACTCGCTCAATCGAAGGTACTGCGCGTTCAATGGGTTTGGTTGTAGAGGGTTAATATAATGGCAAAACTAACTAAACGCATGCGCGTAATCCGCGAGAAAGTTGACGGTACTAAACTATACGAAATCAACGACGCTGTTGCTCTGTTAAAAGAATTAGCAACTGCTAAGTTCGTTGAAAGTGTTGACGTTGCTGTTAACCTGGGCATCGACCCACGTAAATCTGACCAAAACGTTCGTGGTGCAACTGTGTTGCCACACGGTACTGGTCGTGACGTTCGCGTTGCAGTATTTACACAAGGTGCAAATGCTGAAGCTGCTAAAGCTGCTGGTGCTGAACTTGTTGGTATGGATGATCTGGCTGAGAAAATCAAAGCCGGTGAAATGAACTTCGACGTAGTTATCGCATCGCCAGACGCAATGCGCGTTGTTGGTATGTTAGGTCAAATCTTAGGCCCACGTGGTTTAATGCCTAACCCCAAAACTGGTACAGTAACGCCAAACGTTGCTGAAGCAGTTAAGAACGCTAAAGCGGGTCAAGTTCGTTACCGCAACGACAAGAACGGTATTATCCACACTACTATCGGTAAAGTGGATTTCACACCAGTTCAATTGAAAGAAAACTTGGAAGCGTTAATCTCTGCACTGAAAAAGGCTAAGCCTGCAGTTGCAAAAGGTGTATACGTGAAAAAAGTAAGCATCTCCACCACTATGGGTGCAGGTGTTGCTGTTGACCAAGCTTCTCTCGAAACAGCTAACTAATTTTACAAGGTGAGTGCATTAGTCTATAATGCGCGCACTTTGTGGGTTGAAGCCTGTTTTTGATGCTTTAAGCATCATTAATTAGGCTTCCGTCCAAGACCGCAGGTGTTTACTTTAACGGTTTACTTAATTTCCTGCGTAGACGGTGTCAGGCCCCAGCTAAATTTTTTTACTGGATAATCTGCACCGTAAGTCACTAAATACATAAGTATTTAGTATGGTAAATACTAGGGAATACCCTAGGTAGAATCCAGGAGTAAAGCCAATGGCATTAAGACTCGAAGACAAAAAAGCGATTGTTGCTGAAGTCAACGAAGCTGCCAAAGGTGCGCTATCTGCAGTTGCCGCTGATTCTCGCGGTGTAACTGTAGGTGCTATGACCGGTCTGCGTAAAAAAGCTCGCGAAGCTGGTGTTTATGTACGTGTAGTACGTAACACTCTGGCTCGTCGTGCTGTTGAAGGTACTGCATTTGAGTGCCTAGCAGAAACGTTCACTGGCCCAACTTTGATTGCTTTCTCTAACGAGCACCCAGGTGCTGCAGCTCGTCTGTTAAAAGACTTTGCTAAAGAGCAAGCTAACTTCGAAGTTAAAGGCGCAGCCTTTGAAGGGAATTTCATCCCTGCAGCTGACATTGATCGTTTGGCGAAACTGCCAACATACGAAGAAGCACTAGCACAGTTAATGATGACTATGAAAGAAGCATCTGCTGGCAAGTTCGTTCGTACACTGGCCGCCCTGCGCGATCAAAAACAAGAAGCCGCTTAATTTCAAGCTGGCTGCTTAATAGAATTGAATTCAGAACAATAGGAAACATTTGTTATGTCTATCACTAAAGACCAAATCTTAGAAGCCTTTGCAGCTATGTCTGTAATGGAAGTTGTTGAACTGATCGAAGCAATGGAAGAGAAGTTCGGCGTTTCTGCCGCTGCTGCTGTTGTTTCTGGTGGTGGCGAAGCTGCTGCTGCTGTTGAAGAGCAAACAGAATTCAACGTAATTCTGACTGCACACGGCGACAACAAAGTTGCAGTTATTAAAGCCATCCGTGGCGCAACTGGTTTAGGCCTGAAAGAAGCTAAAGCAATGTCTGAAGCTGCTCCAGTAGCAGTTAAAGAAGGCGTTTCTAAAGAAGAAGCTGAAGCTCTGAAGAAAGAACTAGTTGAAGCTGGTGCTTCAGTAGAAATCAAGTAAGCTATTATTTAGCTTGCTCACCCAAGCCACTTGGGTGGAGGCTGGCGGTTTTTTAACCGTCGGCCTTTTTTGCGCTATATGCGCCGGCGATTTTTTTTCACCGTTTGTCGCCAGATTTTGCAGTCCCTAGCAGAGATTACTGGTTAGGTTCTTGCCATCAACGGTGATGGGCAAACGTGCTGAATGTAATAACTCAGGTTATTGATTCAGTCTTGGTCACATCTCGTAAGCAGAGGAAACCCATGGTTTACTCCTATTCTGAAAAGAAGCGTATTCGCAAAGACTTTGGTAAGCGTCCACAGGTGTTGGATATTCCTTACCTTTTGTCTATTCAGTTAGACTCTTTTAAGAAGTTCACCGATCAAGATCCTACCGGTGAGCGCGGTCTTGAAGCCGCCTTCCGTAGCGTTTTTCCCATCAAGAGCTTTTCTGGTAATTCAGAACTGCAATACGTCAGCTATAAGCTTGGCGAGCCTGTTTTTGATGTGAAAGAGTGTCAGATCCGTGGTGTTACATATTCAGCTCCACTGCGCGTTAAATTACGCATGGTGTTGTATGACCGTGAAGCAGCGGCAGGCACTGTAAAAGATATTAAAGAACAAGAAGTCTACATGGGTGATATCCCATTGATGACTGACAACGGTACCTTTGTTATCAACGGTACTGAGCGTGTAATCGTTTCTCAATTACACCGCAGCCCAGGCGTATTCTTCGATCACGACCGTGGTAAAACCCACTCATCAGGTAAGGTGCTATATAACGCACGTATCATCCCTTACCGTGGTTCATGGTTAGACTTTGAATTCGATCCTAAAGATGCACTATTCGTACGTATCGACCGTCGCCGTAAATTGCCAGCGACCATCATTCTGCGTGCATTAGAGTACTCTACTCAAGAGATCCTTGACCTGTTCTTCGAACGCGTTGAGTTCAAGATCAAGAAAGATACTCTGGTTATGACCTTAGTCCCTGAGCGTCTGCGTGGTGAAACCGCCAGCTACGACATCAAGGATGCAGAAGGCACTGTATTGGTTGAAGCGGGCCGTCGCGTGACTGCACGTCATATTCGCCAACTCGAAAAAACCAACACCACTGAACTCGAAGTACCAGTTGAGTACATCGTGGGCAAATATGCTGCTCAAGATTACATCGATCCGGACACGGGCGAAGTATTAGTTTCTGCTAACAGTGAAATCAGCTTAGAAGACTTAGCGAAGTTATCACTGGCAGGCATCAAAGAGTTGAGCACGTTATACATTAACGAGCTGGACCACGGTGCTTACATCTCTGACACTCTGCGTATCGATCCAACCACTAACCGCTTAGAAGCGTTAGTTGAGATCTACCGCATGATGCGTCCTGGTGAGCCACCAACCAAAGATGCAGCAGAAGCCCTGTTCCAAAACTTATTCTTCAGCGAAGAACGTTATGACCTGTCGAAAGTCGGTCGTATGAAGTTCAACCGTCGTCTCAGCATTCCTGATGACGAAGGTAGTGGCGTACTGTCTAAAGAAGACATCGTTGCAGTAATGAAGAACATCATTCACATCCGTAACGGCTTCGACGAAGTGGACGATATCGACCACTTAGGTAACCGTCGTATTCGTTCTGTGGGTGAAATGGCTGAAAACCAATTCCGTGTTGGTCTGGTCCGTGTTGAGCGCGCCGTGCGTGAACGTCTATCATTAGGCGATCTGAACGAGCTGATGCCACAAGACTTAATCAACGCTAAGCCAATCTCTGCTGCAGTGAAAGAGTTCTTCGGTTCTTCTCAGCTGTCACAATTCATGGACCAAAACAACCCGCTGTCAGAAGTAACGCATAAGCGTCGTATTTCTGCTCTTGGCCCAGGTGGTTTGACCCGTGAACGTGCAGGCTTCGAAGTCCGCGACGTACACCCAACGCATTATGGTCGTTTATGTCCAATTGAGACCCCTGAAGGTCCAAACATTGGTCTAATCAACTCATTAGCAAGCTTTGCCCGTACTAACTCATACGGCTTCTTAGAAACACCATACCGCAAAGTGGTAGACGGTGTGATCACTGACGAAGTGGAATACTTGTCAGCGATTGAAGAAGGTCGTTATGTGATTGCACAGGCGAACATCGAAGTTGACTCTGAAGGCCGCATGGTTGAAGAGCAGATCGCATGTCGTCACAAAGGTGAATCTACCTTTATGCGCGCGTCTGACATTCAATACATGGACGTATCGCCACAACAGATCATTTCTGTTGCTGCGTCACTGATCCCGTTCTTAGAACACGACGACGCCAACCGTGCATTGATGGGTGCGAACATGCAACGTCAAGCGGTACCAACATTGCGCTCTGAAAAGCCGCTAGTAGGTACGGGTATTGAACGCACGCTCGCTGTGGATTCTGGCGTAGTAGTCGCCGCTAAACGTGGCGGTGTGATCGATTACGTTGATGCGAGCCGTATCGTCGTTAAAGTAAATGAAGACGAGCTGCGCCCAGGCGAAGCGGGTATCGACATTTACAACCTGACTAAGTACACCCGTTCTAACCAAAACACGTGTATCAACCAACGTCCATGTTGTTCTGTTGGTGAGCCAGTCGTTCGTGGTGACGTGTTAGCAGATGGTCCGTCTACTGACTTAGGTGACTTAGCCCTTGGCCAGAACATGCGTATCGCGTTCATGCCTTGGAACGGTTACAACTTCGAAGACTCGATCTTAATTTCTGAGCGTGTTGCACAGGAAGACCGTTTCACCACTATCCACATTCAAGAGCTGTCTTGTATCGCTCGTGATACCAAACTGGGTAGCGAAGAAATCACGGCTGACATTCCAAACGTAGGTGAATCTGCGCTGTCGAAACTCGACGAGTCAGGTATCGTTTACATCGGTGCAGAAGTGAAGGGCGGTGACATTCTGGTAGGTAAAGTGACGCCAAAAGGCGAAACACAACTGACTCCAGAAGAGAAGTTACTGCGCGCCATCTTCGGTGAGAAAGCGTCTGATGTGAAAGACAGCTCACTGCGTGTACCTAACTCTGTTAAAGGTACCATCATCGACGTTCAGGTATTTACCCGTGACGGCGTTGAGAAAGACAAACGCGCCATTGAAATCGAAGAAATGCACATTGCCCAAGCTCGTAAAGACTTAGGCGAAGAGTTCAAGATCCTTGAAGAAGGCGTGTTGAGCCGTGCGCGCAACTTATTATTAAGTGCCGGTTTCACTGAAGCACAGATCGCAGCATTGCCACGTAAAGATGTATTGGTTCAAGTCATTGACGATGAAGCCAAACAAACTGAGCTTGAGCAATTAGCTGAACAGCATGAAGAGCTGAAAGCAGACTTCGATAAGAAGTTTGAAATCAAACGTCGCAAAATCACCCAAGGTGATGACTTGGCCCCAGGCGTACTGAAGATCGTTAAAGTTTACTTAGCGGTTAAACGTACTATCCAACCTGGTGACAAGATGGCGGGTCGTCACGGTAACAAGGGTGTTATCTCTAAGATTAACCCAATTGAAGACATGCCGTACGACGAGCAAGGCAACCCTGTGGACATCGTGTTGAACCCGCTAGGCGTTCCATCACGTATGAACATCGGTCAGGTTCTTGAAGTTCACTTAGGTGCTGCGGCTAAAGGTATTGGTAACAAGATTGCTGCCATGCTGGAAGATCAGCGCGAGAAGGGACTTGCAGAAGTTCGTAACTACATCAAGCAAGTGTACGAATTAGGTGACGAAGTGCAGCAGCGCGTTGACATCGATTCATTCACTGACGATGAGTTATTGCGCTTAGCGAACAACCTGAAAGGCGGTATCCCAGTTGCTACGCCAGCCTTCGACGGTGCTAAAGAGAAAGAGATCAAGCAGATGCTTGAGCTTGCAGGCTTGCCAACCTCTGGTCAGCTGAAATTATTTGATGGTCGTACCGGTAACGAATTTGAGCGTCCAGTAACTGTTGGTTACATGTACATGCTCAAACTGAACCACTTAGTTGACGACAAGATGCACGCCCGTTCTACCGGTTCGTACAGCTTAGTAACTCAACAACCATTGGGCGGTAAAGCTCAGTTCGGTGGTCAGCGTTTCGGGGAGATGGAAGTGTGGGCACTCGAAGCATACGGTGCCGCTTATACGCTTCAAGAAATGCTCACCGTGAAATCGGATGACGTTAACGGTCGTACTCAGATGTATAAGAACATCGTCGACGGTAACCATCAGATGCAGCCTGGCATGCCAGAGTCCTTCAACGTATTACTGAAGGAGATCCGTTCACTCGGTATTAATATCGAGTTGGATCAGGAATAAGCGTCGCCTTAAGGCAACGTTTGGCAACAGAATGGTGCTCCGCAGTCGCGGAGCACCCGGTTTAACTCCTTCAGGAGAGAAACGTGAAAGACTTATTAAAGTTTCTGAAACAGCAAAGCAAGACTGAAGAATTTAACGGCATCAAAATTGGTCTGGCATCGCCTGATCTGATCCGTTCTTGGTCTTTTGGTGAAGTTAAGAAGCCAGAAACCATTAACTACCGTACCTTCAAGCCTGAGCGTGAAGGTCTGTTCTGTGCGCGTATCTTTGGCCCAGTCAAAGATTACGAATGTTTGTGCGGTAAGTACAAGCGTTTGAAGCACCGTGGTGTGATCTGTGAAAAGTGTGGTGTAGAAGTTACCCAGACTAAAGTACGTCGTGAGCGTATGGGTCACATTGAACTGGCTAGCCCAGTTGCCCACATTTGGTTCTTGAAATCACTGCCGTCCCGTATCGGTTTAATGCTGGACATGACGCTGCGTGATATCGAGCGCGTACTGTATTTTGAATCTTTCGTCGTGATCGAGCCTGGCATGACCAGCCTTGAGCGTGGCCAAATGCTGACAGAAGAAAACTATCTGGACGCATTAGAAGAGTACGGTGACGAATTCGAAGCCAAGATGGGTGCTGAAGCGGTATTAGAACTGCTGCGCGCAATCGATCTTGAAAAAGAAATCGAACAAATGCGTGAAGAGCTGCCATCAATCAACTCTGAGACTCGTCGCAAGAAAGTGACCAAGCGTCTTAAGTTGATGGAAGCGTTCCACACTTCTGGTAACAAGCCAGAGTGGATGATCTTAAAAGTACTGCCTGTGTTACCACCTGACTTACGTCCGCTGGTACCGCTCGATGGCGGCCGCTTCGCGACTTCAGATCTGAACGATCTGTATCGCCGCGTGATCAACCGTAACAACCGTTTGAAGCGTCTGTTAGATTTAGCTGCGCCGGACATCATCGTACGCAACGAAAAGCGTATGTTACAAGAGTCTGTTGATGCGCTATTAGATAACGGTCGTCGTGGTCGTGCTATTACCGGTTCTAACAAACGTCCTCTGAAATCTTTGGCCGATATGATCAAAGGTAAACAAGGTCGTTTCCGTCAGAACTTGTTAGGTAAGCGTGTTGACTACTCTGGTCGTTCGGTAATTACCGTAGGTCCTACTTTACGTCTGCACCAATGTGGTCTTCCTAAGAAGATGGCACTGGAACTGTTTAAGCCATTCATCTATGGCAAGCTGGAAGGTCGTGGCTTAGCGACAACCATCAAAGCTGCTAAGAAGATGGTAGAGCGTGAAGTGGCGGAAGTTTGGGACGTTCTGGATGAAGTGATCCGCGAACATCCAGTGATGCTTAACCGTGCACCAACACTGCACAGACTGGGTATCCAAGCGTTCGAACCTGTACTGATTGAAGGTAAAGCCATCCAGTTACACCCTCTCGTTTGTGCGGCATACAACGCCGACTTCGACGGTGACCAAATGGCGGTACACGTACCGTTAACACTGGAAGCGCAGCTAGAAGCTCGTGCCCTGATGATGTCTACCAACAACATCCTGTCACCTGCGAACGGCGAGCCTGTAATCACGCCGTCTCAAGACGTGGTATTAGGTCTGTACTACACCAGCCGTGAGCGTATCAACGGCCGTGGTGAAGGTATGTACTTTATGTCTGTTGCTGAAGTTGAAAAAGCTTACGCAACTGGCGCTGCTGAACTGCATGCCCGCGTGAAAGTGCGTATCACTGAAACCGTTATCGGTGACAATGGTGAGCGTACTGAACAACGTCGTATCGTAGATACCACAGTCGGTCGTGCTCTGCTGTCATTGATTCTGCCAGCAGGTTTGTCATTTGATCTGGTTAACCAGAACATGGGCAAAAAGCAGATTTCTAAGCTGTTGAACACCTGTTACCGTCAATTAGGTCTGAAAGATACCGTTATCTTCGCTGACCAACTGATGTATACAGGTTTCCGTTACGCCACTATCTCTGGTGCATCTGTCGGTATCGACGACATGGTGATCCCAGCTGAGAAGTACACCTTAGTTGCTGACGCTGAAGCCGAAGTGCTCGAAATTCAAGAGCAGTTCCAATCAGGTCTGGTTACTGCCGGTGAGCGTTACAACAAAGTTATCGACATCTGGGCAAGTGCGAACGAAAAAGTTTCTAAAGCGATGATGGAAAACCTGTCAACTGAGACAGTGATTAACCGTGATGGCGTTGAAGAAAAACAAGCTTCGTTCAATAGCATTTACATGATGGCCGACTCTGGCGCTCGTGGTAGTGCTGCACAGATCCGTCAGTTAGCGGGTATGCGTGGTCTGATGGCGAAACCAGACGGTTCGATCATTGAAACGCCAATTACCGCTAACTTCCGTGAAGGTCTAAACGTACTTCAGTACTTTATTTCTACTCACGGTGCGCGTAAAGGTCTTGCCGATACTGCATTGAAGACAGCGAACTCGGGTTACCTGACTCGTCGTCTGGTAGACGTTGCTCAAGACTTAGTCGTCATTGAAGACGATTGTGGTACTCACGAAGGTCTAACCATGAAGCCGCTGATCGAAGGTGGTGATGTGGTTGAGCCATTACGTGAACGCGTACTGGGTCGTGTGGTTGCTGTTGATGTGTTCTATCCAGGCACTGAAGACGTACTGGCACCACGTAACACCCTGCTCGATGAAGCATGGTGTGACAAGTTAGAAGAGCATTCAATCGATGAAGTGATTGTTCGTTCAGTCATTACCTGTGATACCGATTTTGGTGTGTGTGCAGCCTGTTACGGCCGTGATTTGGCCCGTGGCCATATCATCAACCACGGTGAAGCGATTGGTGTTGTGGCTGCACAATCAATCGGTGAACCTGGTACACAGTTAACGATGCGTACGTTCCACATCGGTGGTGCTGCGTCACGTGCCTCTGCAGAAAACAACGTTCAAGTGAAGAACTCAGGTTCGTTGAAACTGCACAACGCTAAGTACGTAACAAACACAGACGGCAAGCTGGTTATCGTTTCTCGTTCTTCTGAACTGGCAATCATCGATGAATTAGGTCGTGAGAAAGAGCGTTATAAAGTGCCTTACGGTACTGTGCTCGAGAAGTTAGAAGAAGCATCAGTAGAAGCGGGCGATATCATCGCTAACTGGGATCCACATACTCACCCAATCATCACTGAAGTGGCGGGTAGTATTAAGTTCGTTGACATGATCGACGGCGTGACCATGACTCGTCAAACAGACGAGCTGACTGGTCTGTCATCAATCGTGATCCTCGACGTGGGTCAACGTGGTTCAGCGGGTAAAGAAATGCGCCCAATGATCCGTCTGGTTGGTGCCGACGGTAGTGACCTGATGATCCCAGGTACAGAAGTACCAGCACAATACTTCTTACCAGGCAGTGCGATCGTTAACCTTGACGACAATGCGCAAATCGCCGTGGGTGACGCGTTAGCACGTATTCCACAAGAATCGTCTAAAACACGCGACATCACGGGTGGTCTACCACGCGTTGCCGACCTGTTCGAAGCCCGTAAGCCAAAAGAGCCTGCAATTCTGGCAGAAATCTCTGGTACCATCTCGTTTGGTAAAGAGACTAAAGGCAAGCGTCGTCTGGTGATTACACCAGCGGATGGCGGTGAACAGTACGAAGAGATGATCCCGAAATGGCGTAACTTAAACGTGTTCGAAGGTGAAAAAGTCGAACGTGGTGAAGTTATTGCTGACGGTCCAGAAGCGGCGCACGACATTCTGCGTCTACGTGGCATCCACAACGTAGCTAACTACATTGTGAACGAAGTACAAGACGTATATCGTCTACAAGGCGTGAAGATCAACGATAAGCATATCGAAGTGATCATCCGTCAAATGCTGCGTAAGTGCGTGATCACCTCTGCGGGTGACAGTGAGTTCTTAGAAGGCGAACAAGTAGAAGTGTCTCGCGTGAAGATCGCTAACCGCGACCTGATCGAACAAGGCAAAGTGCCTGCGACCTTCGAACGTGAACTGCTGGGTATTACCAAAGCGTCTCTGGCAACAGAATCGTTTATCTCTGCAGCATCGTTCCAAGAAACAACTCGCGTACTGACAGAAGCTGCCGTAGGCGGCAAGTCTGATAACTTACGTGGTCTGAAAGAAAACGTAATCGTTGGCCGTCTGATCCCAGCTGGTACTGGTTACGCTTATCACAAGACCCGTAATGATGCTCGTGCTAAGAAAGACGAGCCAGTTGTAGTGAATAAGATCACTGCAAGCGAAGCGGAACAAAACCTTGCAGACCTCTTAAACTTGGCTGGCAGTCAAGATTAAGTAATCAGTTTGTAACAAAAAGGCGCCGTTGGCGCCTTTTTCATTGGAATATGCCGCAAAAGTTGGCTATTTCTTGACAGTTAGGCTTTACCTTTCTAAAATTCCGCGTCCCACCATTGTGGGATATAGATTTTTCACACCTTATCGTTGAGTTTGATTCAACTGACTCGGAGCTATACATGGCAACTGTAAACCAGTTGGTACGTAAGCCACGCGCGCCAAAAGTCGACAAGACTAATGTGCCTGCGTTGAATGCGTGCCCACAAAAGCGTGGTGTTTGTACACGTGTGTACACAACTACCCCTAAAAAACCTAACTCTGCACTACGTAAAGTAGCTCGTGTGCGTCTAACTAACGGTTTCGAAGTTACTTCGTACATCGGCGGTGAAGGCCACAACCTGCAGGAACACAGCGTGATTTTGATCCGTGGTGGTCGTGTTAAAGACTTACCTGGTGTTCGCTACCACACTGTTCGTGGCGCATTAGACTGTGCAGGCGTGACTTCACGTCGCCAAAGCCGTTCTAAGTACGGTGCTAAGCGTCCTAAGTCTTAACGTATCCGTTAAGTAAGGCCAAGCTAGTTTATTTTGAGAATTCCAGTTTTGGAAATCCCTGAAGCATACGGAGAATTGTTATGCCAAGACGTCGCGTTGTAGGACAACGTAAAATCCTACCAGATCCAAAGTTTCACAGTGAGTTGCTGGCTAAGTTCATCAACGTCATTATGCAGGACGGCAAAAAGTCGACTGCTGAAAAAATCATTTACAAGGCTCTTGATGTTATCGCTGAAAAGAAAGGCGCTAACCATTTAGACATCCTTGAAGCAGCCCTGGACAACGTTCGCCCATCAGTCGAAGTTAAATCTCGTCGCGTGGGTGGTTCTACATACCAGGTACCATGTGAAGTTCGTCCTGTGCGTCGTAACGCACTGGCGATGCGCTGGTTAGTTGAAGCTGCACGTAAGCGTGGTGAAAAATCTATGGCTTTACGTCTAGCAGGTGAAATGCTAGATGCGTCTGAAAACAAAGGTACTGCTGTTAAGAAGCGTGAAGACGTGCACCGCATGGCTGAAGCTAACAAGGCCTTTGCTCATTACCGTTGGTAATCTGATGGTGTGGGCTTAGGCTCACACCATTGTTGTTGATATTGCCAAGACTTAGGTTTTGGTGGAGAGGGTATAATCGTGGCTCGTACAACCCCAATTGAGCGTTATCGTAATATCGGTATTTGTGCTCATGTGGACGCAGGTAAAACCACCACAACAGAACGTGTTCTGTTCTATACCGGTTTGTCTCATAAAATCGGTGAGGTGCATGACGGCGCCGCGACCACTGACTGGATGGTGCAAGAGCAAGAGCGTGGTATTACTATCACCTCGGCTGCTGTCACTACTTTCTGGCGTGGTATGGATGCTCAATTCACTGAACACCGCATCAATATCATCGATACCCCTGGTCACGTTGACTTTACTATTGAAGTTGAACGTTCTTTGCGCGTTCTTGACGGCGCTGTTGTGGTTTTCTGTGGTGCTTCAGGTGTTGAACCTCAATCAGAAACCGTATGGCGTCAAGCTGACAAATACCGCGTTCCACGCATCGTATTTGTCAACAAGATGGACCGTGCAGGCGCGGACTTTGAACGTGTAGTGAAGCAAATCAGAACTCGCCTTGGAGCAACTTGTGTACCGATCCAATTAAATATCGGCGCAGAAGAAAACTTCACTGGCGTGATCGACTTAATCAAGATGAAAGCCATTAACTGGAACGAAGCGGACCAGGGGATGACGTTCTCTTATGAAGAGATCCCTGCACATTTAGCAGCTAAAGCGGCTGAAATGCATGAGTATCTGGTTGAAGCAGCCGCTGAAGCCTCTGATGAACTGATGGACAAGTATCTTGAAGAAGGTACCCTGTCAGAAGAAGAGATCAAAAAAGCACTGCGTCAACGTACTATAAATAATGAAATCGTTTTAGCGACCTGTGGTTCTGCATTTAAGAACAAAGGCGTTCAAGCGGTTCTTGATGCGGTAGTAGAATTCTTGCCAGCACCAGTCGATGTGCCACCTATTAAGGGCATCGATGACAATGAGCAAGAAGTTGAGCGCCCATCAGATGACAACGCCCCCTTTGCGGCGTTGGCATTTAAGATTGCTACAGACCCGTTCGTGGGTACTTTAACCTTTATTCGTGTGTACTCAGGCGTACTTGAATCAGGTTCTGGCGTTTACAACTCTGTTAAACAGAAACGTGAACGTATTGGCCGTATCGTGCAGATGCACGCTAACGACCGCACAGAACTGAAAGAAGTCCGTGCAGGTGATATTGCCGCGGCTATTGGTCTAAAAGACGTAACCACGGGTGATACACTTTGTGATAATGACCACAAAGTAATCTTGGAACGCATGGAGTTCCCAGAACCAGTAATTACCATTGCCGTTGAACCTAAGTCAAAAGCCGACCAGGACAAAATGGGTATCGCACTGCAAAAACTTGCAGCAGAGGATCCTTCATTCCGGGTTGAGACTGACGAAGAATCATCACAAACACTGATTTCTGGAATGGGTGAGTTACACTTAGACATTATCGTTGATCGTATGCGTCGCGAATTTGGTGTTGAGTGCAACGTAGGTAAGCCACAAGTGGCCTACCGTGAAACCATTCGTGGATCAGTTGAGGCTGAAGGTAAATTTGTACGCCAATCAGGTGGCCGTGGACAATTCGGTCATGTTTGGTTAAAACTAGAGCCTAATGAAGAAGGCGCTGGTTACGAATTTATCAACGCAATCGTTGGCGGTGTAGTTCCACGTGAATTCATCCCTGCGGTTGATAAAGGTATCCAAGAGCAGATGAAGAATGGCGTTCTCGCTGGCTTCCCTGTATTGGACGTGAAGGTCACTCTGTTCGATGGTTCATATCATGATGTGGACTCGAATGAAATGGCGTTCAAAATTGCGGGTTCTATGGGCTTCAAAAAGGGTGCGCTTGAGGCGAAACCTGTGTTGCTCGAACCTTGCATGAAAGTAGAAGTAACTACTCCAGAAAACTATATGGGTGATGTTGTTGGTGATTTAAACCGTCGCCGTGGTTTGATTGAAGGTATGGATGATGGCTTTGGTGGCATCAAAATAGTCCATGCAGTAGTGCCTCTTTCTGAAATGTTTGGTTATGCAACTGATTTGCGTTCTGCAACTCAGGGTCGTGCTTCTTACTCCATGGAGTTCTTGAAGTACACTGATGCACCGCAAAACATTGCGAAAGCGATTATTGAATCTCGTAGCTAATTTCCAGTTACGACATAAATGTAATATGGTCCTGTCAATGCAGGACTATTCTGAAAAGAAAGGAATATATCGTGGCAAAAGCTAAATTTGAACGTAGTAAGCCTCACGTAAACGTGGGCACCATCGGTCACGTTGACCATGGTAAAACCACTCTGACTGCAGCTATCTCTCACGTACTGGCTAAGACCTACGGTGGTGAAGCTAAAGACTTCTCTCAAATC
>NZ_JAMDJP010000053.1:0-16447 GCF_023475945.1 Shewanella sp. 8A
TTTACCCTTACTGAACAAGTACTAAATGGGCAACTGAGGCCGCTGAAACAACCACCGGAGCTGGACAAATGGCCTTAGCGTACGTTTTCGTACCATTGGGCTTCACACCCCTGACCCGCGCTTTTCTTCTTTCTCTCTTTTTCTCTCTCTTTCTCAATCTAATCTCACACACGAAGGTCAAACAGGACACCCGCCGAAGCGAAGCGAAGGCGTATTCTTGCTTCCTCCCCTCGTTGCATGATGGTCTAATACTGTCTACTATGTAACCAATAATCTGTTAGAACAAACCCACACACAGGCGGCAACATGGCTAAAAACTTCATTTCAGAACAATTCTCGGCCATGTGCCGGGACTTAACGAACCTGTCTTCCATTATCAAACGACTACCACCACGGTACGCAAAAGTTGCGGCCATCCCCCCTACCAGAAAGGGAATGGAGAATGAGCGTATCAACAATATTGTCGTGACGGAACAAATAGGACGCGAAGCTCTTGAACTCGCAGCGCATAGCTACAAAGATCTGCACATCAACCCAGACTATTCGCAGAAGTCTGCCAGGCGCACAGTGGGGGTCCTATGGTTCTCCCCTTCCAAAGTCGGGCTGGCTGCTGAAATTGCTGCAACAGTTGATCGTATCAATGCGGCCAAAGCCGGTATAGAAGAGTTCATTATCTCTACATACCCCTCCAGGCAAGAGCGGTTTGAAGCACTTCGAGTAGACTGCCCTGGAGTAATGACACTTCACCTTTACAGGCAAATCCGATGCTATTCCAGTGGCGACATCGACTCTATCCGCTTCACCTGGCAACGGAAGGACTCTTTAAAGAAGCCAGTGAAAGAAGAACTCTTGCAACGAATAAGAGAGGAGCTTGAACGCTCTGGTGCTGACTATCAGCTTCCCCTTGAACAACTTATCCAGAGGATAGTCAGCACTCCAGAGCCTTACCTCCGGGAGCGAAGGGAGGTAAAAGTGCAGCCGGTAGCAAACGTCATGGCCGCAGGCGTACTCAAAACCGTTACCGCGCCCATGCCCCTGATTCTGCTACAAGACAAGGATGTTGAGCTCAAAATGCTTCGCAGCTTCGACGCATCAGAACAGCGCAAAACACGCTCGGATAAGTCGGCCTCTGAAATCCTTGGCACCTTTGGCGGCGTCACCATCGAATCTACCCCTGAGTAAACGTGACCATGTAACAAAACCCTTCTCAGCACGGAAGGGTTTTATCCAGACGAAATAATTTCAATCTATCTTGCTTTAATGTATAATTACGATAATTATCATATTACGGTAATTATCGTAATTACCGAGAGGGAAAGGAACGTTATTATGGCTAGAAAATTAGTTGAGTACGACGATGTAGCAGCAGCGGCACAGCGGCTCAAAGACGCAGGTAAACGTCCAACTCTCATCGCGGTCAGAGATCTCATTGGCAAGGGAAGCTACACCACCATATCAACATTTCTAAAACAGTGGTCAGAGGAACATTCTCTCGATGATGACCCCGTAGAAGTGATTCTACCTGAATCGGTTATGAGTGATGCTCAGCTCTTTCTCCAGAAAATATACACTGTTGCAAAAGCCAGTGCCGATGATCAGCTTGAACGCGAGCGAGAGCTTCTGCGCCAAAAAGAGATTGAGTTCCAAGAAGACATGCAGCAAGCCGTGGATATGGCTAATGATGCCACAGAAAAATCTGAGCTTTTGGAAGAGCAGCTTGAGGCTATAACCAACAAAAAAGCAGAGAGTGATGCTGCTCTTGCTAAAACTGAGAGCTCGTTATCACTCAAATCTGCGGAGTTAGAACGCTCTCTAAATGACATAGAAAAACTAGAAAAGCGGATCATGGATTTGGAAGGAAAGTTGGAAGCGAAATCCACCGAACTTACCCGAGCTCAGGACCACTTAGAGCAAGCTCAAATCGAAAATCGCTCTTTGAGCCAAAAATTGGCAACTACAGAGGGTGAGTTAGCTGCTCAAAAAGGCAAGAGTATAGAGCAGACTGAAAAACTCCGGGCAGCTCACGAGCAAAATAAAGCGTTAAAAGAGCAGCTCGAAAATACACAGGCCAAATTGGCCCAATCACAGGACTCCCTCGCCACAGCCAAAGCTCATGGCGAATCCTTAGAACGAGAGTGCCAGCGTCTATCTGGTGATGTCCAAAAGCTGGAATCTAAACTCTCTAGCGCCGAAGCGGAAGCTCGCTCTCTTGTTCAAGACAAAGGCGTTATTGCTGGTCAGTTACAGGAAAAAGACCAGCAGACCAGGAACCTTGAACAGAGACTCAATGAGGCGCTGACCAAAATTTCGGGGTTAGAGTTAGAACTCGTTAAAGCTGGCAAGGGAGGGAAAAAGAAAGAGGAAAACTGATGGCGCGTAAGGCTAAATATTCAGAAGAGTGGCGAAGCAGAGCGGCTGCTCTTCAAGCCAATATCGAGGAGGCTATGAAACTAGCCTCTGCGTCTATTGGTGACGATGGCTGGTTACACCGGCTGCATGTCTGGGTTGCAGAAGTGGCCCAGGGTAACGCCCCAGACTGGTGGACAGATCTGGATTGTGAAGTATCACTCCCCCGAGAAGAAAAGCGGGTCAGCACCTTCATCTCAACACAAAGGAAACGCATCACTTTTCAGATGTGTTTGGCGTAGGAGGTTTCATGAAGCAACTACCTCCTGATACACCCGAACAATCACTGATCACTCAGTATAAAGGGCCTCGACTTGTCGTTAAGGCTTACGCTGGTACGGGTAAAACAACTACGTTGGTTAAATATGCCCACAACAACCTCAATTCCAGAATCCTCTATTTGGCATACAACCGAGCCATCCGCGACGAGGCCAGAGAGAAGTTTCCTGCAAACGTGGACTGCAAAACATCCCATCAGCTTGCATACGCCACTATTGGAAGAAGCTATCAGCATAAACTCACCGGCAACCTAAGACTTACCGATATAGCGCAAGCGGTAAATACGAAGAACTGGACCTTTGCCAAAGACATTATTGACACGCTCAACGCCTTTATGTGCAGCGCTGACACGCGGATTCTTTATACTCATTTTGCTCGTGCTGACACTGGCAAGTTGCTTACATCCAAACAGGAGAGATACCAAATACAAGTGATTGAGGGTGCTGAGCTTATATGGAAGCGCATGACCAACGCCGAAGATCCGTTCCCTACTGTCCACGACTGCTACCTAAAGCAGTATCAACTAGGTATGCCAAATCTTTCTCGCCGGTACACGACTATTCTTTTTGACGAAGCTCAGGACGCAAACCCTGTCACAAGCAGTATCGTTTTGCAGCAGAACTGCAAGGTAATATTGGTTGGAGACCGCCACCAGCAGATCTATAGGTTCAGAGGAGCAAACAACGCTCTTGATAGCAAAGAACTTATGAACGCCGATCAACTCTATCTCACTCATAGCTTCCGCTTTGGTCCCAACGTGTCGCTTGTGGCAAACGCTCTTCTTGAACTCAAAGGTGAAACTCGCCCAGTCATTGGCCGGGGGCCAGCAGATCAGGTAGTTATGTTTTTACCAGGCGATGTGGGCCATCGAGCAATACTTCACCGAACCGTAATGGGTGTCATTGAAACTGCTCTATCTGCTACCGAAGCAGGTTCACAAGTTTTCTGGGTGGGTGGAATTGACGCTTACCAGATTAACGAGCTCCAGGACTTGTATTGGTTCTCGATGGCTGAACCTGAACGGGTCAAAAATAAGAAATTGCTTGATGAATATGAAGACTACTTTGAGTATCAAGAAGTAGCCAAAGCGACAAAAGACCCCGAGATGATGAGAGCTGTCAAAATCATCAACAGCTACGATGAAATACCTGAGCGACTCACTGTTCTTCGACGAAATACAGTCAAAGAAGAGTTTGGTGCCGATATTACGGTTTCGACTGCCCATCGCTGCAAAGGGCTTGAATGGGACTTTGTTCAGCTCTATGACGACTTTCCTGATGTCCTTGACCCTGAACTCGACCCTATGGCTCGTGATGACGAAATAAACTTGCTCTACGTCGCCTCCACCAGGTCGATGCGTATCCTCGCCTTGAACAGCGCTGTAGAGATGGTTATCCGCTACATTACCCAAAAGCGATTAGTCGAAAAGCAGATAAAGATGGCTGCTGAGGCCAAAGAAGTTGAAGAGGACACGTCCAAATAGCTTGGTCAATTCTTTCACATGTGAAAGTTGACAAATAAAACGCTCTAAGCGCCCTAAATGGGCGCTTACACCTGCCTAATTTCACGCCGCCCACCTCTACCATAACCAACATGGGAAAATACGTGCGTGAGACTATGAAAAAATCACCTTTGAACTTACTGCTCCTAGCATCGCTCACGCTGGGGGCATCACACCAGGCTTGGGCTCAAGATAGCACTAGCTCAGGTTTTTATGAGCGAAAAGAAGAGGGTTGGTTCTGGTACAAAGAAGAGCCAAAAGAGCCAGAGAAGAAACCCGAAAAGCCTAAACCGAAGCCGGTGGCAGAATCGAAGCCAGCGCCGTCGAAGCCTACCGATCCACAGCCGAGCGGTCCAGAAATGTTTTCGGCAAAATGGTTCCGAGAGAACTTACCCAAGTACAAAGATCTAGCTTGGAACGACCCGACTGTTGAAAACGTCAGGACGTTCCTCTACTTGCAAAGATTTGCAATAGACCGCTCAGAGCAGTTTTCCGATGCAACAGAGCTTGCTGTTGTTGGTGATCCCTTTTTGGATGAGATAACCAGACGCCCAGCGGCCACGTTTGCTTCACAGCAGGTGGATCGAGATGCTGGCAACGCCAAAAATATGCTGCTCAAAAGTGTTGCCGACCGTGTGGGGATATTCTTCTTCTACAAGTCAGATGACGACTACAGCGAATTACAAGCTCCGCTCATCAAAATGCTTGAACAAGGTGAAGGCTTCTCGATTATCCCTGTGTCTATGGATGGTAAACCTCTCCCCAGTGGAATCTTTCCTAATTACAAAACCGATGAAGGCCATGCCAAACAACTTGGCATCGTAACTTTCCCTGCTGTTTACCTAGCGTCTCCGGATGGTCAATTCGCCCCGATAGGACAAGGACCAATGTCACTTCCTGAGCTGAACCACCGGATTTTGGTCGCAGCTAAACGCAACGGCTGGGTATCAGACGAAGAGTTCAACCGTACTCGTCCGGTGCTCAACCTAGAAAACAACATAGCCGAACGCTTGGCATCACCAGAGTTGGGGTCTGACCTCCAACAGCTATCACAAGCGAGCGGAGACAAAGACAACTTCGTACCACCGGAACAACTAATGAAGTACATCCGGGACAAATTACAGGAGAACTAAAATGGTCACGCACAAGACATTAAAAAGGAGCCTGATTGCCCTAAGTGTGGCGACCAGTCTCTTTATTGCTCCAACAGGAGCTATGGCATCTAACGGCCTACAATCTCAAATGGACAAGCTGTTTAATGAAATGAGTAATACAACACCGCCTGGTGTTTATGAAAGCCAGCGGCGCGGTGTGTTAGCTGGTGGACGATTCACTGCCAAGACTCGTATCTTTGACGAGAATTTGGTGAGTTTTGCACCTCCATCATGGAAAGCAGGTTGTGGTGGTGTGGACCTATTCGGTGGGTCACTTTCATTTATTAATGCCGATCAAATCGTCCAGCTTCTTCGTGCTGTCGCAGCAAATGCCAAAGGCTATGCCTTCCAGCTTGCACTGGATAACGTTTTCCCTGATGGGGCTAAATGGATAGAGAACTTCCAAAAGAAGGTGCAAGCACTCAACCAACATCTAGGAAATTCCTGCCAACTAGCGCAAGGGATCGTAAACGACCTAACCAGCAGTATGGACGTTAAGCACAAAACCGATGCTTCTATCACCGCCACAACCTCCGGCTTGTATGAAGACTTTTTCGGGTCCAAACAGGAAACCAGCGGTAAGAGCCCTCTGGAAGAACTAAAAGCCAACAAGCCTGATGAATACAACAAAATGATTGGCAACATTGTTTGGAAGCAACTAAAGAGCAACAACGCAAACACCTGGTTCCAGTACGGAGATAACACCCTGCTTGAATCGATCATGTCTTTAACCGGCACGGTAATCATTGGTGATCTTGTCAACGACCCTAACTCGACTGGAACGGGCGCAAAAACTACACCTCTGACGACTTTGCCTGGCAACAAGATCACCCTTTCAGACCTCATTTCAGGAGGTTCTGTTGAGATCTATTCTTGTGATAGCGATACGACCAACTGTTTGAGTGCTGGAACCACCAATAAAACAGTCGCTCTCAAAGGAATTAAGAACCAAATCACGGATATGCTGCTAGGAACCAGTTCCACTCCCGGAGTTATCTACAAATACGCAACTAACTCAGGAACATTGACCGACCCGGAAAAAGCCTTTGTATCTAACCTCCCTGGTGGTTTAGGCACCATTGTCCGCAACTTGTCCGTTCTTTCGCAAGACGGCGCAAACCTTTTTGCCACCGAGTCATCCGGAGCGATAGCCCTAGCAATGATGTATAGCTTTTCGGAAGAGTTTTTCCGTGCCGCTCGCATTGCAATGGCAAACAGCAACTCACCCTACAAAAAGGAGGCTCTGGATCTTCTCTCTCAATCACAACAGCAAATACGTGGCGAATACACAATGCTGTCCTCTCAGTACGGCGATCTAGCGAGCCAAATTGAGAAATATAACAACCTATTGGACAACATCCGCAAGCAGAAATACATGCTCGCAACTTTGTCCAATCCTCCTAGCACGAACTAAGGAGCAATTGGAATGGGAGCTTTTTCAATCTACTCTATCGGTGACTCTGCTTTTCTGGAGCAAATCCTGATTGCAGTATCAATGATCACCGGAACTGGAGATTTCGAGAAAATGGTCAGTATTGGCCTGCTTCTTGGCATCTTATTGATCTGCATTCAGTCAGTCTTCCAAGGTGCAAAGCAAATAAACATTCAGCAAGTTTTTGTGGGCTGGATTCTTTATGCTTGCTTCTTCGGACCTGTTACAACAGTAACTATCGAAGACGCATACACCGGGCAAGTTCGAGTTGTCGCCAACGTGCCTATTGGTGTTGGTTTCGCTGGTGGTGTTATTTCGAATGTGGGATATACCATCACCAGTTTATTTGAAACAGGTTATGGCGTGATCGTGCCCAATGTCACTGAAAGCCATTTTTCCGAAACTTTGAAACTACTAAACGACGTAAGAAGACGAGCCTATGACACTGGAGTATTCACAGCTCTTAATTCAGCAAATGGCGGCGGCTACGTTGACGTGAGACGCTCCTGGAACAATTACATCCGGGAATGCACATTGACAAAAGTAGATCTAAATCTAATGTCCCTTGACGAGTTAATGAACCGTTCGACTGATTCAGCTTTGCGTTTCAACTCGCAGCTCTACGGAACTCGGTTGTATTTGTCCACATCAAACCCCGATGGAGCAGACTACACCTGTACAGACGGATGGATTGCAATTAGCACTGTGACGGCCAACCTGAGCAGTCCAGTTGTTGTAGATGCTCTGAACAACCTGCTAGGTATTGACACATCAACTGGCGATAACGCCATAACGAAGCTAACCGATTCACTTCAAGCGATGGGAGCAACCACCACATCATCAATCGACTACCTGAAAGCCGCCGTTCTGGAACCTCTCTATTACGAAGCAGCAGCAGGACGTTATCAGGACCTCCAGGACTACGGTTCTGCTTTGATGATTAACCAAGCTATCCAGCAACGTAACACTCAATGGGCCACAGAGCAGTCTATGTTTATGACCGTCGTTCGCCCAATGCTGACTTTTTTCGAGGGTTTCATCTACGCGATTACCCCGATCATTGGCTTTATAATTGTGATGGGCAGTTTTGGACTCCAGTTGGCTGGTAAATATGTTCAAACCATCCTCTGGATTCAACTTTGGATGCCGGTTCTCTCGATTATCAACCTTTTTGTCCATACCGCAGCGTCAAACGAGATGTCTAGCCTCAGCGCTTCTGGCCTAAATTCTATGTACGCACTATCTTCGACTGGGGATGTGTTGCAACACTGGATAGCTACAGGTGGGATGCTTGCAGCGGCCACCCCAGTAATTTCACTGTTTATCGTCACAGGTAGTACCTATGCCTTTACCAGCTTGGCATCAAGAATTAGTGGGGCTGACCATGTTGATGAGAAGATTCAAACACCAGATCTCCTCAAGCAAGGTCCGGTCATGCAAAGTCAGCCAGCTTACAATCACAACCAGTTCAGTGGAGCGATGGCGAACGGCGCAGAAAGCATGATCAGCACCTTCTCCCTTGGTTCCACGTTGGCCTCAGGGGTTAGTTCCGCTCAAGCGTTACAAAGTCAGAAATCAGAGGCATTCCAGAGCACCTTAGGGCGAGGTTTTTCTGATGGAGTGAGCCAGGATCAATCATATTCGAGACTCTCCAATGTAGGACGCAATGTATCTTCGCAAAACACAGCTCAGAGCCAGCTCATCAGCCAGCAAGCCAAGAACTTTTCGGATCAGTTCCAAGTGGATGACTCCCACTCCGATGCTGTAAAGGGTGCATTTGCCATGCAAGCAGTAGGTACTCTTGATGTTGATCAGGCTGCGGCAATGCTTATGCCTATGGTTGGCACAGCTAGAGCAGCCGCCAAAGCAGGTCTTAGCGAAATACCGGGTAAGATGGCAGGTTTAAGAGCAAACGCAAAAAATGCTCTAGGCGTGAAATCATCAAGTACAGCGCTTGCTACAGTCGGTGAATCTGGTGGTGGACAAGGTAGTGACAACGATCTAATTGACATAAAAGCACGAGCCAGTGGCTCTACTGAATCATCAGCTTCTGATACTTCTAGCTGGTCAGCCAGCGATGTATCGCAGTTTATGAAAGGTGTTAGTTATTCTCAGACTGATAGCCAAGCGTTGACGAATCAATTAGCACAGGGTTTTAGTCGCTCTGGTAGCGAATCATTTAAGCAAACATGGGGGGATAACCTTTCCCAGAATTTGTCAAAGTCGGCTTCTGAGTTGGTTTCTGCATCAGATACCTTCACGACAATGAGCCAACTCCAGAATCAAATGGGGTCAATGACTAACACCGACTTTAAAACTCTCGGTGGTGCTGTCGCGCAAACTCCTGCGGCTATGAATCAACTAAACGACTATTTCCGTAATGCTGCACCACAGTCTGTTAAAGACGAGGCATCTTCATTACAGCAGAGATACCAGTCTTACGGAATGTCCCCCCAAGTAGCACAAGCAGCAGCGCGAATGACTGCAATGACCAACTCCAAAAACTACGAACAAGGTAAGGAGCTTGGTGGTTATCAAGCCGCGCTACAGGCTATTAATACCGCATCTGGTCGCAATGGAGCGTTTAATGGCGATGCTTATGGTAATAACGGCATTGGAGGTCCTAATGTTCAAGGTTTGCCAGAACAGGTGCAAGGGGCAGTTGGCAGTGGCCCCAACTTACAACCTGGATTTCGTGAGAATGTGGCTGGTATGTCTGGAATCAACCCTGCATCAGAAGCTGGTCAGTTACCAACGAACAGTCCTCTTGTTCAAAGTGAACATGCTTCTGGTACATCAGCTCTTAACAGTCAAGCACAGCAAACAGAACGAAATGTATCAGCTCCTGAACTTAAAAAAGCCCAGGATAACCTTATGAATTCGCTTCCAGAAATGTCCAAAAGCGCTTCAACATGGGGCGCATGGGATAACTCCTCGGATTGGTTAGGTCGTAGGGCTGAACAAGCTGGTGGAGCTCTAATTGCTGGGAGCCAGGTTGGCGCAGAGGTTTTTTCTAAAGCGATGGATCAAATGAGGACTATGACGCCTGAACAACGTGATCAGTTTATCGCTGCGACACAGCGTGGAGACCAAGCAGTCAAAGATGAGTTTGGCTGGGCCGGGGATGCGCTAGTCGGCATGGCTAAACTTGGCCGCAACGTTATGGGTGCAGCGGCGAGCGGTTATGATACTGCGAAAGAATGGCTTACTGGGAAATCTGATCTATCAGAAGCAGCCAAAGGTATGAGTATTGAGGAAAGAGGGGCCTTTTATGCTGCTGCTCTTGCCTCAGTTTCAGAAGCTGGTGGTGGAGCGGCACAGCAGTTTATGAACCAGTATGGTGATGAGTTCAAAGAGACTATGCAATCTATCGCTCAAAGCCGTTATGGCCTTACTCCAGCTCAATCTGCTGTTTATGCCGAGTCCTTTGATACAAATGAAGGAAACATGAACCAGGCCGTTCAAAATCTAAAAATGGAATACGCTGAACGTAATCCAGACGGAACACCTATGATGCAAGAAGGACAACCTGTTCTCTCACAACAAAACGAGGAGTTTACAGACAAACTGGTAAACGTCTTACAGAACTCAACTGGAGCTGGTGATCGATCAGGAAGTTACCTGACAGCAGTTAGAGGCTACAATGTAGCTAACCAGCGATTCGGACAATAAAAAAGGAGGCGAAAGCCTCCTTTTTTTATTCATCGCTTATACCAATCCCTGAACCAAGCCCTAAACCAGACCTTACTGATGAATCAATAGATAGGTGCATCTCATCATCGTTATATTTAGCCTTTCTCCGCTTGCGGCTGCATACCTTTCCCACTCTTTCACTCTTATCAGCTTTGAATGTTTGCACAAGAATAAAGCTAACCAGAACAACAAGAGAAGCCTGCCAACTGAAATATGCCACACCACCCCAGAAGATTATTGACGCCCAGATGCTCCGGTGAATCAGCAACAGGAATCGCCCTCCCCAAACAGCAAAGGGAGCTAATGCAACTCCAAGCCCCCAAGGCGTATCAGTCATCATGGCTATACCCAGAAGTACCATTCCCAACAGAAGAATATTGACTATATGTTTCATACTACCTCCTCACTCTTTACCTATAGTCTAACACAGCATCAAAATATGCAACTGTGAAAATTTAACTATTTCTTACTAAGTAAGCATTCCATCAAAAATTTTTATGATTATCATGCGCCCAGAAACTTTCACATGTGAAAGTCAGACCTTACGGAACAAGGCATTTGTTGACAAACCATTACATAGTTGAACATGTCAAACAGATCGCATAAACTATGCTACAGGCCATTACTAACGTTTTGGTCCCTATCTGCAACATCGCAGAGTCTTTATTTCCAAATATCTCATTTTGTAAACTCCATCATCTTCGTGCGGTCAGGGCGCTCTTTTGTCTTCCCTACCCTCCTCAGCTCTTGCTGTATTCGCAATTTCAGCCCTCGCTGTACCCATAAAATCACTTATATCAAAACGCTATTAAATATCCCAAAATATCGCACCTCCCGTGCGCTGTTTCCGTCACACTACTGACGCAGTTTCTGTATCTCATTGATTACTAATAATATTGTAACTTTGTACTACTGGTACAAAGTTAAGTGTATGTTTTTAAAGACTTTCTTTTGTTGGCTGCATCATTATTTGGGCTTATAAAGAGCGCAAAATATGTCAGTTTGTGACAATAGAGAATCTCTAAAAGCGTTCATCAAATAACGCAATTTCCGTATTAGTAATAACTCAGTTTTAGGGGTGGCAACAATGGACAAATGCCAAGTAATAGAAATCCCAATCGACCCGGAGAAAAAACGCGAATGGATCAAGTACAAATTAAAGATCCAGGGGCTTTCTCTAGCCGCATTGGGTAGAAAACACAAAACTTCTCGGCAGGTGGTGTCTACAGCACTCTACAAGCCCAGCCCACGTTGGGAGCACGAGATAGCGACAGCTTTGGGCATGAAACCGTCTGAGATTTGGCCGGAGCGGTATGACGAAGAACACGAAATACCCATTAAACATAAGGAAGCAAGCTAATGAAGAACAAAGCAAAAGTATTGGTTCTTTCTGCGGCTCTCTTGTCGTCAACAGCAAATGCTATTGACCTTAGTGGGACTATCTTCGACAAAGCGGCTAAAGCACATAACCTTGATCCTCTTCTGGTGTATTCGGTCGCATTGGCCGAATCGGCTTCTGGTCGAGGTAACGGCGCTATAAGTCCTTGGCCTTGGACGCTCCGCGTTCCGGGGCTTCCTTTCTATGCCAAGTCGGAAGACCAGGCTAAGGCTAAGTTGGCTGAATTTCAGCAACAGTATGGGCGGGCAATTGATATTGGGTTCATGCAAGTGAACATCCGTTGGAATGGTCACAGAGTATCTTCACCAGAAGAACTTCTTAACCCAGTAACCAACGTAATGGTAGGTGCAGAAGTGCTTTCTGAAGCCATTCAGTCATCTCCAAATGATTTGGAGCTTGGTATTGGCCGCTACCATGCCTGGGAAGACGAAATCCGAGCCAGAAACTATGGTAGTAGAGTCTTGGCTATCTATCGCAACCTTCGTGATTTGTAAGGGGGCGCTAAATGTTAGAACTAGACATTATTGGGGCTTGGGATGCTAAAGCGGTCAACCTCGATCAAGAAAAAGCAGACAGAAACGTCTACGAATTTGACCTTACACTTTGGAATCTGCTTTGCTCTCTGGCAAAAGAACGTCCAGAGGACGCTGCCTCACAATTTGCTTTGGGCATGGGCACAGTACAAAAATTATCACTGGCGACACCTTCCCAATTAGAAGCGCTTGCCTCTGGCGTACTGATTTCTTTCAAGCTGGAAACAGCAGAACAGAACATCTTAACACGACTATCAGGAGGCTATGATCCGGTCGTTTTCATCAATCATAGCGTCGATGAGTTTGATGCGGCCTATTGGTTGCTATTTAACCGCGTTGCTTCGAGAGATCCGGAGATGGCTAAAGAAGTTTTCGGGGTGTCGAGAGAGCTTTCGGAGCTGGTAGCAAAAGCAACAGATAGTCAATTGCGTCATATGTCTGGAACGACAGTGACGCACTTCACACTGCGTTTTGCTCCCAGCATCATCGAAGAAATCCTTGATGATAGTCGAGATGAGTTAACACACCCAGTATTGAAAAAACTGCAACAGTCTCTACAGGGACGTGGGAGGTGGAGATGAACATTGGCAGCTCTGGCACATTGGGTCGGTGGGTTACAGCTAGACACATGGCCCTCGCCGGATACATCACAAAAATTATCATGATCGAGACAGGGCTGACCTATAAGCAGGTCCGACGGCTTTATCAAGATTTGGAAAGGGATGGATACACTCTGGAGCGAAAGTCCAGGACGTTCAGAGGTGGTGCGACACTTATCCATAGCCATACGTCCAAGATACAGGCATCACTTTTGATGCAGCTCTATTTCAACATTGGTGGGGAATCTGTGTTACGTTCTGTGAACATAAAAGCCCTAAATAAGGCGTTCAGAATGTATCACGCTATTCGCAAAGAAGTGCCAGGAATGAAAGGTGCGCGATGGGCTCCATTTGATATTACCGACGCTTGGTGTCTTGCTTCTGAGTTACGAAGTGGGGACGCGATGCTGGAGGAATGCGATAATTGCAAATGCACATACTTCACTTCTGTCAATCAAAGAACCTGTGTTGAGTGTCCGTTCTGCAAGGAACAAGGAAGGCATGGTGGTGGGGAGAAAGAGTGTGCTTGAGTAGCCTATGACATTTTCAACTAAAAGATGAGCGCCTCAACTTTGCGGCGCTCATTTTTTTACTTTTTCTGCGGTATACGAAAGCGTTCTAGCTCAACACGCCCCAACCCCTTAAAGGCATCGGGGCGACGGCCTTGACCGCTCCAGGATACGCCGTCTTTTGAATATTTCGCATTATCAGGTTCTGATTTGCTTGTGTACATCTCATTGAGAAGATTGATGTCCACTCCACATGATTCCATGTCACTCATTATTCGCTCGGCCTGAGCTCGCTTTTCTTTTTCTTCTTCTTCTCGCTTTTTGTACTCTTCCTCCAGTTCATTAAGAACACCTTTCATTCTGTCTATGATCTCCCGAACTTCATCCAGCGGGAGACCTCGTAATAGAGTGCGTATCCGGCTTTTTCGCTTTAACTCTGCGATTATTAATTCTCTACGTTCAGCCGCTGATAGCGTAGAGAATTCCTCGTGGTCTTTCATGTTATACGGAGCCCATCAGTTTTCCTTTAAGTTGATCACGCTTGGAGTCCAGTTTATCTTCAACCTGCAACTGCTCAGGTTGAGACTTAGCAATTTGATGCTCTGAACTCGGTTGCCCAAAAGACCCAATGTTGCCAGAAAAACGAAGAGAATAAAGCCCCAATAGAGCAAGTGCGCGCAGCCGATCACTACGCGCCTTGTGCTGCATCTGGGACAGCTCACGATATAACTCCGGAAATCCTTGCTCCGAAATATTCAGATTAGATATTTTCCCATCCCATTTGCTACCAGCCACTACGACCTCCTATCTATTAGCCGCAGTACCAGAAGCCTCTGGCATTGGATGCCACGGATTCTTTGGGTAGTACGATCCTACTCTTAGGAAAAAGCTCTTTGGCTGCATCCTGGTATGCTTCGGCACCACCACCAGCCAGCAGAACAACATCAGCATCCATCCCGTCTTCCCGCATTGACTTACGCATAGGGACTAATGCGTTTTGAGCCACCTTGGCTGAAGCCTTCTTAAAGTAATCTTTGATCGATACCTTCTCACCATAGAGAAAAATTTCAGTCTTACCGGCGCGAATTGCTTTTTCGATCTTTTCTATGCCAGGCGCACCACCGTGGTCTTCTTGGATGAGTCGATTAGTTTCTTGTAGCAACATCGACATGGCCTTTAGGCTGGTGCCAGATGAGTGATAACGAACTTCACCTTCTTCAAGCGCAACCCAGTCAACAGAGAAAAATCCGGGGTCAATAACAACAGTTTTCCCTCCCTGAATAATTTCGAGTAGGTCATCATCCTTTGTAGAGCTGACAATATCCATGTAAGCACCGGCAGGTTGAGGCACAACCACGACAGACTTAACCGTTACCGTTCGTTTAGGTGTGATCTGGTGCTCACCCTCCAGCCGAGCTTTCAATGCCTCTCTGAGTTCCGCTTCCATGTACTGGCTTACTGGAAGACCTGTCACCAGCACATCAATTTCCTTCTGTTCCGACATCAGAAGTGCAGCGTAAAAAAGAGCCTTATACGGTTTCGTTGATGGGTAGTCACCGTGAAGCTCTCGCTCCCACCCTTGCAGACGGTCAGGTTCAACACCAGCAACCCACTTCTCCCCATCAATCACAACCTGAATACAGGTCCCAGCGCCACCAGTTAACTGCTGTGGCATCAGTTCCAGTGGACCAGCGCCAACAGGCATAACAACAGTACGAGCTTCTTCACCTTTATGACCCATAGCCATTTTCAGGTTGGAGTAGCCAATATCCAAACCCATAACAAACTGATTCATGAAATCCTCCAAAGATTGCTTTTTGATTGCTTTTCGATTGTCTTTCTCTTGTTGGAGAGAGAATACAGCCTGACTAAGGCCTATATAGCCTCTGTAGTTGCCCAAAAGGGGCGTTTAGATTGCTTTTCGGTGGCTTTTGGGTTTTATAACCGGCCATACATGTGGGTATGCTGCACGGATAGATAAATTAATGACGACAGCACCCCACCACATATCAAGCACTCCTTTACCAGTACCCATAGTGATCTCGTAAATATTTGGAATCTTATGGTTTTTTATCCAATCTATCTGGAATCTTGCCTAGTGGATTCACATAGAAATTATGGGCATCTGAATTAAGGCTGTAAGATTCCAGATAGATAGAGGGGTATTTGACAAATTCCAAAGATGGGGTAGCCTAGTAACAGGATTAGATTCCAATATTGGAATAATCAGCTTTAAATTCCAGATAGATAGTTATGTGGATAGGAATTGGATAGGAATTGGGAGGGTTTTGAAGTGAGTCTACCAAAAGAGCGATGGTTGGATCTGCTAGATCCTAAGCTCGAAGAAGAACGATCCGAGATAACAGAAGATCTGCTTGAGGCAGAAGGTCGAGAGTTTGTCACGGAGTTACGGAGCAAGCTGGATCACGCTATAGCTGTTCTTGCTGTCGAAGCACAGCAGGAAGCAGATATGTACTGGAACGCGCACAGGTCTGCGCGTGAAGAAGCATCGGAGGACGAACAAGGGCGTGTTGGTACACGAGTTCGCATTCTAGGTGTATCACTCGTTGCAGAGTGGTATCGCAACAGATTTGTCGAACAGGTTCCAGGTCAAAAGAAAAGGGTTCTATCAACACATATCAAGAAGGGCCGAGGTCACGCCTACAGCATGTCGCACTTCAAGAAAGAGCCAGCTTGGGCACAAGAGCTTATCCAGCAAGTAGAAAGCAGGTATGCCGCGTTAAGACAAAGAGCGACAGCGTTAGCAAAAATTCGCCGGGCGCTTAACGAGTATGAGCGACTGCTAAACAAGACTCATAACGATGAGGTGTACCTAGATTCTACGTCAGTACTTCAAAAAGCATAATCAAAGCCTTGATAAATATGCATTCCTTCGAAATTCAGCTTTCACCCATTGGGTGAAAGAAAAGTGCTCAAAAATA
>NZ_JAMDJP010000054.1:0-16162 GCF_023475945.1 Shewanella sp. 8A
ACGGGCCCCTAACCTTGGCATATATTTACGCCAGTACTGGACCCAGTCTTTGATGATCGATAGCTCAGCTCTACGACTTTCCATTCGAGCAACTGCCTGATAAATACCTTGCCTCGACATACCCGCAGCACGACATGCGGCTACGAGGTTTAATTCTCCGTTGCCTTTTGCTTGCCAGACGTACCGGATAAGTACTTTTTTCTGAGGCCAGCTCCATATTCATTGTCCATGATATCAACCATGCCATTGAGGATTTGGTTACGCAGTTTCTCTTCTGTTAACTCACGTTCAAGGCGCTTGATCGTTTCGGCAGGGGTTTCTTTTGACTTAGGCATAAGGGGATGCTGAAAAGGTTTCGACCAATCGAGTCTACCATGTTTTCGAAGCCAAACGAGTACGGTTGAACGGCCTTGAATACCAAAACGGGCTTGGGCTTGTTTGTACGTCATTTCGCCTTTTTCAACACGTTCTACAACGCCTAATTTAAAGGCTAAGGTGTAATCTCGTTGTGTGCGCTTACAGCTTGAGTTAATTGATGTTGTCATAAAGAAATCCTCTTTATGTCAACGTATTTCAGGACGAGACACTAAAAACAAAAAAGCCCAAACTTAGGTTTGGGCTTTGCTTTATCATCGGCAGGTGATTGTATCGCAGCACTTAAAATGCACTAGCAGCGCTATCAAACATCACATTCTGGCCGATTAGTGGTGATGACCACCGACACCATGAGCATGACCGTGAGCGATTTCTTCATCGGTCGCATCTCGGGCGCCAACCACTTCGATATCGAAGGTTAAGTCACGGCCCGCTAATGGATGGTTAACATCCACGGTCGCCATAAATTTACCGACTTTCACGATTGTCACTTGGCGTTGACCGTGGTCAGTATGAACCACCGCCGTCATACCTGGCTTCCACACGCTAGCGCCTAACAGGTGCTTTACCGATACACGTTGCTGCGCCGCTTCACCTTCAATACGCTGACCATAGGTTTCAGCGCATGGCAGCGTCACTGTGAACTTTTCACCAACCGCTTTACCATTAATCGCATTCTCAACACCAGGCATCATGTTGTCATGACCGTGTAAATAAGCGATAGGCTCGCGACCTTCGTTCGTCTCGATCACTTCGCCTTTTTCGTCGCGCAGGGTGTAATTAAACTGCACAACCATATCGTCTTTAATGTTCATCGAATATCCTTTGACTTGCTTCGATTTCAAATGTCGGCCGAGCTTAACAAAACTGGCCTTTGCACTCCACTGTTTTATCCCTGCAAAACCACTGCGCCAATGGAGCGCAGTGGTTGCTTCAAGCATTGTCTGCGGGCGATGACCTATAACGAGGCATCTATCAGAGTGAAATACCTAGGGCAGTAAAGACTTCAGGACTTGGGAAACCATCGGCAATTATATTATTACTGCGCTGGAATGCTTGGATCCCCGCAGTCGAATTGCGGCCTAACACACCATCAGGTTTACCAACATCAAAGCCGGATTCATTCAGTTTGGTTTGTAACTGTTTGATTTGCTCGCGGCTCAAACGTGGCTGCTCGGGCGGTGCTACTTTTAATGGTTCGCCGCCATTAATCCTATCGGCCAAATGGCCCACGGTAATGGCGTAAAATTCAGAGCGGTTCCAACGCATAATCACATTGAAGTTTTCATAGCCTAAAAACGCAGGTCCAGTGTGACCCGAAGGCAAATATAGCGCGGCCTTCATATCAATAGCGGGCAAAGACAATCCATTCGTTTGCCGCACAGATTGCGCCGCCCATTGTGACAGAGGCTGCGCCTCTTTAGCACCAAGATGTTGGTAGCTAAAATTGTTTGGCAATAATACTTCGCGGCCCCAACGCTCGTTACGCTGCCAGCCTAAGTGTTGTAGAAAGTTAGCCGCTGATGTGAGGGCATCCTCTGTGCTATTCCACAGATCCGCTTTACCGTCTCCATCGCCATCGATAGCATATTTAGCATAAGCCGAGGGCATAAATTGAGTATGTCCCATGGCGCCCGCCCAAGAGCCCACCATCGTACGCTTATCGAAGCCATATTTTTCTTTAAGCTTAAGCGCTTGCATCAGCTCAGTCGTAAAATAATCACTTCGACGAGGCTCACAGGCTAAGGTTGCAAGCGAATCTAAAACGGACATTTTGCCTTTATAAGAACCATAATTGGTCTCTAGTCCCCAAAAAGACAGAATGTATTGTGGCTGTACGCCGTATTGCTGCGCGAGTTTATCAAGCAATACTCGGTGTTTTTTCAGTAGACGTCGACCTTCATTGACTCGCCAATCCGTTGCCCGTTTGGTGAAATAGTTCGTGAAGGTTTGACTAAATTCAGGCTGAGCTTGATCAAGCTCAATCACCTTAGGTACAAACTGTAGGCTTGCCACTGTATTGTTAATAGTCTCTTCAGATAGACCTTCACGTTGTGCGCGCGCCTGAAGGTTTGCAACACACGTCGGGAAGGCGGCCGCATGGCTGGCGATAATCTCGTTCAATTGCACGTCTTGCGCGGCTTGCGCCTGTTCGATAGCAATTTGACTATTATTGTCAGACGTAGCATTAGCGGTCGGCGCGCTAGAACAAGCACTTAAGCTCACACAGGCCGTGATGCTCGCTGCAAGATAGTACATGCCTTTTGCTTTCATCAAATCAATTACTCCTCAATTCAGTGCTAAGGTATGCCTTAGCTGAGCAAGACACGAGTTGGGATCGACTCATGCCAAGAGAGATACGATTTTTAGCCACAAAACAGTTGCTGGCTTAATTCAAGGATAAACGAGAATGAACAACGGCTAAAAATCCACAAAGGTATTTTCTCCCCCACTGGAAATCCTCCAGATGCGCGTAATTCCGGTTAACCCGATTTACGCCTCTAGAGCGCACATCCTGACCGATAGCGCCCGTCAACACAATGCTCATCACCATAAATACACGGATAAATTCGCTTATTGCTCAGTTAAACAACAGCGAAAAAATCTTAACAAAGAATCCCTTGGTCTATCTAGCCGTTGCCGTATAATGGGTGAGTTAATAGCAACTTCAAAGAGACCTATCATGACTGAAATCAACGCGGCTTTAGCTGGCTTTATCGAAAACGTAAAAGAGCATCAAACACTGTGGGGTTTGATGGATGAAACAGGCGAAGGCTGGGTGGTTTGTGACTCAGGCGAGTTCGAAGACACTGATGTAATGCCTTTGTGGTCAAGCGAAGCGCAGGCAAAATCCCACTGCACCGAAGAATGGAAAGACTACCAAGCCGTTGCGATTAGCCTTGAAGAATTCCTTGAGTACTGGGTATTCGATTTAAATGATGATGGCGTGCTCATTGGCGTTGATTGGCAAAGCGATGAAGAATGTTTAGAACTCGATCCTATCGTACTTGCCAAAAATTTAGTTGATGTTGAAGAAGCTTAATTTTCTCAGCGTCATGCTTAAGACATCAAGGCCAGAGGAACTCTGGCCTTGATGTTGCCTATTACTTGTATCGATATTCCCTTCGATAAGCGCCACCTTTGCTGGTTTTGTGGTGAACCTTGTAAAGATTTTTTTGAATATCATGCAACGCCGCATACGCCCCATCCTTCCCTTGCAGTACCATGCTGCAGCGAATGCTTAAAACTGGCGAAACAACATCCCTTAACCTCAATTTGGGACTGCCGAATGGCGGTTAAAGATGCCTTAATGGCCCTTTACGTTAAACATTTAGCCATTGGCATTAATTGGACAGAAGCGGAACTCGCCGAGTCTGAGTTTTCCTGCAAAGTGTTTGAAGGCTTTAAAAAAAGTGCTTGGATGATGTATCAAATTGCCCGCGACAGGATCAACTTTCCCGGATGGCCCATTCTGCTTGAAGGGGTTGACCTCGAATGTCAACAAGACAGTAGTCAGTTTGAGTTCGATGGCGTAAGCTATTCATCATTGCCTGCCGCCATTCACTACTACAGCAAACAATTTTGCTTAGATTCAGCCTTTTTTGCAGAATTACTTAGGCTCGTTGGTAAACATCGATTTAGCTACGCACTCAGGCTTGCACGTATCCACATTGCCGCGGAGAAAGAAATGAAGCGCCAAGTGTTAGCCGATGTCAAAGCAGAATTAAGCGAGTAGCCCCCCAAACTAAAACCTTATGTTTGTAAAGGCAGCCACTCGTTTAGATGAAGTTATTTACCGAGAACTTGTTTTAATCTGTCCTGTACGACTTCGACCAGTAAATCAGGTTGGAATTTAGAAATAAAACGATCACAGCCCACCTTCTCCACCATCGCATTATTAAAGCTACCACTCAGCGAAGTATTTAGCGTGATAAATAAGTCCGCCATAGCCTTATCATTACGGACTTCATAGGTCAGTTTGTAACCATCCATTTCAGGCATTTCGGCATCGGTGATCATCATGAGCAGTTCTTTGGCGACATTCTTACCTTCATCGCGCCATTTTTGCAGTAAATGTAACGCCTGCAACCCATCGGAGGCTTCGATAATTTCAATACCCAATTGGCCAAGCGTTTCACGCACTTGCCGCCTTGCGGTCGATGAATCGTCTACAATCAATATTTTCCGGCCGGGCATTTTGTCTAACAAGCTCTCATCTAACACACCTTCAGATAGGCTAATATCGTAATGGACAATTTCAGCCAGCACCTTCTCCACATCGATAATTGAAACCAATTGCGACTGGCCTTGATATTCGATTCGGGTGATTGCGGTAAGATAATTATTCCGACCCGCCGTTTTCGGCGGAGGCATAATATCACTCCACGTCATATTGATAATATGCTCGACTTTACCGACTAAAAATCCCTGCACACTGCGGTTATATTCAGTGATGATCATATTGGCATTATCATCTGGCGGCACAGGTTTGAAGCCAATGGCCGAACGCAAATCAATCACCGGAATAGACATTCCTCGAATATTGGCTACACCAGAAATATGCGGATGGCTCCCAGGCATAGCGTTAAGGTGTGGTAGTTTAACGACTTCTTTAACTTTAAAGACGTTAATCGCAAATAGCTGCATCGAATTAATGCGAAACAGCAGCAGTTCAAGCCGATTTTCACCGACGAGATTGGTGCGTTGATCTACCGTTGCCAAGACATTTGCCATAATGCGACTTCTCTACTCTGGGGAGGAAGGACTTCCCTCAGCTGCTAAGGATTAAGCTAAATTATAGCGGCAAACTCGCAATGAGAACCATGTGATATGTCGATTTTATCTAAAAATTACAATCACTCTGATGCGAAAACTGCTCATTTCTCGGGCAAGCAGTTTACAGAACAAACAATCAACCCATGCTCAATTCAATATTCAGCGATATAAAGACCTTAAGGTTTAAGCAAAACCCTTTTGAGCCAGCACCATACCGCTCAAATTAAACAGATTCCTGTCACATACAATCTTAAACCCCGCTTGGCGAAGCATATGCAATAATTGCTGATGGTCAAATCGATTCTGCTGCGGATGCTCAAACAACCGGCGACTCAATGGATTACAAATCGCGGCACGGTAAAGATCTTCTATCACAAAATACCCGTTCGGCTTTAATACTCTGGCGACTTCAACAATCGCGGATTGCCAGTCAGGAATATGGTGGAACACCGCAAAATTAAACACGATGTCAAACTGTGCATCCTTAAAAGGTAATGCGGTTGCATCGGCAACACTAAAGTCGAGCTGTTCGAGCCCATGGGCTGAAGACTGCCAGCGGGCCTTAGCAGCACTCACCATCTCAGGGTCGAGATCCACCGCGGTAACATGCTCGGCACCAAAATGCTCACGGATCAAATGAATACCATTGCCAAAACCACAACCAATTTCGAGCGCCTGTTGAATATACACAAGCGGTTTAGGCATCATTGAGGTCAATAATGGTGCTTCAATATGGTTTTGCAACCAAAAACGCAGCGGATGCTGAACCAGCTTTTTCTCGAATGGATTTAACTTCATCATATCCCCTTAAATGAGTAGGCTGTTGCTTGAAACACTGATCAAATTCTGATGATGGTACGTAATGATAGAAACTTAAGTTCACCCGAGGCCACTATGAAATTACCTCTTTTTCCATTACCCATCTGTTTATTACCTGAGGGATATACTCAATTACGAATTTTTGAACCTCGATATAAACGTTTGGTGGCTGAATCACTTAAATCAGGCGATGGTTTTGGCCTGTGTATGACCTCAGAGGAAAATAGCACGCTTTATCCTATTGGAACGCTAGTGCATATCATTGACTTTGAGACCTTACCTGATGGCATGTTAGGTGTCAGCATTGAAGGGAAACAACGATTTACTCTCGTCGATATCAATGTGGAGTCCGATGGTTTAAAGCGCGCGCAAATCAGTCTAATCGATAACTGGCCAGCGGCAAAGATTCAAAAAAATGAGCGTTATCTCAGTGATATGCTGCAAAATATTCTGAAAGAGTACCCAAAGCACCTACAACAATATCAAGCGGCACAATTTGATGATATTGCATGGGTTTGCCAACGCTGGCTTGAAATTTTACCCATACGTTCAGCCGAAAAGTACACCTGCATTAATGCGCTCGACCACCAGCTCACACTGGATTTATTAAGAACCGTTATAAAATAATTTTCAGTGATCCAATTTCTAGGGCGCTGCGTATTGGTCTGCATGCTTATCGAACATTGACAGCGAAGCAGGATTTGAAGCCATGTTCGAACGGGATTGAACCTTAAATGAAGAGCTCAATAATGGAAAATTTTCAATCACATTCAGCGCAAAATCGCTATGATAGGCAGTTATCGCCCCCTATCGAAATAGCTATGGAAAACGATAACCATAATTTGATTGCCGATGAGCATAAAACGGATGCAGATCCCTTAGTGAGCGCCATCATCAAAGTTGCTAATCAACGGGACAAAGCGGCATTTGGCTATTTGTTCAGTCACTTTATGCCCAAAATTCGGGCATTTGGCCTGCAACGATTAAATCAACAAGGCCTCGCCATGGATTTAGTTCAAGAAACGATGACCATCGTTTGGACTAAATCTCATTTATACAATGCAGATAAAGGTTCTGTCGCAACGTGGGTATTTACCATTATGCGTAACCAATGCTTCGATATGCTTAGACGAGTACAGCACAATCGTGAAGATGCATTTGGCGATGATATCTGGCCACTGTATGACGTTGCGGTTAGCCAAGATAACAACCCTGACCATAAATTGACCGCCAAGTTACTCGCTCATTTAGATGCCCTGCCCCTTGCTCAACGTCAAGTAGTACAAGGCATTTATATGCAAGAACTCACCCAGCAAGAATTGGCTGATGCCTTAAAAGTCCCCATTGGCACCATTAAATCGCGACTCAGATTGGGGTTAGAAAAGCTTAAAAGCTTTTTGGAGACACAACATGATTAAACATCACCCCCATGCAGAATTACTTCAGGCCCATGCTCAAGGTCAGCTCCCTTTGTCGATGTCTATCGCTGTTGCTGCGCATTGTGCCTTATGCCAAGAATGCCAAACTCAAGTAGCTAAATTGACTGAAGAAGCGGCCAAACTCGCTTTTATTTCCCCCAGTGATAATGCGGTTCAATACAACGCGTCTAATGAGATTGATGTCGTCGATAATGATCCCTGGCAACAAATGTTATCGAACATTATGGCGCTTCCCGAAAGCACTATGCATGAACCTTACATAGAATCCTCAGTGAGTGTTAACCATAAAAATATCCGCTACGAACTGCCTAGGGTGTTTCGGCAGCATATTGCACAGCCATGGCAACAAATTGGTAAGGTCAGTCGGATGCGATTCGACCTAGATGAAAAAAATACTCGCGCCAGTTTATTGCATATTGAAGCGCTAGGTGAAATCCCACAGCATACCCATAAAGGGACTGAGTTGACGTTATTATTGGCGGGCGAATTTTCGGACTCATCAGGTAATTATGTTCCTGGCGACTTTATTCTCTTAGATGGTAATACACAGCATTCTCCCACAACTCAAACGGGATGTTTATGTTACACAGTGTTGGACGCACCGCTCTATTTCACTAAGGGATTAAGCAAATTATTAAACCCTATTGGTGAGCTGATTTACTAAAGTCAGTTACGCATCGAATAGTGAAAAATAGCCAAAAAGCTAACCCACAAAATCGCAACAAAAGAAACAATATAAAAACATTACTCGCTGAGCAAAAATTACACTTGCCAGCGGGTAATTTACTGTTATACTGCACCGCGTTTTGAGAAGTATCTTGTTGTTACCCTTTTTATATCAGTTTGACTTGTATCAAACTTGATCCTCACAAAGAAAGCCTACTACAAGTAAGTCCTGCAAAAATAATGGGTTAATGATTTTCAACATTAACTCAAAAAAGTGAACTCTTTAATTCGGCCAATGTCATAGTACTGTCACTTGACTATGTTTAACTGGTTTAATTGGGATATTCCATTGACACAATCGCTGATTTGCATTAGTTATCAATACAGCATCTCTTGATTAATCATGGTGGAATGGGTAACCTCAAGACTCATTAGTATCATCTTTCGCAATTATGCTAAGGATATTTTATCGTTATTACTTGCTCACCTAAGGGTGAATTTAATTAAAAGGAGTGTGGCCTATGTCATACAAAATTAACGGACATGAAATCACAGTGAACTTCCCTGTAGATTCAATTTCAGTCAACAAAACTTCAATTGCTTTTACCGATAGACAAGGTAAAAACAGACAGACGTTTTCAAAACGTACCGAAGCCTTAAACTTTATGAAATGGCTTTTGTCGTCAAATAAATAAGTCTGAATTAAGTACTCATCGAGTACACATAATGGCATGTTGGTTTATTCGGTCCCATTTTCCTCGCCATACCGAAATCAACTCGCCTTTATCGATAGCCAAATATCACGATTTGCTATCCCTTCACGTCGATATGACGAACTCGTTTGGTTCAGCCAGTATCTAGCTCACATGGATACACGCTGAACCAAATGTGTATTAATCTAGATCAATTCTATCAATTTTCGCTTCTGCTAGTATGTTCACACTTTCTGACTGTGAAGTATTTTTATGTCAAAACCGAATACCAAAACCGCTATGCAACAGCTTATCGCTCAAATCCAGCAAACAATTCCGCTGAATTTAGATGAAGCACAAATGTGCCAAGGCGAATGTTTAGGTTGTTCGAAAAAAATGCTTGAAATGCTCGATGCAGAAATCAGCTATTGGCAATATTCCGATGCGGTACCCAGCCTAAAAGATTTAAAAAACCTCGAAAACATTGGCCGTCGCACCTATAAAATTCTTAAACGAAACCAGCTAGTCTCTTAGCCTTTTGTTCTCACAGTTTTATTATGTGACTAGCGCATTTAGCAATAACAGCCGTCATGACAGCCAGTATGATTTAAGTTGACTGGCAAGCGTATTCACATAAAAACCGCATTGCCAGCCTATTTTCTATCTCATTGTAGAAAGGGATTTACATCGTTAACAACGAGACGCTGCCAATCTTGCGCGAATATCAGCCAAAGAATATTCAGTTAATAATTCACCATCGGCAAATACGGGGACAAACTCGCAATGGTTAACATCTTGCCAGCTCGCTTGATCTTTAAGATAAAATTGACCTTGCTCATCTTTAAATACTGCAACCAATCCCTTAGCGGATTTTTTAGTGCCATCGTCGGTTTTAGGATCTTTAAATATTTCTCTGTCTTTGCCATCCACTTTCGCAAAGGTTGCTTTCACCGCGTACCCGTCAGTATCTCGGGTCACGTGTTGATAGGTAAAACTGCCAATTCCAAACACAATATTGGTTGATGCAAAACCTTTGGCCTTCAAACCAGCGCAAATGGCTTCAGCCCGTTCAATGGTGATTGAATCGCCATAAATCAGTCCGACATGGCTATCGAGTAATTTGTAACCTTTGGCAGTTGTGCTGCCCCCAAAGACATCCCACAAACACTCGATAGCGCCTTTATACTCAGGACTCCCCACCGCTGCTTGTGGATCGCCACAAATGATCTTCACCGGACAACCCGTATCAGGCCTAAACACTACTTTGCCCTCACGGGCAAGAATGCGGTCTTTTAAGGCAACGGTGAACTCTGTCATCACCTGCCAAAAATCCCAAGAATCAGAAACGATACTCACAATGCCGCTAGGATAAATATCTTCAATCAAACGGCGGAACGTCTCTAATTCATTCTCCATACCACCCGCACACATCACACTGTGCTCCGTTGCGGCCACACTGCCGCCAACGAGTTCCTTATCACTGTCTGCAAGATAATATTGTTCAAGAAAATCAATCGCGGGAATGGTATCTGTGCCCGTAAAACTGAGTAGATGGGCGGCGCCGCTCATTACCGCAGCCTCTGCACCATACATGCCGCGGAAACTAAAATCATGGCCCTGCCAATCAACAAAACCTATGTTGCCATCGGTTTCTAGCGCGTAAGTCTCAAATATTTTGCGGTATTGCAGCGCGGTAGTGGCGCTAGTACACATTCCCCACACATTCGCGGAAAGAATGGTTTCGAGATAATTAGTCAACCAAAAGAACCGCTCATCGGTATTGTACAAAACCAAGCAAGGCACTTTTAAGGGATATACTGAACCTTCCGGCAATGCCATGATTTTAATGGGTAAATAGCCTAAATCATGTAACGCCTCAATATGCTGAGTACCGACATTATTTGGCCCAAGATAGTTATTAATGCGGCGGGAGAATTGGCGAATCACTTGCTCTTTGGGCTGTTGAAAGAAATCACGGTTCCAACTGTCAATTAAGTAATGCTTGATAAAATATTGCAGACCAAAAAATACCATCTGCTCAGTATAACCACGACGGGATTTACGGGCGGTCAAGTTACTAAAAATCACTTGAGTATTATCAGGATATTGACGACGGTGGTCGACTTTGTAGCCATCAATGGCGGTAACGGGATTCAAGTACATCATATTTTCCTTAATGATTCATAAAACGCAAAACAGCATGGCAATGACAGAACTCGCTCGAAATATGTGTGGGGACACCTAAACTATCGGTACAAAATAATCTGTCTATGCCCGCCTCACGCAGAGCCGATTCGCTGGCCTTATCTTCATAATGTGACACAATCAAAATGACGCTTTGGGCCCCCTTTTGCTTTAACTTGATGGCAAGTTCGATAAAGGTTCTGCCACCAGCACAAATATCATCGACGATTAAGCAGGTTTTACCCGATAAATCATCACAAAACACTTCAGTAGCGATAATATGACCATTGACCACATCACGATGTTTATCGGCCCTGATCACCGGCATTCCCTGTAACGCCTTAGCTAAGCCGAATACTTTCTTATTCGCCCCCGCATCAGGCGAAACTAACACTAGATCACCGGTCAATTGAGCTGCAATCGCGGCGACAAAGCTGTGGTTGTCAATAACTTGCACTCGGTCTAATAATGCCGCGGTGACATCGCTGTGCGGGTCAAAAATACTGACTGAAGCATATTGCTGCTGATTAATCAGGCTGGCATAGACTTTTACCGATAAGGCCTCGCCCACATTACAGACTCTATCTTGGCGGGCGCCCGGCATATAAGGCAGTAACAGATCGATCTGCTCTGCACCGCTGCGGCGTAATGCATCAGTTAACAATAAGAGTTGCATGATGGATTGATCGCCACGATAACCGAAAAAAACTGTGACGCGTTTCGCTGGAGGAACCCGCAGTTGAACATGATTCTCCCCCGCACCAAATTGAAATAAACGGTAATTAGCCTCATCGCTAGCGGCGGGAAGTCGATAAAAATCAGCTTGCTGATGTGGTGAGTTAACTGTGCCTTGATGCATTTGAATACCTAGAGACATATTCACCTCCTGTCTGTGCAAGATCGCTGTGATATACAGCAATCTTGTTGTCTGCAAGCAATAGTGTCTTATAGACACTAATATGTAAAGTTGATTTTTAGACTATTTTTTATCGGATAATACTAAGGAATATACCTAAATTGCATATATTGTCCTTAAGACACTAAGTGCAATTTAGCTATGATAATGGGGAAATGGATATCGAAAAGTAAAGAATGGACGTATTACGACAACATCGACGGCTACATAAACCCTGATAACTCAAGCTAACTGTATGTACCGTATAATCTGTCACTATTATTGCTATGGGCAACCACTTTAAGCGGCAAACACTTTGACTAACATTCTAGATTTCTTAAGAATCGATACGATGCCGTATCCGACTTCAAACGGTATAAATTGGCTGGACGGCCACGTTCAGTACGTTTTAAGCCCGTATCAATCAATAAATCGGCCTGCTCAACCCGTCGACGGAACGATTTACCTTGGATAGGCTTACCCAGTAATACTTCATGCACATGTTGCAGCTCTGGCAAGGTAAAAGGTTCAGCCAGCGCAAAGCCTGGCACTAAAGAATATAAGGCTTTCTGAGTTAAACGTTCCCGCGCTTGCTCAATTAATTGCAGATGATCAAACGCCAAGGGCATCTGTAACACATCCTCTAATGGCCACCACTTAACATCACTCACTGAATCAATCTGGGTTTCGCAGGCTTGATAACTCATCAACGCGGTATAACACACGGTCACCGACCAGCCTCTCACGTCGCGGTGACTATTACCGACAGTGCAAAGCTGCTCAATATAAGGTGGCACTACCGCCGTTTTTTCCTGCAATTTGCGTAACGCCGCTTCCTCTAGGGATTGATCGGAATGTTCATCGATAAATCCTCCGGGTAATCCCCAAAAACCTAAAAAGGGATGATTTGAGCGTTGTACTAAGAGTACTTTAAGTTGCTGATCATGATAGGTAAACAATACGGCATCAACCGTCAGTAGCTGAGCCTTAAAAGCCTTAGGATCGTAATTGGCGAGATATTCCGCTTCAGTCATGAGTATTTTCCATCGTTTGACGTCGTAAGCTTAACTTAGAGATTACGTCGCTTCAAACATATTATGTCTTAGCGTCACTAAGTAAATCATCTGCTCTATAGGGTCGTACGACTTTTACCAAATTTACGCAAATAACGTGGCAACATGGTTTCATTTCCAAGCAAACCACCTTGATGGATATACATCACAGGGCTTGCGCCCCACTGCGGTAAATATTTTTCTAACACCATAAAACCTAAGGGATCGTAGAGTAATTCAAATTGAATACCTGAGGCGCAAATCCGCTGCCACATGGTATAAAACTCAGGATAGAGTTTACCAAAGTGGTATTTCTTCCCCACATTCAAAATCTGTGGATGCTCAGCAGCGTTAGGATTTAACTCATAAAACTGCTGCGCTAAATACTCATCGCCGCCCACCACTGCGCAGGTAAGCACTCGAATGTGACTTTGCTTACGCACAAAATATTGGTTTAAAAATAATGCCGTGGTTCCCGTTCCCGCGGGTAAAAACACTTTCAGTTCAGTCAGTCCCTGTTGCATTGCCCACGTTTCAATTTCAACGGCTAACAGACTGACACCATACTCCGCATACTGACAGCGCCCGCCTTCCGGAATAAATATAGCGTCAGGCTCCGCAGCCAAAACTTGATGCTCAATATAGTCATGGCAAGTCCACTTAGACTCACGCTGAAGAAAAGGATTAGCTGCTATCAGGCTTGATAAATCAATAACCTGTGTACCATTGGCGATAGCTGCGGCATAGTTCCCTGTCGGTAAAGTCAGTACGTGGCTAGCAATATGGTCCACATAAAAATCACACTGCCAGCCTTTGAGTTTGGCGAGCGCCGACAGCGAATACAGAGAATTAGCCTGTGCGGAGCCATGACCTATCACCTTAGTCACACCAGCAAAATCATGATCTAGAAAATAGGCAAACTTACGCGCCTTATTACCACTAAAAGCAGGATGTAATAAATCATCTCTTTTAAGAAAGATCTCTCTGCCTGCAAAAGAAAATGATTCGACGGGACTATTAGCTAGCATTTATTTACTCAAGGGGAGATAAGGTGTTTAGTGTAACGCGGGCTTGGTTAAATTCTTCCTAAGAATTAAGGAAATTCACGAAATATTAGCTTAACTCACAATCCGTAGAGGTATAAACTATAATATACCATTGATTATTAATGAAAAAACTTTTGGCATAATTCTCGCTTATGACATTTAAGCATCAATTAATAATTTCGAGTGTGGATGTTGTTTCTGTCGCACAGATTTTGGATTCGATAAGGAGTTTTCAATGTCATTATTACGGTTAATTTTCAATATTGCTTGGTTTGTCCTTGGTGGATTTGTGATGGGCCTAGCCTGGTGGCTTGCGGGGATTTTGTGTTTTATCAGTATTATCGGTATTCCCTTTGGTCGCGCCTGCTTTGTGATTGGTGAATTGACCTTCTGGCCCTTTGGACAAGAACAAATGAATCGCCGTCATTTAACTGGCCGTGAAGATTTAGGAACAGGTGCCTTTGGCATGGTGGGCAATATCATTTGGTTCTTACTGTTTGGGATTTGGTTGGCTATTGGTCATTTGGCCCATGCTCTTGCCTGCTTTGTGACGATTATCGGTATCCCTTTCGGGATCCAACATCTTAAGCTGGCGCTGTTAAGCCTAACGCCGATTGGGCAAACCATAGTAGCGAAAGCGTAATAACCATGATCGTCAAGGTGTAAGGCATATTACTCAGCACTACTCAGCATAGGTGGGTAGTGCTGATGCATAGTTCGGCAGCGATTGCACTAATTCTGCTATTCATTGAGTAAATCAGTGCTATCAGCAAACTGATCACCCGCATCCTGCTCCGGTGAGCAGATGATTTCAAAGAGATAATGCGCCAGTTTAGCTGACGCATCTATGGTGATGTCATAACCACAATAGGCCAACACAACTAAGTCGACCTTAAAATATTGTACCAATGCCCTGCTGGTTTGGATCTTGACTAACCCATCGCGATCACCCGACAAAATACTCACTGGCACACACAAACATGCTGAGCAGTGATAACGAAATGCCGCCCACAACTGATTACTCGCAGTGTTAGACAAAAATGATGACAAAACTTGCCATCTCACAGCTTTGGTTAGGTGCAAAATAGCATTACTGACTTAAAGCTTCTGGCTGAAATAACAAATCGCCCATAATGCTATCAATATCGAGCTTCGCTAAACCTTGATCAAAAATATCCCGCCAACGCCGCCCCTCTTCTGTATTACGAAACGCGACATAAAGTTGTTTATTGGCAATCAGTTGTCGATTGACCTGTAACTTATCTGCGAGCGGCTGAAGGTGGGGTTGTTTAAGTAGATAATGCAGCACATTAATATCAATCACAGCGCCGTCAATACGACCAGCCGCCACCTTTTTGATATTTTGCTCATCGGATGTTGCCGCTTCAACAGGTTGACTCCCTGAAGCAATCATTACATCCAGCGAGTCGGTATTCACATAATCCTGCACAATACCTAAAGTATAACGATTCAAATCGGCTAAATGATGCCAACTAATGGGACGGGATTTTTGCTCAACAATACCTAATGGGCCAATACCAATCGGTTTAGAAAAAATAAACTTATCGGTTTCAAAATAATATTCTGGAAAATAGCCAATGTAGTCAGAGCCCGGCATAACGGCTAATTTAATCGCGCGGCTCCAAGGGTAAAAATCCACGATAAGTTGTTGTTCCATTTGCTCAAACGCCGCCTTAGCCACCGCAACACTCGCGCCTTGGTGCTGGAGTTGATAGCCGGAATACGGCGGCCAAAGTAATGACGTTAGCTTCAGCGTGTCAGCAAATGTCGTATTTGCCACGGTTAATAGGCAACTAAACATCAGTGGGCACCAGCGGATCATAATGCCTCCATCAAAGACTCATCTATTAATCGCTAAAAAAACAAATAGCTCATCGGTTTAACTCTATTCAGTATAATCAGCCATACCTATAGGTACAGCGAATATTTGTTATCTGTTTAGCCTTGTAGAACCACGCTAAGACAGCAATGTTCGGAGTAGGCAGAACTATCGCCGCCAAAAACGACATCTTTACGACAAGGGGAAGACTGAAGGAAAACCTTATTGCCATGCGACAATGTTTTCCTTAAGCACAGATGGCCATATAAAGTAAAGAATCCACCTTCTGAAGAAGGTGGCTTTGTTTTAACCCCCTAAAAGGGGGCCTTTATTCAAGAGCAAGTTGACCCTGCTCTTGCCGCTCTACTTTCTCTTGAT
>NZ_JAMDJP010000055.1:0-11023 GCF_023475945.1 Shewanella sp. 8A
GCTTTAAATTCTTGCGTATGGATCTTGCGGGGTTTCTTTGTTGACATACTTCACCTCAATAAGCGAGTTTACTCACTTAGCGAGATGTCCAAAAGTACCGGATCGGATCAAGGAGTCCATGCTTCTCTTGTACCCGATATTATTAGTTTTGTTCCTTTCTCAAAAAAATAGTTATCAAACTTTTCGTCACCATAATCATCAAAAGTTTCTGAAATAGTATTAGATATAACGGTGAGGTTAGCATTTGACTTAAACTTTTCCCAGTCAATAGTGACTATTTTGAAAGGTTCATCGCAGGATGTACGAGTAACGATAGTCAACATTTTACCTATTTTATGGGCTGAAAATCGACCTATTCCTTTTCGGCCAGCTCTTGGACGTTCATACACAGGTGATAATGGGTATTCTTCTTTATCTGACGTACTTATCTTCATAAAGCCTTTAACCAAGGCTTCTTTAGTCATCCCATTTCCATTATCAATTATCGTAATACTACCATCAGGCGTATCTGTATCACTGAAGATCACCTTAACTTCTGAAGAGTCAGCATCATAGCTGTTTTTAATTAGCTCACTGAGAGCTGTTGTTTTTTTTGCGACAAGTTGCTCTCCAAGACGCTTTACTAAATTTGCGTCTACAGAAAATCGTACATTATTGGTGTCAAACTCTGACAACTCAGAAGCAATTTTTAATACAGATCCATAATCGAGTTTTTTTTGTGAAATTAAATTTACTAGTTCTTTTTTTAAAGCATCTTCATTATTCATAAATATGCATACTCCGTTCGCAACATTCGTATATATATCATATGTGTAATTCATCTTAGGGTATATTCCATTTATCACCCTATATAACCAAATCACACATCTTCTTAGCCCCCTCGGCTAAGCCCTCTATACCTATCCAGCCTTAACATATGAGCACATTTATTTAATTCATCAAAATCACTTAAGGGTATATTTTCGACTTTACAAATAACGTTATCAACAATCTTTTGAGCTTCCTCTAGCAACCCTTCAGCAACCAATACGTCTATCTTAGACGTTATGTGTGAAAGTGCCTTAATTACTTTCGTGCTAGTAAAGATAGAAATATTCTTTGCCGCTGTAGGCTCAAGCTTCAAAACTCCAGAACCATATGATCTTCCTACTAACTCCGCTGAAAGTTGAGAATAAGAGGATAGGAAAGACACTGCAATAGCTTTTTTCTCTGCATAGCTCATGTTATTTGTAAAAAACACCCGATGGATAGAGTTAGTACAATTAATCTTTGAAGTATTAATGACCAATCTAGGCCCTTTATCTAACATATATGAAAGAAATCCATCAGGATACCGACCATCATCTGGATAATACCAATTCACTCTTTTTGCAAAAGTTCTATTAGTCTTACGTTTATTTCGGTCAAATTTTGCTAAATAACTTCTGACTGAAGAATTTTTCACCTGCAAATTCTCAGGGCATACAAGTAGACATTTGTGACCCTCTTGAACTATTCGGTTATGTCTAGCTGGAGTATGAATAATCCCTTTTAATTGCGAAAAACGCCCAATTACAGGTCGTAAATCTCTTTGCTCAAGGTTCAGATCGTTTGTTTCTTTCTCGCTAAGAACAAATTTCTTATTGTCACCAGTCACCATCCCTATAACGACGTTTGATATTTCTCCCATTCGTTGAGTTAAGTGACTTTGTTCCAATCTATTCATAAGTGTTATGACTGCTGAAGTCATTAAAGAGTATTTATAGTTTTCAGGAAAAATTTGTTGCAACTCGCTACTAACTGTCACTTTTTCTTTAAGTGAACTCAAATCCTCAGCAACAGAGTACTGAATGATTGCACTATCCCTAGGCTGATTGTTGAAACCATCAGCTAATAAAACAACGGATATTTCATCTGCTCCTGATGACTGAAAAAATCTTTGGTTGAGTTTTATCACCTTAAGACTCTCAAAGTGTTTTTTATATATTGAAAGCAAAGCTTTTGCATAATCAGCATGAAGCACACTACTGGGTAGCACCCAAGCTACTCGTGCATTTCTTTTAAGAAAAGATAGAGAATGAAGCAGAAAAAAAGCCCACAGACTCGCATTACTTCCTATTGTTTCATCTGCATAAGGGGATTCTCTCAGAATTTTTTTGCAACTAGCCCGCTGATGTTCAGACATATTATGCATAGAAACGTAAGGTGGATTACCAATGACAACATCAAACTCAACACAACCAAAGTCTTGCGTTGTTGTTTGAATAAAATCTTTGCAGATAAAACGATTGCTAATACTTGCAATTTTACCTAATTTATCAAATAGAAAGTCAAATGCTTTCAGGTCAATATCAGCCCCGTAAAGTTGGTTGTTTGGAGCTTCGCACCCTAATAATCTCAGCGTATTGACACTAGTTTCTAAAAAACCACATCCCCCGAAACTAGGCTCTAAAACAACCTCATCAGGGGCACGAATAGCCCAATCACACAACACTTGGCTTAAGTTGTTAGGTGTGTAATAGGCGCCTAAGGCTTTACGTTCAGCTTTTGAATGAGTAGACATAGTGTTGTTAAAAATACAGTTATTTAGTGTCTTATATCGATATTGTACCACTGGGTCAATGATAAACGGGCATCGATAACAAAATAGACTAAGGCACTCAGTATCGATAGCTGATAAGTCTATCGATAAACATTAGTTATGTAAGGGATTCAAAAAACCTATCACTCCATTTCACAACCTCTTTTTCGCTTAAAGCTCCTCCTTTGCCAGACTTCTGATGCGGAACCCAAAAGTGATTTTCATTACCAACTAAAGCATTCAGATGCTCCTTAGGCCAAGACAAGGAAGCCTTTAGCAGTTGTTTTTCTATCTCATGTAGGTGTGACTCTATGTCACCAATTGCGCTGGCACGGATTACTTTTGTCGACAACGCCTTACTGGAATCAGATGTATCAACCTCCAATAGGTAATAACCAGTTGTTTCTACAGTGATATGAGTGACCGACAAACATCTAGAGTTACCGTCCGTTTCCAGAATATGCCTTTTGCATTTACCAATGGCAGGCAGTTTTCTAAGTGGATATTTTACGACCTCACAGCCATGCTTTTTCTCCAGAAGATCCAACATCGCAAAGTAGCTAGTAAATTTGTCTAAATACAGATGAGAATCGTCCGTTTGCTCGTTCAAATTATCCCATTCAGCACTCGGTAGATCACCGTTTGGCCCCTGCTCTTCAGTACTGACATCGCTAGAAGCTTCACTTGGTTCCTCCTCGTCTTTTTTACCGCGGCCCACAGACTTTCTTTTCTTACTGACCTTAGATGTTTGCACTGCTCGGTCAAACTCAAACTCCGTAGTATTTTCACTTATCATGACCGGCTTATTATCACGACTTCCCTCTGCGGTTTCGTCGATATCATGATTAGGTGGGCGATCAGCTCCTGTTCTTGCTGCTCGGCCCTGTCCGTTTACTTGGGAATAAAATTTGGGGCTGAAAAATTCGATATGTTCCGGCAGATCGGTAGGTATATTTAAAATGCTGGATATTTCATAGACAAACAGGGTATTAGTCTTGAGATCAAAATGCCCCTTCAGTTTCAACTTAGCTCCTTTTAGCGCAGGAGGGTCAAACCTAAAGGCCCAACGCCGGTATTGCCCCACATCGTATCCATCGTTCAATTGGTAATTGCCGATACTCTCAAATGAAGGCTTAGCATCTTTGTCCATCAGCAACCAAGCGATTAATCGACGATAACCATAATCATTGAATAACTCCCAGTTTCCAGAAAAGGTTTCCAGTACATTGATGATGGTCTTATCACCATCTTGCTCAAGGGAAAACTCATTACTCAATAGATCGTGAACCACCGAAGAACGGGCTAAGTAGGCATTATGGAAGAATAATGCTCGCGCCAACTCGAACTGAGGTAGGTACACCCTAGTTCCGTCAATCAGTTGAAACACAAAACAGTATTGACCTAATTCCTTGGGTAATCGTCTTTCAAGAGCAGGACAATTTTCGAGCTTATCAACTTGCCAATTACTGGTTGTAGAGATTTTAATCGTCTTTTCAAAATCTTTACGATAATAGTCTTTGGTCGGATTGATTATGTGCTTACGTATAAGGATAGGTGCATTAGAAAGGATAATTGCATCAGGGCCGTTATCTTTACTTGGATAAATACTGAGGTTAATTCCCCATTGTTTACTATCCTTTTTACGGAATAGATCACCTATACCATTGATCCAAGTATCGTCTTTAAATCCCTTAAGATGCGTAGTACCGTTCAAATCCCAATGATTTCCTTTAGAAATAGACTTGCTTGTTCGGTGAGGCGTTCTTCGCTAAGTCCTGACTTTCTCAAAACTTGCCAACGTTTCAGCGGCTCGTCATTCAACATAAGAGATATAACTGTTCCGGTTATTCTTCTTATTTGATATTCAAAGATATTTTCACAATAACGATCAAAAAACAATCTGCACAACGGAAGTAATTTCAAGTGTTTTTCAATACTAGCTTTATGATCAAGCTGGTTTAGATACCAGCTTATCGAGCGTCTGGGCATATCCTGCAATAGCTCGCTCAATTCACGAATGTGTATCAGCTTTTTAACTGTATCTCGATCACGTTTCTGCCAGTCAACCTTTGCTTTATGTTTTGGTTGCGGCATTTTATTAACCTGATTTGTTTTGAGTAACCAATCTCTGTCACGACGATAAAGCCAAGCATAAAGATCATCAAAACCATTGAGGCGTGCTTGCTTGGTTCCTTGTATTTCAATGGCTTTTCGCCATCGATTGCGACATTCATTCAGTAAATGTTTATCTGTTCCACTCAGTATCTTGCTCGATTTTTTCTTATCTGGCTTGAGCCGTATAACACTATCGATGACACTTGCAAGCTTCCATCTAGGTTCTAAGAAGGCATGAAGTACAACTAAATGCTCTAAGTAGCTAAAAGCCTTACGATGCTTACGAAATATACTTTTAAGCCAATTAGCTTCGTCGTCATTTGGCATTAGCCCATATCGGGAAAGCCAGTTTGTGCCCCAAAAACTGAGGACTTTGTCACGGATAAGGTCATGACGTATAAAAGAGCCACGAGTGCATAAGTGATTAACTGCTAGATTGGCGTACCAAAGACTCCATTGTGAGAACTCTGGTGCAAGCACAACCTCTAGGTTCAACAAGTCATTAATACTTTCAGCAAGCAAGTTGTATTGCCATTCACCTTGAAGCTGTTCAACCTTAGGGCAAATAGTCAAATCAGCGGCTAAAAACTCATGCCTATGCACATCGTGGCGAAATATTTGTGAATCTATGAGCTTGCCATGAACAAGGCAAATTTCGGAACCAGCAACTTGCCAATCGCGCCGCCAATAGCATTCTCCATGTTTGCTTAACTGCTCGAGCATACAAGTTGGACAATATCTTAGGTATTTAGGCTGTCTTATACGCGAAGCCGCCACCCCGACCGAGAGATGAACAGAACTTTTACTGTTTGCCGTAAGCTCCTTAACTAGAGCTATCCGTTTTATTTCGCCTACGAAAGGTGCATACAAAGGAAAAAGAGTATTTCGATAGAGCAAACCGAGCGATGTAATCTCAAGTTCTTCAGGATAGAGTGCTGCGATATGTTGTAAGTGCGATGGCAAATCTGACGAAGCAATGATCTTAGTATCACCGAATACTTCAAATAACAGCTCCTTTGGCGAAGCTATACCACTGTGGATCCCATGCCTTGCAATAGTGCTGTACAGCAGTTCATCGCGATAAGGCAAAGGAAAGCCCAACATATCAGCCTACTTTCTTCAGCCACTTAGGCACATCGAACAATTCTTTACCGTATTTCAACTCTTCGTAAAGTCGCCCTTTGTCTGCTTGAGAGAATTTGAACCTCAAATCTTCGGAATCCAGCGTATGCCAATCCGAGGGCTTAATAGTCTGAGTTTTGACCTTTTTTGGTGATTCGGAAGGTTTGGAATACCAGTCCAGAATAATTCGGCTTAGCTCAGGAAGAGACAAATTCGGATGCTGCTTGAAAGCATTAACAATCAGTGGCTGCAACAATTCTGAGTCGCATCCCATAGCCTGTAACATGGTATACAGCCGCATAGCGTTCTCATCACCGGCAAAGGCCGCTTCATTTTCTTTTTCGCTCTGTCGCTCTTCAATTAGTCTCCTTAGCTCAATAAGGCGCTTATCAATCCCTGGTAACTGTAAATCTGAATATTTAACGATAAGCTGAGGATCATCTCTACGTAAAGCGTCCAACATGGGATGTACTGGCTTTAACTCTTGCTCATATACGGTCCGCAACAATTTAGTGGTGATCCGCTCCAACCCCGTAGAAATAGCTCGCATCTGTGCAAGCACGAATATTTTCACGACTATATCGATGACACCCTGCGACAAATCAAACCAACAATCGCGAATTTCATCACTCAACACCTCATCACGATTGCTCAACCACTGGTATTGCCAAAGCTTGTCAGTAAATGCCTGCCATTCGGTTCTTCTCGATTTTCCCGTCTTAGGATCCGCTTTAGCTAAACCTTCTTGCATAGGCTCCCAAAACAGCGAACCGAACCCAGCACTGCGTCGACCAGCCTGAAGTTCCATTTCAAATATAGGCCTAGCTTTAGGCGTACCCACCATCACAACGGGCACCCCAACCACGTTTACAAGCGCAACAAAAAACTCCAGCATCGCTTCTTTGCTTATCGAACGCTTCAACGTTAATCGTTGAATTTCATCTATGACCAAAACACCTATTGCCCGCTGTGTTGCCACCTGTCCCATAAGAGAAAGCAGGACTTCAGTACTATGGCGTTTACGAGCATACTTTTCTTCATATCCAGTATGGAGGGTACGATCAACTTCGCGGAAAAAATTCAGGCATAAGCTCTTCAACGAGCCATCTGACGGGCATTCGATTCTCAGATAGGGCATCTGAATGAAGTTATATTTTTTGTGATAAATGACTTGCGGATAAGTCGCGAGAATACGATTAATTGTCGAACTCTTGCCGCTACCAGAACAGCCAATCAATGACATGCTCTTTGCCGTCGAGTTCGATTGTGTAAAACGAAAATCGTTCGTAGCTCCTGACATAATCCTTTGGTAGCCTTCCTGCATCTTCTGATTCAGGGAACCGTCCGCAATATTACGCCCCACATAACCACCGCGGATCATGACTGATATTTTCTCCTCTAACTGCTTGTGAATAGACAGTGGCTGGAAAAAATCATCGAGTAGTGCACTAATCTCGTGAGCACGTATATGCCCTTTTACATAACAGTCCTTAGGGTTGAACTCCACCTTACCTGTTAGCTTAACCTTGAGGTCTTGTAAATCCATTATAGGCGGCAGAGCCTCAATCAGCGGATTACCGCGATAGCGTTCGAGACCAGGATCGATGTAAACTGCATCGACAAAGTTATCTGGTAATGACATCAGTCATCCTCCCCAAATAGTTCATCGATATAATCAGGATAATCCAAGTCTGGCTCAGGGTTTACAAGATGGATCACCTTACCAGGTTTTCTATTATCCTTTGTAACGGGATGGTGCGCCTTCTCAGCTCTCTCCCTAGCCTTTTCTTCCCGCTTATTTTCGTTGATAGCACGTATCCGCTCAGCATTGGAAATCCCCGAAGTACTAGGTGCAGTCTTTTCCGCTTGAGCTATCTTATCGATGACAAATTGCTCATGTTGTCGTTTCTTTGCCTTAGACTGCACACGAGCTTGCCCAGTCGTCATTTTCTGCTCATCACGAAGTAGCCAGACATCCCAAAATGAGGCGCCTTGAAACTCTCTTGATCGGTCAGCCAAGTTACATACCCAATACTTGTTATTACCCTTTTCCGGAAAAAGGTAAATTCTATCGGCAACAAGTGGATCGTAAGCAGCTTCCATATTGGCTGGACGCTTCACATCCTTCCCTCTATGCGTCCAACCCAATTGCAGCAATTCAGAAGACGTATAGTAAATACCGAATAGACAAACTCCCAACTCAGACAAAGTGGCCGTTTTTCTTGGCAAAAGGGCGATACGAAGCGCATCTTCATCAGCTTGGTGCAAGCGTCCTGTTCGGTGCTGTAAACCCCAGTTCCACAAGTGAATAGGGGTTGTAGACAGATCCGTCGGCATATCTGAATCTCTGTCATACTTTTCAAGTACTGCGTACTGATTATGATAAAGCACTGATGAGATGATGATCTGAGAAAACTCTTTTACTGTTAGCTTCGCGTCTAGCCGATAGTCGTTTCCACCGCGTTTTTTTACCATAGTACCCGAGACATAACCTGGCACAAACGAACCAAAGGAAGCCTGAATAGTTTTGAAATTACGTTCAACAATACCTTTTGCATCACCTCGGTAGGGCGGCGTATTTTCTATTCTGACTGCAAAATTGCTCTCTAAACTCTCAATCTGATGACCCAGTAGCTCACCTCTATCAGCTAGAATGGCATCCGGTAGGCCTACACTAGGCCAATCCTCCGATGCAATATCAAAACCTAACGCTTTGCAGTACGACGTTTTATCGGTAGCCGCCATAAACAAAGCCTGCATAGCTGCAGCATAGGAGGCATTTTCAAAACCAATATAGAAACCAACAATCATGCGGCTGAACACATCAATAACCATATAAACAACGGGACGGCCGACGATGTTTGCCCTCTCACTATCTGATACAAGATAAAGATCAGCTATTGTGGCATCTATCTCGTAACGAGATCCTGGTCCAAGCACTTGAGTATTGGCAGTACTATGAAGGGGCCTAATATCTTTATTATATTCAACGTTCGACACACGCTTTCTTAGCTTTTCAGGTTGAGAATACTCGCGCTTGTAGAAGTGCATCATCTGCCAGTTACTGGGCAATTCTTCTTGAGGCGTATCAGGAAAATAATTTAAATACAGAGTCTCGAAACGACGATGAGCATAAGGGAACGAATGGCCCTTATCTTTCAGGAGATAGCGGTCAATTGCGATACGAAAAAGACGTTCAATAAATTCATCAATTTTAGCCCCAGTTCCTGGCTCATATTTACGCGGACGCCCAAGCTTTTTATCCTTGGCCAACCGTCGTTTACCCTTGCCACCGGAATTTTTATAATCAGGTAATAGAGCGTTCGGCGTCTGCCCACGCTGCCAGTAACGACGAGCCAGCCGATATAGCGTCTGTTTAGTTGAACCATGCTCAGCAAGAATGCCTTTAATAACCGCTCCGCGGCTTTGAGGCCTATAAAAGTCCGGTAGAGCAAGTAGTGGTTTAATTAATGCGTAGTTTGTATCGCGCTTGGTTCTAGCAACACTACCTTCAATAGGTGTTTCAAAGGAAAGTTTTTTATACGGATCATTTGTACGTTCAAGATTTTCCTGATCAATTGCCTTTGTCAGTTCGCTCGTCAATATTAATTCAGGAAAAGCAGTTGCGTCATCGATATCTATCCATACCAAATACTCGCCGAGTTGTTGCAGAACTCGATATCTATGCTCACCAAACTTAAGAACCTCATTGATTCGAAACAAGGTATGTCTCCCTGATAAAACCTAGCTCTCCAGCATTCAAATCACACGCCTTGAGTTTGGTTGTTGGAATGAAGATATCGAAGGAGAAATAGCGCTTGGCCAGCAAGCACCTTACTTCGTAAAGCGATTCGCCAAGCGGCAGGTCATAGGCCGCATCCAATTCCTTGCACAAGGCGAGTACTGTCTTATTAGGGTTCTTTTTGAAATGATGGGCATAGAATTCGATCTGCTGCAGTGCCAGCTCAGCGTCCTCTGCTTCTTCCCTTTGTGCCGAATAGAGCCATTTGATGTTTCTAGTCACCACATCAGGCACGTCTTGTTCTGTGATCAGATACCAAGGCAAGGTTTTCTCCTGCCAATAGAGACGCTCGAGTTCAACTTTTTCGACAGTTCTCACATCGCTCAAAGCCGAGGAATGCTTTGCCTGCAATACAAACCTTGGTTCTTCCTCATCGGTAGAATCGACCAAAAAATCCGACGACATGTACTGATCGATACCCGCGATGTTTGGATGTTTTATCCCTGCGCTGCCAGCAAGTCGGCGAGTGATATCACGCTCAAGTGGAAATTGCTCGCGGATCTGAGTGACTTCACAGTGCCACTCCAGCATAAGGAATACCGAAAGTTCTATATCAGAAAAAAGGTGATGGGTTCTTTGCGATTTGTGGCCAAATACACGATGAACACGCCCTAAAGATGGAAAATCCCTAACGGTTAACCAAGGTTTGTAGTCTGCATGCAGGCCACTCCCTCGACCTTCCTTTATCCATTTGCCAAATTGCTGCTCTGAGCAGCCCTTTAATCGTGAAGCCATAAAAAACCACCGATATTAGCTCGTTAATCGAGCATAATGACGATGGTTTTAGTATGCAACTTTATTACCTCTCTTTTTTAGAGCTGATGACCTTATAGTACTATCAACCTAAACGGTAATATTGGTGCCTTCTTTTTGAGTTATGCTTCCAACTTTTTGCTACATCAAAGACATGTGAAGGGTAATCATCCCAAGAATCTGCTAGCAGTTTCCCACGAGCAGCACGAAGTTTAACTGGATACCCCTTGCATTCAATCAAATGCATGAAGTAAAAACTTTTTTCTTGTTTAGTACTAAAATATTTATGGAAACCGCTACGAATAGTGGGATATCGCCACCATAAATATTTTGAATGTTCCTCATTAATAGTCTGTATGTAATGTGATTTTAGCTTTTTCATACACCCTCCAGGTTTACGTTACCTAGAAGGGGTCCTCTTCAAAATAGTTCATATATTCACTCTCACTTATATAAAATATAAATCAGGCCTAATCCCAATCACAGTTTGGCCCCCCAAACTCCAAACCAACTGGACCACCTAAAGCACCTTGCAACTTTCGCTTTTTGCACCAAGCAATGGCTTTGTTTCCTAAATCAGTTGAACTAAAACCATAGCTGGTGATCTGATCGGCATAGCCTATCAACTCACCCATCAATCGTGTCAAAACCTCGCTATAAAACAACTAACT
>NZ_JAMDJP010000056.1:0-8762 GCF_023475945.1 Shewanella sp. 8A
CTATCCGAACCAGAAAACAGGTTAGGCGTTCTAAATGAACCGCCCTGTGCGGAGCCGCATGCAGGGTGGTGTGGGGGCTGGAGGCTAAATACCTCCGGCTACCCGATTATGAGCTGAGCGCTACTTAAGAAATTCGTTTTCATCAATATCAGCCAACCCAATCTCATCTAGTGGTATTTCAAAGGATTCCGCTTGTTGCTGCATTAAAGTAACAAAGCGATGAAACCCCATCATGTACCCTGTTTTGAAATCTTCTTCATTGGTGCCTTTTGCGGCCACATGATCCTTAATTGCTTCGCGTGCATACTCTTTGGTAATTGCGCCAAGATCACCAAGGTAATTCTTATACTTTTCTTTGCTCATGCATCGATCTCTTAGGGCTCATAACAGCTTATTCATGCGCATGCGCGTTTACCTCGTTGGAGCAGTGAAAACGCGCACAGTTAACTATCTGTATACAAAGAACTTATCAGCTTTCTGCCGCTTTTCATATAAGTAATCCATCTGGAAAAACGCGCATGCGCGTTTTACAAACCTATTAACTATAAGTCAGCTACTATAGTCAATTGATTTTATAGCATTTTATTTGTTAAAAATGGAGTTAATGCGCACCGATATTGTCTTCAAATCATTCAAAAATACCTAAATTTAAATATGACGGTATACCCATACATTGTTAGTCGATTTCTGGTAAGGCCAAACATAGGCAAATAGATAAGAATTTGTATCGCAACAGGAGTGAAAATTTTCGATTGAGCTAACGAGCCGAAGCACGGAATGGAGCATTAGCTTTTTAGTTAGATGAAATGTTCAATGGTAATAAATGCTATTTAAGAGATGGCAGCGTTAACTTGTTTGTTGGGGGATTTTTGATTTCAAAATGGGCGTATTCGATAGGGACGGCGTTATTCTCTTAATTCTTAACGAGCCTTTATTCCTTGGTGCATCCTAGAGTCAAATTAAGTTAGCCCCACTCATAATCGAGCGGGGCGAAAGATTAGGCCTGCTGGAAGGAATAGAGTTTGTACTTGTTGTTCTCCGCTGGCACTGTTAATTGGCCGAACTCGGCGGCGATGGTGTCCGAATAGGGTAGGTGGCGGTTAGCGACGATTTGCCAAATCCCTTTAGATTGTAATTGCTTGGCGCTATCGGCGACAAAGCGTTGGGCAATGCTAGTGGTGCTGGCAAGGCCATCGTGGAAGGGAGGATTGGAGATAATACCGTTGAATTTTCCACTGGTTTGCGCTAATCCATCGGAGGGATAGACCTTGGCCGTCATGCCGTTTGCAGCCAGTGTAAGTTCGCAGGACGCCAGCGCCATGGCATTGATATCAATACATTCTAGCGACAGCGTCGGTTGTGCCTTTAACAGTGCCGCGGCAATCACACCGGCGCCGCAACCAAAATCCAGTACTCGGCCTGAAAGCGTTGGCAGATGCGACAGCAATAGCTCTGTGCCTTGGTCTAAATGCTTCTCGCTGAACACACCGACTAAGTTGCAGATGGTGATATTGCCCTGCGGGGTGGCGAGTTGATACTGGCTAGTCCAATCGCTGAGTTTAATCGCGGGCGCAGTATCGATTAGGCTGCTGCCAAAGAGTAGGCAATGGCGCGCGTTATCGAGTTTGACGCCAGTGGCAAAGTATTTCGGCAACAGTTTGACTAAGGATTTAACCCCGCCTTTGTTCTCACCCACGACTAAGAGTTGGCCATCGGCCACTAAATGCTGAGCGGCCAGATTAAACAAATAGGGCGCTAACGGCTTAGCCTTAGGAAAGTACACAATCACAGTGTCGTACTTATCCTGGTGGGGCAGTTGATGGCCAAAATAGCAGCGCAGTTTGCCATTGGCCTGCGGCGCTAAATGCAGATAATGGTGGTAATCCAAGGCGAGGGCATCGACGGACTGGGCGACATCGAGTAGCGCTTTGGGCAGTGAATCTGCCTCATGGTTTAGCACTAAGACTTTATGTTGGCTCAGGGTTTCCTGATTGCGGATAATGACTTGCGATGGATTCGTTAACACTGCATGGCTACCGTAAAAAATAAGTGCGGGCATTATACCCCTTATTCGGCTGCGAGCCAGCCTGCATGCCGCCGACTTAAGGGATGCGGCAAAACAGCGCTCACTCGAACGGTGCGGACTGAAAGCCAATAAAAAAGGCAACTGTGTTAATACGGTTGCCTTTTATCTGTTAGCTGGCGCGATATTCGATTGGCTTATTTTTAGCTAATCGCAGCAAATCAACCCTGTGGCTGCACTGGTGCTGGGGCTGGAGTTGATACCTGTACCGGGGCTTTTGGCTTTTTAGGCTTAGGTAGCAGGCTAAAAATCTTATTGGCGATATCAGTATTGTCCTGATGACCGTTAAACAGCCCTGCTGCGGGACCTGCGGCAAACACTTGCACATCGGTGCCAGTGTGTCCGTCCGTTGTCCAACCCGTATCGGTACGTTTATCAATCACATGACGAATAGCCATTGCCATGGTTTCTAAGCCCTGCATTCTGGCTACATTGAGTTTAGCCAGTTCTTCTTCCGTTAATTCAAAGCCTAAACCACGGGATAAGTCGGCTTGCCAGGTCTCGCCACCGATAGCGGCTTGCGCTAAGGTATCTGAACTGGCGGAAATATTGCGCAGGATCTCAGGATTCCAGTTGTAATTTCCATCGACACCAATCGATAAACCGCCGGTATTATGGTCGGCGGTGATCACCATTAAGGTATCGGGATTTTGGCGTACGAATTGCTCAACGACTTCAATGGTGTTGGCAAACTCATCCATTTCGCCCATAGCGGCGGCGATATCATTGTTATGTCCCGCCCAGTCGATAAGGCTACCTTCGACCAGCAGTACAAAACCTTGATCATTTTGCGACAGTAAACTGAGGGCTTTTTGGGTCAAGGTGCTAAGTTTTTTAGCATCTTTTTCATCGATAGCCCAAGGCAGTTGTACTTCGGCAAACAAACCTAAGACCTTAGGCTGGGTAATGCTGGCCAGATCATCAAAGCGGGTAATGTGTTGATAGCCCTTGGCGGTAAATTGGGCCAACAGCTCGGGTGGAAAGTACTTTTGCCCACCACCTAAAAACACATCGGCGTTGGTGTCGAGATAACTTAATGCCAGTGCATCGTAATTTTTACGGCTTTCGTTATGGGATAAAAATGCTGCTGGTGTGGCATGGTTAATTTGTGAGGTAACGGCAACCCCAGTGCTCAAGCCTAAGGATTTGGCTTTTTCAAGAATGGTGGGCAGTGGCTGTTTTTGGGTATCAACCGAGATGGCGCCGTTATAGGATTTGACTCCTGTCGCGAGGGCGGTTGCGGCGGCGGCCGAGTCGGTCACATAACCACTGACACTGGCGGGATACGTGCTTGCCATGCCAACCAATAAACGGTCAAAGACGGTTTGTTCGACTTCTTCGGTATCTGGATTGTCCTTGTAATAGCGATAGGCACTGGTATAGGAAGGCCCCATGCCGTCGCCAATCATAATCACAATATTTTTGGGGCGTGATGGCGCCTTGGCTGGGCCCGTCTCATTCGCCCCAGCTTCCGCTGCAAATACGGGGCTTGAGAGCCATAAACTCATACCAAGCAGTAACAGTGGCGCTTTGGTGAAACTCATATCAGATCCCTAGAAGTCGTAGGCGCTCTTAAGGCGCCTTCAATGAATATTATTATCTTGTAGGTGTACAAGCTTACTGGGTGAGACGGGCTTCGATGGCATCGAACAGCATGCCAGTAATGTCCACATCAAATGCCGCTTGGATTTCACGGATACAGGTTGGGCTAGTGACGTTAATCTCGGTCAGCTTGTCACCAATCACATCCAGACCCACAAAAATCAGCCCGCGTTTTTTAAGCTCTGGGCCAATGGCGCGCGCGATTTTCCAATCTGAGTCCGATAGCGGTTGGGCAACACCGCTGCCGCCTGCGGCCAAGTTACCGCGGGTTTCGCCTTTTTTAGGAATCCGCGCCAAGGCGTAGGGCACGGGCTCGCCATCCACCACCAGAATGCGCTTGTCGCCCTTGGTGATTTCAGGAATAAAGGCCTGCGCCATTGCGTATTGGTTGCCATATTGGGTTAAGGTTTCGATGATCACCCCAAGGTTAGGGTCGTCCTGCTTGACGCGGAAAATCGAGGTGCCGCCCATGCCATCTAGTGGCTTGAGGATAATATCGCCCTTGGCTTGGTGGAACGCGCGGATCCGGTTGGCATCGCGAGTCACAATGGTCTCTGGAGTAAATTCGCTAAACCATGCGGTGAATAGTTTTTCGTTGGCATCGCGCAAGCTTTGTGGCTTGTTGACGATTAATACACCTTGTTCTTCGGCGCGCTCTAACATGTAAGTGGCGTAGATATATTCGGTATCGAACGGCGGGTCTTTACGCATTAACACCACGTTCAGATCGCTCAGTGGCGTGTCTTGGGCATCGCCCAGTTCAAACCATTTATTGGCATCGTTGATGACTTTTAATGGACGCATATTGCCCATGGCTACGCCATTGACCATAGCAAGGTCGGCCATTTCCATATAAAACAGCTGGTAACCCCTTTCCTGCGCCGCCATCAGCATGGCAAAACTGGAGTCTTTCTTAATGTTGATCTCACTGATGGGGTCCATCACTATGCCGAGTTTTATCATTAATCTGTTCCTTATTGGTTGCCGTCGCAGGCAAAAAGCATTTATGGATTAGCCAGTAATCAATTCGCTAGTTAGCGGTTAACCTTTAACCTAAATCACCGAATCTAAGTTGCAGCGCGGTAATCGCCGTGAGTGAGGCGGTTTCAGTGCGCAGCACTCGGGGGCCGAGTAACACGTCGGTAAACTGATAGGTTTCCGTCATAGCGATTTCTTCCGCCGATAATCCCCCTTCGGGACCGATCAGTAGGCGTACGCGGGTATGGGATAAATCTAACCCATTGATACCGTGCGCTGCCCTTGGATGCAAGTTGAGTTTGAGTGCGCTGGTCGGTTCGCTGCACCATTGCTGTAATTCCATGGCGGGGCGAACGATGGGCACTTGGCTACGGCCAGATTGCTCACAGGCGCTGATCACAATCTTTTGCCATTGCTGGATTTTCTTTTCGAGACGCTCACCAGTGAGCTTGACGCCGCAGCGGTCAGAAAATAGCGGCGTGATGGTATTTACGCCTAGCTCAACGGATTTTTGAATGGTGAACTCCATCCGATCGCCGCGGGAAATCACTTGGCCTAAATGCAGGTTGAGGGGCGACTCCGATGGATTGGCCTCACAGGACAGCACTTTTACCGTGACCGATTTTTTACCCGCATCGACAATTTCGGCAAGATAATCATTACCATCGCCATTAAACAGGCTAATTTGCTCGCCACTGCCCATACGCAGCACTTTGCCGATATGGGCTGCGCCATCTTCGTCTAGATTCAGCTGTTGGTTTACGGCTAATGGCTGAGGTTGATAAATTCTTGGAACTCTCATTGTCGACCTTATTCGGCTAATTGTTGGCGCAGTGGTGGTGCATTGCAGGCATTCTGCACAAAGGGATTATGATTACCTTGGATCTGCGCTATGGCGTTATCGCGTTTGCATTCAATAGTATCAACTGGATAGCTTTTATCCCATGCTTTGAACAATTTTAATTGCTGTGAGGCGATTTTAAGGCCATAGGCCTGCTGCATATACAGGTAAGTGCGGGCAATTTTGCCACGGGCGTGAGCGGGCGGCTGGGCTTGGCGATTCTTAAAGTCGATAACCATAGCGCATTGACCATATTGGTCGGCCTTACCGTTCCATTGGCTAAAACGGAAGTTGCTGCGATCGCCGTTCACTTCACCAATCGCGGGCACCAGATTGTGCATATCCGCTTCCATCTTATTGAATTCTTGGCTGTTATCGGCGCAGTTTTTACGGCCGCCCTTTTGCCAGCATTGTAATTGGTGACCAAATTCCCATGCAGGGACGATATGCTCCCACTCGATACGGTTGGCGCGGGTTTCTTGTTTACGCACTTGATAACCGCAGCTATTGAGATCGGGCTTCCAGGATTTGCCCTTAATTTGGATATCACAGCCACAGTAAAAACTGACCGCGGGCAAGGTGCCTTGGCGAGTGCCTTGGTATAAGGATTGAGACAAGACCTTGGCTTGGCTAAAACTATTGGGGTGCGAAGGAGAGGCATTGGCTGAGGCCAACACCGCCAGCCAACTGAATAGGCACAGCAAGGTTTGCCGAGACCTTAAGGCTATCTTGGAGTTGTTCAATATTTATCCCAAAAATAATCAATACTACGCGAGCCTGTGGCTCGTCTTTTATGTCTGAATGGTAAGGGAAATACTGCGTCCTATGCAAATCGCTCGTACTTTTGGCCGAGGATTTTTACGCTATGTGGGTTATTCGGCTGCTTCGGTAAAGGTGAGGTGGGTATGGCAGCGTTTGCACAGATAACGGGTTTCACCACGCAACACTTTATTATGGCGGCGAATACTTAGCCGAACTGGGCCGCAGGCACAGCGGTACTCAAAGTCTTTCCCTTTAACCGACTGAGTATCGAAACTGTGGGTGGTATTGGGGCTTACCTTAAACAGTTTGATCATGATGGATTGCCACTCGCGGCCATGGGGTTTGGTTTTGCCAAAGAGTTGGAAGCAGAGTAAATGGCTGATTTCGTGGGGCACCACTTCGGCTAAAAAGGCTTCGCTATTTTCCTTGAGTAATACGGGATTAAAGCGTAGGCGATTCTGTTGTAAATGGGCTGTGCCCGCACTCCGTCCCCGCAGGGTAAATTGGGTCAGCGGCCGCGCAAATGGACGCTTAAAGTAGATTTCTGCCTGCTGATAACAGTCTTCGATACGCGTAAGGATTTGCTGCTGCACTGGTGTCAGTGGCTTTGGCTGGTGTTGTGGCGTGTTGGTTTTCGCCATCTTGGTCGCAGTCGGCGTGGTGATACTCGCGGATGAGATAGCTTTACGGCGCAGGCTATTGAGTAGGGATCTCGGGTTAAACATAGATTTAGGCGTTAACTCATTATTCTGCAAAGCATCAAGTAAACAATATCTCTCGCTATCGCAAGGCATCTATTCGGATTTCACGAGTCCAAAACCCTTATGCAAGGTGGCTCAACAAGCGTTTTGGCAAGCGTTCGCATCATAACCAACGCTTGCTGACAATGCCAGTATTGCGGCGGTTATAGGCTCGCCGCGGCCTGCATCACCATAGTACGCACTTGCTCGACAATGGCTTGTTCGGTGGGGTTGTCGTAGCCTTTTACCCTCGGGGTGTGGATATGGCCCACCTTAGCGCGGCTATTGAACTTTTGCTGTAACACAATGGCGCGATAAGAAATCTCATTAGAGAGATACCCACCACCAGAGCCTTCGACCGAGGTTTCATTTTGCAGCTCACTTAGGGAGCTGGCATTAAATTCGCCGCGAGCTAGGGTGGTCACAGTATGGTTATCGTTGACTTTCCATTGGCCGTCTTTGACCTGCATGGCGGCGACGGGCAATGAAAACTCAACAAATTCAGGGCCGATAAAGTCTTTACCGTTGAGTTTGGGGGCGACAGGCGCGGTTTTGCTTGCGCCTGTGTATAGATTTTGGTTATCGGGCGCTGCTGCACTACGGTTACGGCCTGGGAAGCGTTCAATATCAAAGTCGCTGCGCCCCATGCTGACGGTAAAGACAAACTGGGTTTTAGGGTCGCGATAAATGGGGCTGAGTAAGGATTCGATAATACCTTGGTCGAAATCCTCGAAGCGAACTGGGATCATGGCGGTTTCGATTTGGGCCTTTTTGCCATTGATATCAAATTTAAAACCATCGAGGGCGAGGGCCACTAAGCCCGAAGGATTGCTCTGACTGATATCTTTGTCGAGGAAGAAGGGGTCGAAGCCTGTGAGGAAGATTTTAATTTGGACATCGTCATCGTATTGGATATCACTGAAGCCTCGCGATGCCTTCTCTACGGCGCTGGCTAAAATCTGTTGCTGCCAATCAGCCATTTTAAAGTTAGCACTGTTGTTTTTAAGGCTATTTAACATTGACAGTCGCGCCCAATACAGGGATCTGTCATCAAAGTGTCCAGACTGCACATCACGCACGGCCTGTTGCCATAATCTATGTCCTTGGCGCGCGGCAAGTTGGGTAGCGTCGCGTTCATTTTTCTGTGCGGATAATTGATTCGCTAAGCCTTCATCCAAGGCTTGATAACGGTTTACCACTTCAGCCATGACTTTTTCAGCGGTAGGAATGCGAGACACTTCCACATCGCCGAGGAGTTGTACGGCACCAGCGGTTTGCGCCACTGTGCTAGCGAGGATAAAAGCGAGGCAGGGCTTTAACATTGGCGTTTCCTTTTTATTTTAATCACTTATTTTGCTGGAAATAGACGATGTTTCTAGGGCGTTCAGGCTTACTTCATCTTAGAAATAATGAAACTTATGCCAAAAAGCCACAATGATTGTTTTGAGTATAAGAGTTTACCTATAGTGATTCGAGGATCTTATTCCTATTTTGCATATCAGATCGATACTGACGAGTTGCTATGATTTTGGACTGGCGTTTAGTTGGGATGGCTAATAGTTAAATCTTGTAAAGTTTGTGCCTGATTGTTGCCACAATTGGTCAGCAGTTTGCTATGGAATGAGAGAGCAGAGAATGATAAGCTTAGCACTTAATTTGTATGGATATATTGCATTAAGCAAGGGGACGTTATGCGTGTATTAGCCTTATCGGCTGTGTTTTTGGTGGCATCGATTATCGGAATGCCTGCGGTAGC
>NZ_JAMDJP010000057.1:0-8378 GCF_023475945.1 Shewanella sp. 8A
TCGCAACCTGTTCTCATTGCGGACACCTTTTCCAGCCTCGTTTGGAAAGTTTCATTGCCAGACGGGACTCCTGCAATCGTCAAGGGATTGAAACCTATAGAAGACATTGCTTTTGATGCCATTTTTCTTTATACTGTCACTGAGGCAGGTTGGACATTTGATTTCTAGAGTTATTCGCATTTCTCTATTTTATCAAAATTCAACCTGCTTTGTTTCAGCATACTTTTTGAAACACCACCAAAGTTTGAAGTATTGACCCTCTATAGGGAATAAGCCATATTTTTGCTACAGTGAACCTAATTAAGATCATCTATTTACTAGGCCTCGCATTTGCGAGGTTTTTAATGCTGAATAAAAGGAAAACTTGATGGAATTGCCCAATATTATTCAACAATTTATTGGAAACAGCGTTTTAGAGCCAAATAAAATTGGTCAGTCGCCATCGGATGTTTATTCTTTTAATCGAAATAATGAAACTTTTTTTCTTAAGCGATCTAGCACTTTATATACAGAGACCACATACAGTGTCTCTCGTGAAGCGAAAATGTTGAGTTGGCTCTCTGATAAATTAAAGGTGCCTGAACTCATCATGACTTTTCAGGATGAGCAGTTTGAATTCATGATCACTAAAGCGATCAATGCAAAATCAATTTCAGCGCTTTTTTTAACAGAGCAAGAATTGCTTGCTATCTATAAGGAAACACTCAATCAGTTAAATGCAGTTGCTATTATTGATTGCCCATTTATTTCAAGCATTGATCATCGGTTAAAAGAGTCAAAATTTTTTATTGATAACCAACTCCTTGACGAGATAGATCAAGATGATTTTGAGGCTGAATTATGGGGAGACCATAAAACTTACATAAGTCTTTGGAATGAGTTAAATGAGACTCGTGTTGAAGAAAGATTGGTTTTTTCTCATGGCGATATCACGGATAGTAATATTTTTATAGATAAATCTGGTGAAATTTACTTTTTAGATCTTGGTCGTGCTGGATTAGCAGATGAATTTGTAGATATATCTTTTGTTGAACGTTGCCTAAGAGAGGATGTATCTGAGGAAACTGCTAAAATATTTTTAAAGCATTTAAAAAAAGATATGCCTGACAAAAGGAATTATTTTTTAAAACTTGATGAATTGAATTGATTCCAAGCAATATCTAAAAATACTTAGTTATCTTTTTAAGTCGCTAAGTTTTAAATAAATAAGTGAAAGAAGTTAGTGGAGCTACTGATTTAAAGTTTTATATCACCAATGAATCCAAGTTTTGGTTTTTAAAATAAACTTATTTAAAATAGCTAAAGCTGTTTATTAGCTTAACTTGTGATTTAAGTTTTTTTGAATATAAAATTGTTAATTTATTAGCTTTACAAGTTTATTTAAATTTCATCGTGCAACATTTTTAACCAATTTTATTATCGATGGTATTTTTTTGTCTGCTTTTCTTTTCCTAGTCTTTTATCTATCCGTCAGCCATATAGTATTTTATTAAATTCTTATGGAAAATGACGCATGTTAAATTATCTTAAGAGCTTTAATAATATCAATACTTATTTGGTTTTATCGATAATTCTGCTGTTAATCATAATATCTCTAGATTATTTCTAAACTGAATGAATGTTTATAATGAGTGATTCATATTACTATTGAAATCGACTTCTCACTTTGAAAGAAGGCGAGGATGAGGGGCTTTTATGTTGATTTATCATTTTAAAAATGTCTTATAAAAGAAGCCTAACGTGTTTTCTTATATAGGTTTAAACATAATTTTTGGGTGGTGTTTCAAAAAGTATGCTGACATTAAATGAAGCCATTATTGATGTAAAAAAAGGTTAAGTCGAAAGCTTTAAAATGGTTTTCAATCTTTTTTGAAAAATTACAACTCCTTCTAAAACCGCGCCTAATTCGATGCCTTATTTTGCAATTATTACCTTCAATACCTACAGTAAAAAATTTACCAATACTTTGCTTGCAGTTTTTAAAAGCAGTTATGAAACTGTCCCAATGATCACTTGCAATTCGGGTGTAGTGAATACCTAATTGTTTAAGCTTTGCCTTCAATCGTTGAACTGTAGCTAAGTCTCTTTTACCCCAAACATAAGCAACAATCTCACCTGTTTCTCGATGGTAGGCGTAAATCATACGTATGTCTTTAGCGAGCTAACATCATGATTCATATGTGATTTCCAATACTTTAAAAGCCCCTGATTTTTGATCTCGCTTTACATTTACCCTCTGGCAATGTTCCGCGAGAAACGCAAAAACCTTACCCAATTCCGCAGCAATTTCAGTTATCCCTGAACAAGCCCATTTTATACAAAAGGGAAGCCACCACTGATTGGCTGTTTTGGCCCCGCTGAACATGGACAACACTCGCCGATATTTTTGCTGTGCTCCGTTGATTAACCAACGCTTGAGCGTTGCCGCCAGCAGACTTCCCCAAATCAACGTTTCGGCTATCGTTGAGTATTCCGTATTAAATTTATTCAAACTATTCAACGATTTCCATTCTTTGAACAAGAGTTCTATCTGCCAGCGCAGACGATACCATTCGCCCACTGTTGCGGCTGGGAATGTGTGCCGGTCCAAATTTGTACACAGACAAACCGGTTTGTCTTTATGGTCAGTGGAAGCAAACAAAACACAACGGTACACCGGACCATCTGGCCACTGCACATCCAAATCCAATTCGCCATGCTTAGGCAATACGGCCAGCCAGCTGCGTAGCGGCTGACAGAGTCCTGTTTGGTTGCAAGTCGCCATTGGATTCACCGAAGCGGGCATCCGAAGCACAAAGCTGGCCGCTTCGTTTTGGAGCGATTCAATGTAAGCTTTTGAAAAATAACCTGCATCGGCCATGAGCAAACAACCACGTAGACTTTGAGCTACGGGGAGATAGTCGCGTTCAGATGCAGTATCTTCGCTCAGAGAAACGCGGACAGGCTGGGCTTTTTCAAGGTCATAGGTCACGTGAAGCTCCACTGCCGCAGGAGAGTGTGTACTGAATCGCCCGGGGAAATGCAGGCTGAGGCCGTCATGAACAGCGAAACTGGTGCCATCCTGCAACAGTACCTGCTTGAAATGCCCCCGATAGGCGTCCGAAAAGGTGTGCATGGCTGGCAAATGAAGTGCCAGCGCCTGCTCAAACACTTGACGCATAAATTCAGGAGTTCCGAGCTTAACTAACTGATTATGGAATGGTTTAAGGCGTACTGACATCGAATGCAAGTGGTTAAAGTAACGATGTATATCAGCGATTGTGCGGGCATTTCCACTTCCCAGGGCACACACAAATGCCAGGCAAAGTTTTGCGGGAGTGATCAGGCGAAAGCGTTCAATCATGTGAGTTTGAACACCAAGTGAATTTAATTGTTGCTCTGAAAACAGGGCTTCAAAAATGGTTGAAAATGCGGTAATCTGATTTTGCTTCATTCGTTTTAGCCCTCTGGGCGTTCTATTTTATTCGCAAAATCAATTAGATCACGAATGAAGCACCTATTCAAATCCTAAAGATCATACGTATGAAAAGGACAATCCGATGAATGTCATTATAAAAGCTGTAGTTACTGCCTCGACGCTACTGATGGTATCTTTTAGTTCATTCGAAACCTCAGCGCAATCCCCACTGTTAAAAGAGCAAATTGAATCCATAGTCATTGGAAAAAAAGCCACTGTAGGCGTTGCAGTGTGGGGGCCTGACGATCTGGAACCTTTACTGATTAATCCTTTTGAAAAATTCCCAATGCAAAGTGTATTTAAATTGCATTTAGCTATGTTGGTACTGCATCAGGTTGATCAGGGAAAGTTGGATTTAAATCAGACCGTTATCGTAAACAGGGCTAAGGTTTTACAGAATACCTGGGCTCCGATAATGAAAGCGTATCAGGGAGACGAGTTTAGTGTTCCAGTGCAGCAACTGCTGCAATACTCGGTCTCGCACAGCGATAACGTGGCCTGTGATTTGTTATTTGAACTGGTTGGTGGACCAGCTGCTTTGCATGACTATATCCAGTCTATGGGTATAAAGGAGACCGCTGTGGTCGCAAATGAAGCGCAGATGCACGCCGATGATCAGGTGCAGTATCAAAACTGGACCTCGATGAAAGGTGCTGCAGAGATCCTGAAAAAGTTTGAGCAAAAAACACAGCTGTCTGAAACCTCGCAGGCTTTGTTATGGAAGTGGATGGTCGAAACCACCACAGGACCAGAGCGGTTAAAAGGTTTGTTACCAGCTGGTACTGTGGTCGCACATAAAACTGGTACTTCGGGTATCAAAGCCGGAAAAACTGCGGCCACTAATGATTTAGGTATCATTCTGTTGCCTGATGGACGGCCCTTGCTGGTTGCTGTTTTTGTGAAAGACTCAGCCGAGTCAAGCCGAACCAATGAAGCTATCATTGCGCAGGTTGCTCAGACTGCGTATCAATTTGAATTGAAAAAGCTTTCTGCCCTAAGCCCAAATTAACAGACTATCAGCACTATCTAAGCCGCTGACTCTGGTTGTACACTAAAGCTATGGTTTGAAATTGGAGTAGGTTATGCAGTTATTAGGTTCAGTGGCTTCTGTCTCTTGATCACAAATCAAAAATGAAGTCTTGGGTTATTCGATATCCTTCAACCAAAGTCTGCAACTTAAACCATCCTTCCCATAGGGTGATCCAACTTATTCTCCCTGTTAGTTTACTATTGTTCCAACCTGCTAATTTACCTAGGCTAATGTAAGCCCAATGAATATTGGGCGTTAATTTAGGAGGTTGTACACCTTCAACTTTTATCCAAAGTAACTTCCACTCCAAAGGCGTCAATAGTGTTTCACAACTGGTATTTTTAGCTTTATCTTTATTTAACCCTACATACCTAAGTTGCTGAATCCTAATAGCAATAAATGACAATATGACAGTCATTTTTTCAAGGCTATTTTTTGTCTGCATGCGTAATGATTCGACTTTTGTCCCCCCAGACTTCCAAGCTTTATGGTAGTCCTCAATTAGCCACCTTTTCTCATAGAACTCTATGATTCGCTTTGCGTCATCAGCATTATTGATTTTTTCAGAAGTCAATAAATGCCATCTCAATGGCTCTTTAGAGCCAGTTGAGTTCTCATGGCAGCCAACATAATAAAGACTTATATCTTCAAGATTACCGCGCTTATTTCCCGGAACTTTTAATGTAACAGGTGAGTATTTGATATCGCAGTTTACTAATCTCTTTTTCCTAGCTGCTGAGGTTTTTGTTGCGCCTCTTTGAGATATGCAAATGGTTCTTTGAGCAACACTGACTAAATTTTCTGAAAAAGAATAGAGTTTATTGTTTTCCTCTGTGAGTCTCCGACTTTGCATCGAACGAACAACAAAACGATGGTTATTTTGAGTTTTATATCGAAGATATTCATAAATATCTGCCTCACGATCGCAGACAGATATAACTTTACTCATATTCGATTTAAGTCTCTTGGCAACATGAGTTGAAGCTCTTTGCCATTTAAAGCTTTCTTTATCTTCATATTTATATTCTAAATGTTTACTTCCTCTACCATGAGAGGAGAGGCTTCGGCACCAACGCTGTTGTTCGATAAGGCCCACAACATTTTGTTCATTTGGTGCAAATAACAATACAGAATGAGCCATCATCCCCCTAGCTTTTGTACTATTCCCTAAAGGGCCAAGTTCAGGCTTGACGGATTTATAACTGAAATTAAGGGATGTTGTATCTTCTAAAGCAAGCAATAAATCATAATTGTTAACGAGCTCTGCTGTAGCGTTAAATGCTGACGTTTCAATATCTTGAGCCTTAATTTTTTCATTTCGAATAAAGCGATAAGCAGCCTCAATTTTGTCCGATGTTTGTGATGATTTTACAACCGACATACCAATGTTACTGACTAAGTCAGTAACTAAAGTAACGAGTCGTTTTGTCCGTCTTTTATCACCTAGCTCAGCATTACCAAAATTATTCTGTGCCCACTCAGCAGCTTTGACAATCATGTTTATTCCTTAATTCAGACTCATCAATGGAAGATCTGATCTATGAATGTCGTTAAAGTTCCAGAAATAATGATTTGTGTATAAGAGACAGCAGTGGCTTCCCCTTTTGTTCGTCGTTTACGTTTAGTACTGGCAGGGCAACCTTATCAGTTTGTAGCGCTTAATATTTTTGAGTCTGAAGGCCGTTCAGTGTTGGTACAACATAATCCGGCACGCAAAGTGCCTGTGTTAGTGGATGGAGAGCAGGTTATTTTTGATTCAGGCGTAATTTATCGTTATTTGGCTTCGAAACTGAAATTCAAACCATTGAGCTGGGATCAGGAAAACGGTCTGACGACCATCAATGCCTGCACAGACTCCTTGGTTGAATTACTGCTTTGTAAGCGCTCAGGTTTTGACGTGACTGAAGATAAATTGTTTTTTAATCTTCAGCATGAGCGAATTCAGGCGACGCTAGAGGCACTTCATACGTATGACCTTAACGACCTAACCCAATGATTTATTTGTGTTATTAAGCAGCTTATATACGCCACTTATTTGGTCTCGTTTAACATTTTGCCGTTGGCAATGTTGCGCTAAAAATGCCAGCGCGTTATTCATGGCTTTTGCTAAATCCGTACCACGACTCATGGCTATATCAAAGCAAAATGGTATCCACCACATATGGGCAGTTTTTGCTCCGGTAAAAAGCGACAACACCCGGTTATACTTCTTTTGTGCCGCGTTGATTAGCCAGCGTTTTAAGGTTGCTGCCAGCAAGCTACCCCAAATTAATGTCTCAACGATTGTGGCATGACCTGTATCGAATTTATTTAAATTATTCATCGACTTCCACTCTTTGAATAATAATTCTATTTGCCAGCGAACACGATAAAAATCACCCACAACAGCTGGAGGAAACTGCTCACGGTCAAGGTTAGTGCAGACCAATACATGACGTTTTTTGTGATCTAATGCTGCAAATGCAACGCAACGATAAACCGGGCCATTCGGCCACTGCACATCTAAATCCAATACACCTGCATTGGGTAATTCTTTTAACCATGTTTTCAGCGGCTTCATCTGCTGAGTCTTAGTACAAACCGCCATTGGATTAACACGGTTACACATCCGCATAATAAAATACGCGCAGGCTTCTTGAAGCTGTTGTATATAAGCTTTTGAAAAATAACCTGCATCTGCCATAAATAAGCAGCCTGATAAAGAGGCGGGTGAAGGCAAATAGTCCCGCTCGGGTGCCGTGTCCTCAGTCAGACTAACACCGTCAGGTTGCCCCTTAAACACGTCATAAGTGACATGTAACTCAACCGCTGCCGGACTATTTTCATTAAAACGTCCTGGAAAATAGAACATTAAGTCGTCATGTACAGCGAAACTGGTGCCATCTTGTAAAATAATGCGCTTGAACATGTCCTGATATTTATTCCTGATAGCAAACATATCAGGGAGATGCAGAGCCAGCGCCTTTTCAAACACTTCACGCATAAATTCAGGAGCAGCCATTTTAACCAACTGTTTATGAAAGGGTTTAAGCTTTATGTCCGTTGAGTGCATATGGTTAAATTGCCGGTGCACATCGGCAATCGAATTCGTTGTTCCTGCACCCAGCGCACTGACCAGCGCCATGCAAAACTTCTGTGGCGTCACCTGCCGCCGCCGCTTCATAAAGCCTGATTGCTTGCCAAGCGCATCAAGCTCTGCTGCTGAAAAAAATCGTTCAAAAGCGCTCGAAAATCGGGTATCTTGTTGTTGCTTCATTCGTTTTTCCTGCAAAGGTGATCTTTTTTTTCTGGTAAATCAATTAGATCACGAATGAAGCACCTCTTCAACTCCTAAAGATCATACCTATGAGGCGTAAATAAGCCATTGTTTATTATTTTTATTTCCCACAAAAGTCCAAAACTCATCAACTTCAAGAGACTCATAATGACTTTGTTTAGGCTGAATTTGGTAGGTCGATTCGGTTAAAGTACGTAAAACTTTACCGATACTGATTCGCTCAACTTCAGCGATATCTCGTATACCACTACCTCTGACCATCAACTGTAATATTTTTCGAGTAATGCCTGAATGACATCCTAGATAGCTCAGAGCATGGTCACCAATAAACTGACGTTTACAGTCTTTGCACTGATAGTTTTGTTTCCCATCTACTTTGATGCCATTTTTCTTTATACTGTCACTGAGGCAGGTTGGACATTTGATTTCTAGAGTTATTCGCATTTCTCTATTTTATCAAAATTCAACCTGCTTTGTTTCAGCATACTTTTTGAAACACCACCTCTTTTCGCAGGTTGAGCCACCTCCGCGCTTCATCAGAAAACTGAAGGAACCTCCATTGAATCGAACTAATATTTTTTTTGGTGAATCGCATTCTGACTGGTTGCCTGTCA
>NZ_JAMDJP010000058.1:0-7653 GCF_023475945.1 Shewanella sp. 8A
CATCAAGAGAAAGTAGAGCGGCAAGAGCAGGGTCAACTTGCTCTTGAATAAAGGCCCCCTTTTAGGGGGTTAAAACAAAGCCACCTTCTTCAGAAGGTGGATTCTTTACTGATTAAGTTATTCATTGGGCAGGGAAGATTATGAATCGTCATCACACTATCAATTATTTAGAGATTCCAACATCTGATATTGATTGTTCTAAAGCGTTTTTCAATACTGTATTTGGTTGGCGTTTTGAGGATTATGGCCCACAGTACAGTTGCTTTATCGATGCGGGAATAACGGGTGGTTTTTATCAAGCTGAGGTTTGTTTTACCCTAGAAAAGGGCTGTCCCCTGATTGTGTTATACAGTAAGACCTTGGAAGAAACTTTAGCTGCAGTCATCACGGCTGGCGGCACTATTAGCACTGAGATTTTTAGCTTCCCTGGTGGTCGACGTTTCCATTTTATTGAGCCTGCGGGCAATGAATATGCGGTCTGGTCAGAATAACAGTATTCAGCCCTGTGTTCGAAATTGCTGTCTCGATCAGCAGGATATCTGCATGGGGTGTTTTAGGCATCTTGAGGAGATTTTGGCGTGGCGAAACATGACAGAGGAGCAGCGAAGCGCCTGTTATCTTAAAATGGCTGAGCGCAAAGCCGTTTTTATGGCAAAACGCCCTAGTAGCTAAAATAGGCCACAGCATCGCGGCGCAACTTAAGTCAATACCGAAGTATAAAAATAGAAGCTCCGCGTTAACTGGCTAGATAGGATCAACCACAATATGTTCGAGTTCTATCGCGGCAACAGCATGCAATGCATCCATTGCTGCGCCCACTAAGCTGATTTTACCTTGGGAGGATTCCACCAATACCGCGCGGCGGATCTCACCAAAATCACGATTATGCCGAGTCAGATTCGATAGCGCCATTTGCATTGGGAGCATCGATGGGTTAAACGCGGCGTTTTCAGCGTAGCGACCACAGTAGGTTGCGCCATCCGCGGTTTCTAATACAACCGCCGCATAGCTTTGGGTATAAGGTGCATAGCTTAAGCCCGCATGATCTAAGGCTTCAATTACCATAGGATCACTGCTATCGAGTGCAAATTCAGTTTCCTGCTTGACTAACAGCGGTGACTGAATATTTAAGTCTTTTGGTCCAAACGCATAGGGCAGATAATAGGATAGTAAATGGCTATCCTGTGATGGCAAATGGATCTTGATTTGGCCGCCTTCGACTAATTCATTCATAAACTGACGGCAATGACCGCAGGGACTGGCGTTCACTATCATATCCACAATCTGGCTTTCGCCGCTAAGCCACGCGTGACTAATAGCGCTTTGCTCAGCGTGTACTGAGTGGAAGAGGGCTTCGCCAGGCAGTTCTAAGTTGGCACCCATATAAATGTCGCCACTTTTTCCTTTGGCAATTGCACCAACATAAAACTCACTAATGGGTGGTTTGGCCAAGGCGGCGGCAATAGGTAACAAAGCCAGTAACACCTCTGATTCGGTCATATTGCTGCTTTTGACTAACTCTGCCAGTTGCTGTGCATCGATATGTCCCGCAAAACCTTGATGTAATAAGGGAATTAATGCGTCAGCCAATGGGGTTGGCAGCTGGGTTATGCTTCGGATAAATCTATCTTGCATTTCCCGACTCCTTGTTTGTTAAGTTCATGGAAGAACATTCTAGTAATTTTGTTACAGTATAAATGCGAGTTAGTTCGCGTTTATGGTTCAATTAAGCGCCTGTTAGTTAACATCTGAAAGAAGTTATCAATCATAGGCGCTAAATCAACAAAAAACATGGGCTATTTTGTGGCCTACAATCCACGCAAATAGTGGCACAGGGCGGCGAGTAGTTTTTGTTTATGCTCATCGCCTTCGGTATCTTGCAACAAATTCTCAAGTTTGAGCAGATAATCCTGATCGGCCAAACGCTGCTGACAGAAGGTGCGCCAGCGATGGGACTCTTGATCATCAAGTAATTCGGGATAATTGCGCGCCCGATAACGGAATAGCATTTCTGGGATGCGTCCATCATCAAATTGCAAATCAAGTGCGGCTAAATTTTGAGGTAAGGTATGGCGAATGATCTCCATCTTAGCTTTATCGGCAGGGCTGAAAAATCCACCCGAATACAACATTAAGTCAGGATCCTTGGAGGTTACTTCGCCGTCATGCTCAAACAGTTGCGCCAGCTTCTCCCGTAATTCCGGGTGAGACTTTAAGCGTTTGTATTGTTCTCTGGCAAAGGCTTTATCAATGTTGAGTCTTTCTGCCTGCACATCATCTAAAATTTTGGACGAAGTAATAAAAGGGCATTTGTTAAGATGCACCTGTTTAACTGGGATGGGTAACTCATCCTCGGCAAGCTCCGCTCTGGGCGTGTACATGCGCGTTTTTATCTGCTCGACATCCAGCTCAAACAGTGGACTTAAATCCATCGCTAAATTCACGCAAATAATGGCATTTTTGTTACTTGGGTGGTGTGCAACGGGGGCGATAAGGGTTGTACAACCGTGCATTGCACTTATCTTCGAACTGACATGGGCAAGCGGTAGCATATTTAATACGTCAATTTGCGCGCTGACGGCTTGTTTACGGCGCAATTCAAAATAGTACTGATATAACTTAGGTTGCTTTTCTTTTATCAGTTTTGCCATTGCGATGGTGGCGTAAACATCTGACATGGCATCGTGCGCTTTTTCATGGCTTAAACCATTAGCTTGGGTCAGATGTTCCAGTTTAAAACTGGGTGAACCGTCTTCTTTTAATGGCCAATGGATACCGTCGGGTCTAAAGGCATAACAAGCCCTCACTAAATCAATGATATCCCAACGCGTATTGCCATTTTGCCATTCGCGGGCATAGGGATCGATAAAGTTACGGTAAAAGCCATAGCGGGTGACTTCATCGTCAAATCGTAACGAGTTATAGCCAGCGACACAGGTATTAGGTTGGCTGAAGAGAGTATGGATACGCCCCATAAACTCGGTTTCAGGTAAACCTTTTAAATTGGCTAATTGTGGCGTGATCCCTGTGATTAAAATCGCTTCAGGTGAGGGCAGGTAATCCGTTGATTGTTTGCAGTAAAAGGTCTCTGGCTCACCGATAATGTTAAGATCTAAATCAGTACGGACCCCGGCAAATTGGGCGGGTCTATCTTGGGCTGGGTTGGCACCGAATGTTTCATAGTCGTGCCAAAAAATACTTGGCTGAGATGCTGTATACATAATTTCAATCAAATGACGGTTTTGTCGAATGATAGCATCTTAGCCGTTAAACTCACCCCAATATTGATCAGCAAAAACCTTGATGGATAAATTATATTGAAAAGAGAAGCGCTTAACAGGTGATCTTTACCACGATTGGCAGTTACAATTCCCATTGAACAGGGGATCAGTCTTATGCATCATCAATATCTCAATGAACCTATGATACTCGATGTCGTACAGACGTCGTCATTGATCATAACGTTACCAAGCAACATGAGTGATTTTATTGTGCTTGAAACGATGGGGGCTCCCCTACTTGAGCTGATTGTCGTTTCACAAACGCCACCACAGATTGCAGTGCGCCTTCAACCGATTTTAGGGCTAACACTAAACACAACTTATGTTGCAGACGCAGGGCTAAGTGCTCCTGTATCAAGGTGCTTGGGTCAAGGCGTACGGCTTTATCATCGAATGGGGACTGCCCCTAAATTTGTTGCCCAAGAGCTTCGGGCAGGAATTTTAATTAAAGTTGATGTGAGAGAAAGTGTAACATTCTCTTTGCAATCGGCATCAAAGTTCGAGTTTGTAACACTTGAATCCGACGTCAGAGGCTTACATGAGCCGAGAGTACTGATGATGGCTAAGGCTATTCTTGCTAGGGAGTACGATTACGGTGCGACATCGGAATCCCTTGCGGTTTACCTCACCGAAATTGAGCAGATAAGATTGGAGTTACAAGCATTTTTACGGGGTGAACTTGGTCAATACCATACTGGCTTAGCTGAAGAGGCCGTACGATTAGATCCATTACTGCAACAGAAGCGCCAATGGCTTTTTCGAACTTATACCCACATGTTTGAGCGCCCGAGCTTTAGTCGCGCCGCAAATGATAGTCAGAATATCGACAAAGCCTTAAGGAAACTTGAGTGTTTTGAGCTACTCGCGTCTCCTGAATTACTGCAAATGGTCGAGCGATTAATGGAAGATGAGATATAAGCTTGACATCCCCCATTTTAAATAGAGTTAATCAATGCAATATATATGTCCTTTGTGCGCGTTACCCCTCACCCTAACACAACGAACTTGGGGATGCCCGCAGGCACACAAGTTTGACATGGCGAAAGAAGGTTATGTCAACTTGCTTCCCGTTCAGAAAAAAAACTCGAAAGATCCGGGTGATAATCAGCAAATGATGTTTGCTCGTCGGGAGTTCTTAAATGCGGGTTATTATCAAATCTTAAGTGATAGAGTTAATCAACTGGCACTCCAATATGCCAGTAGTGCACAGCAGATCCTTGATATAGGTTGTGGTGAGGGTTACTACAGTCATCGTTTATATAATGCCCTTGTTGCTCATCATTTTTGTTATTTACAGGGCGTTGATATCTCTAAGTCGGCAATAAAATATGCAGCCAAGCGCTATCCTAACTTAAGCTTTTGTGTAGCGAGTGCCTATGAAATGCCGATCCCATCTAATAGCATTGATTTAGCGATTAGAATTTATGCACCATCAAAAGTAGAAGAACTTCAGCGGATCATGGCACCTAGCGGCATTCTTATCACGGTATCGCCAGGGCCTTTGCATCATTTTGCGCTAAAACAACAGATTTATGACCAGCCAAGATTGCATCCTGAGTCTGAGGCCAGAGTTGATGGATTTGAATGCCTACATCAAGAGCGGCTTAGCGCGCAACTCGAGCTTAACGACAGCAAAGATATCGGCAATTTTCTCGAAATGACCCCCTATGCGTGGAAGTTTACCGCAGAGCAGAAACAAGCATTTTCTCAGAGCGGATTAAGCTGTGAGTTAGATTTCCAGATTGAAGTACATCGCATTTCAGTCTAGGGGCTGATTTTAACCTATTGAAATAAATTATTTAAAATGCTTTACTGTCAACGCTTAAGCCGTAAGAACATATTGTTCTGCGAGCCGGTAGCAAAACCTTAAAAGGCTTTGTTTAAATAAATTTTTCAAAGTGTCGCAGTATGTTGACTTATCTTTAGAATGGTTTATAGTTTTACTAGCTTGAAGGTTGGGCTTATATTTATGTGTTCAATACGACCCGTTCGTCCTGTAAACATAAGTAATACCGGCATTTTCCAGCTCCACCGCCGTTAAGGCTTTAATTTTTTATTTACAGGATTTATATCATGTCTCAAGTAACTGGTGTAGTTAAGTGGTTCAACTCTGACAAAGGTTTTGGTTTCATCGAGCAAGAATCTGGTCCAGACGTATTCGTTCACTTCCGTGCAATCAACTCTGACGGTTTCAAAACTCTTGATGAAGGTCAAAAAGTGTCTTTCACTGTGACCCAAGGTCAAAAAGGTCCTCAAGCTGAAAACGTAACCGTAATCGGTTAATTTTCAGTGCTGTTAGCCTAGGCGCTAATAGCGATGGATTTAAGAGCTGTGGTTTTTACCATAGCTCTTTTTATTTGTGCTGTTTTATCTTAATACTTACATCTCTCATTTCTCTCACTTTTAAGACCTCGTTCAGATTAATCTGCTGTTAGCTGTTATCATTTTTCCCGTGAATTTTGTTTATTTCGCTGTTAACGATATTAATAAATACATAAGCTTGGCTTGAAAATTGACTATTTACGTACGCGAACATTCAGGGCGATAACTGTCAGCCCACAGCCATATTGCAGTGCCGTGGACCGTTGCTTAAGGATCGATAGTGACTTCATTAGGAGTCGAGTTTATCATCCGCGACTTTATAATGTGGGTCATCCAACAGATTCACTTCAACAAGATCACCTGCCTTATGAAGTAAGGCTTTACAATCAGCACTTAAATGCACCAAATGTAGTCTTTTGCCTATGGACACATAACGCTCTGCAAGCGTATCAATCGCTTCTAAGGCGGAGTGATCGGCTACGCGAGAAAACTTAAAATCGATGACGACATCCTGTGGATCCTGTGAAGCATCAAATAACTCGAGGAAACTCGCGACAGAACCGAAAAACAGTGGCCCATTAAGCTCATAGACTTTCCAGCCTTGAGAGTTTTGAGTCACTTTGACGCTAATGTGTTTCGCATGCTGCCAAGCAAATACCAGCGCGGATACCACCACTCCCACAAATACAGCAAAGGCGAGATCAGTAAACACAGTTACTGTGGTTACAAGAACGATCACAAAGGCATCATGTTTGGGCACTTTGCCCATAAACTTAAAACTTGCCCATTCGAACGTACCGAGTACAACGATAAACATCACCCCAACGAGGGCTGCTAACGGAATAATTTCGATAAAGGCTGCACCAAAGAGAATAAATGCCAGTAGGCCAATGGCCGCGGTAATCCCTGATAACCTGCCGCGGCCACCAGAATTAATATTAATCATCGATTGACCGATCATGGCACAACCACCCATAGCCCCAAAAAAGCCGCTGGTGATGTTACCTACACCTTGGCCAATACATTCTTTATTGCTGCGTCCTCGGGTATGGGTCATCTCATCGATAACCGTCAAAGTTAACAGGGATTCGATTAATCCGACTGCGGCTAAAATAAAGGAATAGGGCAGAATGATGTAGAGCGTCTCAAGGTTAAAAGGTACCTGTGGGATTGCAAAGCTTGGGAGTGAGCCTGCAATTGTCGCATTATCGTCACCACTCATAGTCTTGAGAAAATCCAATACGTTACGAGTATCAAGATCAAAGCTAACGACAATAGCCGTGACGCTAAGAATTGCGACCAACGAGGACGGTATTGCAGTGGTCAGCTTAGGCAAGAAATAAATAATTGCCATGGTTAATGCTACGAGACCAAACATCAGCAACAACGGCTCTGGTGGTAACCAGACTAAGTTTCCAGCAGTGTCTTTTACTTTAAACTGGCCAAGTTGTGCCAAAAAAATCACAATGGCGAGACCGTTTACAAAACCTATCATCACCGGATAGGGTACGATGCGAATAAATTTCCCCAGTTTAAAGATGCCAGCGCTGATTTGGATTAATCCTGCCAGCACGACAGCCGCAAATAAGTATTGCACGCCATGTTCAACTACTAAGGACACCATGACCACGGCCATCGCTCCTGTTGCACCAGAAATCATCCCAGGTCGACCACCAATCAGTGCGGTGACCAATCCCATAATAAAAGCCGCATAGAGGCCCACCATAGGTTCGACATTGGCAACAAAAGCAAAGGCAACAGCCTCAGGGATCAGTGCGAGTGCGACGGTTAGCCCTGAGAGTATATCGGCTTTGTAGCTAGATGTTTTGTGGCGGAAGAGATCGAACATGAAACCTCTGTTACTGGTGTGTAGACAAAATAAGCCGCGCATACTACCAAATTAACTGATTAAGCTAAACCTGAAATATGCCTTAATTAGCTTGTCCCGTCCTAAGATAGGTTGACAGTTTTTAGGCCAGCTCCAGTAGCTGGCCTTTTCTATTGTGCACCTGATTGGGCGTTGCCATATTTAAACTCAGATGCGGTCTCA
>NZ_JAMDJP010000059.1:0-7569 GCF_023475945.1 Shewanella sp. 8A
ATTTAATTCTTTGATTACTCGCCAAACGGCAGAGTAATTTCGATTAACTCAACACCTGTGAGTGTCCACACAGATTTCTTGTTTAGATTGTTAAAGAGCATTTGACCTCATTGCTTGCGTTACCGCTCACTGGGTCAGGGCTGCGTATTCTACGCATTTCCCTCATCGCGTCAAGGCGTTTTTACAAACTTCTTGAGGCTTTCGAATCAACTGCACATTCTGCATTCGATTCGCACTGAAACCGCGTTAGCTTTCGCTGTCTGCCGTGTCAGTGGATGCGCATTATAGGCAGCAGAACTTTTTGTGCAAGCGCTTTTTGTCAGAAAATTACGATTAATCATCTAGACGCCTAGATATCCAGCAACATGAATAAAAAAGGGACTAAACAGTCCCTTTTTAAACTCATTTGGTTAACGAAACAGTAACTATGGGCTGAAGAATCGCGATTCTTGCTCGACTTCGACTTCTTCACCATCAATATGGGTTTTCACTTTTATCTCGATGTTTGTCACTGAACGCGAAAGTTCGACCGGATCGACCCCGATACTAATAGGTAGAGTTAATACCTCTCCACCAGCAATCGTCACTGAGGTAGGTCCATACCACTTATAGTTGTTGAGGCCTTCAACACTCATCGTGTATTCATGGGCTTGCTCTGTCTTGTTCAGGATCTTCAAAGTGAAGGTGTTTTCAATCAAACCTCGATCATTTTCTCGATAGAGTTGATTACGGTCGCGGATAATATCCATACGCACTGGCGCAATTGTCGCACTCGCATAGATAAAGATCAGTATCATCGCGGCCAGCACCACACCATAACCCACCAGCTTCGGACGCAGTACCTTCTCTTTAATACCTTCGAGTTTATTTTCGGTGGTGTAACTAATCAGCCCTAGAGGATATCCCATCCGCTCCATGGTTTGGTCGCACGCATCAATACAGGCACCACAGTTAATACATTCATATTGCAAGCCATTACGAATATCGATACCGGTAGGGCAAACCTGAACACAGAGGTCGCAGTCAATACAATCACCTAGACCCATTTCTTTGGGGTCGGCTTTACGTGAGCGCGGGCCGCGGGTCTCACCGCGTTTTGCATCGTAACCAACGATATAGGTGTTTTTATCAAACATCGCCGATTGGAAACGCGCGTAAGGGCACATATGAATACACATGATTTCACGCATCCAACCCGCATTACCGTAGGTCGCTAAGGTAAAAAACACCACCCAGAAGTAGATTGCGCCTGATGCATTAAGGGTAAATACATCGACATAGACTTCACGGCTCGGCACAAAATAGGATACAAAGGTCATTGCCGTGATGAGCGAAAGCACTATCCATGCAGTGTGTTTTGCGGTTTTGCGCCAGATTTTGTCAAAACCCCATGGCATTTGATCTAGCTTAATGCGCTTATTACGGGCACCTTCGAGTTTTTCCTCAAACCAAATGAACATAAACGTCCATACGGTTTGCGGGCAAGTGTAACCACACCAGACTCGGCCGAGATAGGTTGTCACAAAAAATAACGCAAAGGCGGCTATCATAAAGAGAGCGGCAAGTAAGGTCAGATCCTGCGGCCAAATCGTTAAGCCAAAGACATGGAATTTCTGCTCAGCGAGGTTAAACCATACGGCTTGACGGTCGCCCCAAGGGATCCAAGGTAATATCAGGAAGAAGAGCATTGCTATCCAGCCCATGCGGCGGCGTAAACTACTCCATAATCCATCGATTGCACGGACATAAATCCGATTGCGGGGGTTAAAGCGATCAGCCTTATCTGCATCAGGCTGGTGAATCTTAATTCGATTGGTTTTCGAATAGTCCTTGTTATTAGATTCTGCGTTCATCGTGACAGCCTTTTACTGCTTTAATATTGGACGAAAACTGGCTTATTATACCCATATTATTAATGGTTATTCACTTATGTTGGACTAAAAGATGAAAGGTTGGATCATATTAGCGCTCCTTTGTGGTGCATTATATTACTTATACACTGAAACCGACAAACTAGATGCACCTATAGCAAAAACAGAGGAAATGGTTCAAAAGATAGAAAGCAAAGTGAGCTCAGCAATGGGCACTCAGATAATTAAAATTAATCAAAATCTCACGAAAGCACGAACAGAGATATTGGAGCGGCTATCAGCATCTGAGGCTGAAGAGTTTAATAAAATCCCACTCACCGAAGATGGCATTGCTGATTTTAAAGAAAACTACTGTGGCACTACAGCCACTGAGCATCCCATTTTTAGCCGAGATAACTTGCTATTTATCTGCGATAACCTCTAATTCCACTAACAGGCAAACGGAATTTTGCAATTCATCACTAAGCATGGTGCTTAGGCGATTGACCAGAAACATGATTCCGCCTAGCCTTTGAGCTTCAATTATATAGGCCTTGCATCATGACTAAACCAGTATCAGATATTTTTGATCCCACACTGTGGGATGAAGTCGACGGATTTAACTTCGACGATATTACTTACCATAGAGCCAAAGCCCATGGCACAGTGCGTATCGCCATCAATCGCCCAGATTGCCTCAATGCCTTTCGTCCAAAAACGGTTGATGAGTTATATATCGCCCTAGATCACGCTCGCCAATGGTCCGATGTAGGTTGTGTATTACTCACTGGCAATGGCCCCTCGGCCAAAGGACAATATTCGTTTTCCTCGGGTGGCGATCAACGTATTCGCGGCAAAGATGGCTATAAATATGAAGGCGCCGAAGAGGGCAAAGCCGATTTAGCCAGAATGGGGCGTTTACATATCCTCGAAGTCCAACGATTGATCCGCTTTATGCCAAAAGTAGTGATCGCGGTCGTGCCTGGTTGGGCCGTGGGTGGCGGACACAGTTTGCATGTGGTTTGCGACTTAACCTTAGCCTCCAAGGAACACGCCGTCTTCAAACAAACCGATCCCGATGTCGCGAGTTTCGACTCAGGCTATGGCAGTGCTTATCTTGCCAAGATGATTGGCCAAAAGCGTGCGCGAGAAATTTTCTTCTGTGGCTTTAACTACAGTGCCGATGAAGCCTTTGCCATGGGAATGGTGAATAAATCGGTTCCCCATGCCGAACTCGAAGTTGAAGCATTAAGATGGGCCAAAGAGATTAACTCCAAATCGCCTACGGCGATGCGTATGCTGAAGTACGGCTTTAACATGACCGACGACGGCATGGTCGGTCAGCAACTGTTTGCGGGTGAAGCGACACGCTTAGCCTATGCCAGCGCAGAAGCTCAAGAAGGACGCGATGCTTTCCTTGAGAAACGTGACCAGGACTTTTCAGCGTTTCCTTGGCATTACTGATCGAAGCTGATTGCCATATAAAGCCCTCATTCGAGGGCTTTATATTTTTTAGCGCTTATAGATAGAAAAAACCGTTTAAACTAATCTCAAAATACGGGTTTAAATTTTAATGAGAATTGTTATCATTTAATCATTCCCAATTGGGGCTAACATTAGAGGATAAGATCATGACCAAGACATTAACTTTTGCCGTATTACATTTCAGCGTTGCCTTCACCGTTACCTATTTATTAACTGGTAGTGTTTTGGTCGGTGGTGCCGTCGCCTTAGTTGAGCCCGCAATAAATACTGTAGTGTTTTATTTCCACGATAGAGTATGGAAACGTTTCGAGGCAAAAAAGCAGAACGCACTTAATGCAATAACGGCTTAATACACTCAGCCACCAGCACATACTCTAATAAAGCCCCAATAAAAAACCGCCATTTAGGCTGTGAGAGAGGAATAAAGTTTCATACTTATCCATTTGTAGATGCTGATTTTTGGCTGGTAAAAGCAGCACCTAAAAAATAAAGTATCACACCAAATCTAGATCAAGTTCCAATTTAGATCAGAATTCTAGTAATAAAGAATCATACTAGTACAGATAAGGATTTGATAACCTAGCTAAATCGCAAGTTGCAACGCTTTCAGCACCACTATATTCACTATGCATCCAATAATTACTAATTTGCTGAAAGTAGTCTTTCCACCAATTTTTCTGCGATTCTTTTACGATTTCTTGATACGTTGTATCTGCTCGAAGGTTCTTCCAAGTTCTCTTATCGAGGAAGTTTGTTAAGGCGAAATCTATAGCCAAAAACAAGTCTAGCGGGGGATGCATTAAACGTGGTGCATCCATTATTAATAAATCCCCATAGTTAGAAATATCGTCTTTAATGGCCCTTCCTCCGTGATGGAAATGGTAACTTGGGTGTATAAAGTCAGGCTCACTACCTTTGGGATTATTCTTATGATAATCCAAATGCCAAGCCCCTTTCGCGAGTTCAGCAGTGTCTTCTGAACAAGCTTCATACACAATTTCCACAACAGCACTATCTACATCACCAAACTTAAAAGCACCATTTTCAACTAATGATATATCCAAATTTAAATAGGCTGACAAACCAGATCCATCCCATTTATCACAGCGAATTAATTGTTTATCTGATACATTTCGAAACTCAAGACAATATAATTTATATGACAATCCTCTTGTCGCATTAGTCCTTTCTAAGGACTTAATTAGGTCATATAAAGGACTGGAACTTACTATCACTCCGTGCTCATCTAAGACTCTTATAAAGTCATGCACTTGACATATTGTATTATTCTTATCACTCATCGGAAGTTAATCTTTTATAAAGAGGTTTAACTTTTTTCTGGTAATCATGATCAACTGAAAACTTTGGTGTATGTCTTCTGTTGTATACCGTTTCAACATCGAGATATATTTTTTGCTCCCACGGTTTCAAATCCACAGCTTTTGCAATTAATGCATCATATGGGTCAAGTGGAGTACCTGAAACAATGCAGTTCACCCAAAATTTTTCGCTTTGCTTTCCGTTGGAATATTTGGGAATAATGGCATTAATGTCTGTAAGTAATGTAATTTTTTTTAAAGCATCAACTCTTTCCGACGCCTTCATAGCTCGTAGCACTTGCCCTTCTGGATAATTTTCTAACCACCAGTCTTCTATTCGAGAAAACCACCACCGCTCCTTTAATTCAGAAAAGACACCCTGATATTTATATCCATTAAGTAACCCTTTTAAGCGTTCCCAATCTGCAGACCTGGAAATATCTACTCCTAATTTTGTAGCGAGCATTTCTTCTGTAATTAAAATTCCAGCACTATATACAAAGTTATTTAGCAAAAGAGATATTAGAGTATGAATATCATGACTCTTAGTTTGAATGTACTCTACAAATCTATTATCAGTGTATTTAAACACTGCTTCATCCCACTTTAATAATGGCTCTAATAGCTCAAATGGCTTTGAATATAGGGTTGCTATATTAGGTAACACATCTTCCCGTGCATGCTTATATGCTATAGCTAAAGCTATAATTATCTTACTAACTTTACAAGCATACTCTGAAGATGAAGCGACATTTCTTTTTTTAACTGCATAATCAAACAGATTATGAGCACTTTCATCTAAATCGTAGTATTGAACAAAGACATCTTCATTGGAAAGAAGAATAATAGGAGCACTATCAATTTCGCGACCGATCATTTCAGTACGAAAATTTTGGGCTAGAGATGTTCCCCAATAATCAGCCGTATTTCCATACTCATTAGCCGCATCCAATTTTTGGTCTATAATCAAACCATCAAACTTATCAGAGGAAAACTTTCGTACAATTTCTTTCATTGTCCTCACACGAATATGCTCGATCTGAACCTTTCCCTCACCGAAATGTTCTAATTCGTTGATAAGAGGCTGAATATCATTTTGATGATCATCATCAATATACAAATATCTAATAAGCATCTTCAGGAATCTCATCTTCTGTTGCTTTAGGGATAATAATTTCTATGCATGTATTATACCCTTCAGAGGGGTCAATAATAGAAATATCCCCATCAAATCCCAAAACAATATCTTTAGTTATTGTCAAACCAAGCCCCATCCCTCTTAATTGCTGGCTATCTATGGCATAAGCACCTTGTGAAAGCTCTGTAGTATACAAGGCGTTAAAAACTCTACCCCAGTCTTTACGCGGAATACCATCACCATTATCTTCAAACCGAATAACATGTTCCTCGTTAGTTGACGTCATGACTAATTTCAAACACCCTTGCTGACGTCCAGCTCTAACAATAGCCTTACAGGAATTGGTAAATAAGTTCATTAATATTGAAGATAATTCGGAAAGGTGGATAGGTTTAGTCCAAAAATCGTCACCTTGAAAATCGATGTTAAGATCATACCCTCTACGCTGAATCGTAGGTAACATGGCGTCAAAAAAATTTCGAATTACATCCCGTAGCTCTATAGAACGTCTTGCTCGTTGTGAATTACTACGAATTGTGTCCGTAAAAAAGTCTGTATAAGAGACCAACATATCGATGTTCGACTCCATCTCTTTTGCAGATGTCAACGCTTCACAATGGTCCTTCACTAATCGTTGCAACTGCTTCCCATTTAGCATTAAATTATTAAGATAAAGCTGAATTTCATGAGTAAATTCAGCGATGGCTAAACCAGACGATGCGAGAACACGATACATATTCTTTTCATCAATAAGTTCACGAATTAACTCCTTGCTCTCTTCGAGAGCTCCCTTAATTTCGGAAGTGGTTTGAGAAATATCTGTACCGTCTGAGTTCTCTGGATTTGAATCTTGGTTTATTTGACCTTTATTGTTGGACGGTTGCTCGAGTTTCTCTACTTGTTCTGACAGGCTTTTAAAACTAGTTTGTATTTTTTCTTCTAGGGATTTTTCAGGTGATACATATCCCTTCTGACTGGAAGTAACTTTTCTTCCTCGTTCAGAAGTTATTCTCATCACTGCACTTTTTATGATTTCATAACCTATCCTTTGCAACTCATTGAAATAGTGGTTTTCAATAAGTCCTTCACGTGAAGAAGTTTCTTCAAAATGAAACCCTTCACTATCGGTTATATCAATATTCCCTATAAAGTTCGTGTTAGCGTGTGGTGGTAGAATTAAACGCCTTCTAGATGAATCATCTAACCCAAGCCAATCATCATGACGCGCTCCATATGGGGGTACATAAAAGCCATTGCGATACAGTTTGACCCCCCCGTTATCTCGCAAGTATGTTTGCAAATGAGATGAGCGTTTCCCTCCTTTTGCTAATGGGAAATAATGTACTTTAAATAAAAAGCCAACTTTTTTAAGAGCCTCTGATTTTATTTCTGATAACTCATAAGACTCATTCATTTCAAGGTTACTTACCCCCCTGATATGCAATTTAGGAGTACCTTTTTCCGTTATTTCAGCCTCAATTACGGCTAATGCTTCACTCAGAAATTCTGTTTCATCATTTACTATAGAAAATGGTTCCCCACATAAGGTAAGGCGATTAAAAAACTCTGGTTTAAAACCAGGGTCGACAACTCCTGACTCTAAGGTTTTAGGAACAACTTTAATTACTGAGCTTGTGTACTTAAATGCAGTAGAAATATTATCAGGTGATCTGATCCAGTAATAGTGGACACTTTGCTAAGCACTATTTTTTAATTCAAAGTTTTCAGGGCTTAAGTACCCAAGAGCACTATGCCGTCTGGTTCGATTGTAATCAAC
>NZ_JAMDJP010000060.1:0-6839 GCF_023475945.1 Shewanella sp. 8A
CTTATCGAGAAAGCACAGCGTATAGCCTCGCTTGGTCACTCTATCTTCTTTGTCGAACACCAGGCGTTTCCATGGATTAGAGACAATGTCCAGAGGGGCTTCATCCAGTAAGGGGTCCGCTTGGAAAACGGAAAATATCCTACGCTAAGCCTGTTTTTTGTACAGACTACTATTCACTGAGCGTAATGCGCGGTATTTACCCTGTCCCAGTTTGAGGTTTGTTCTCCAGACGTAATCCCCGCTCAGGTTGATATGTTCCCATCCCAGCGGTGACAGATGGGTAATCAGTTGCTCATTAATCGCGATCCCTTTCCGTCTCAATGAATCTACCGCTCTTTCTATATAGACCGTATTCCACAGCGAGATCGCCGCAGTCAGCAATGTCAACCCACTTGCCCGGTAACTCTGGTTTTCCAGTCCCCGATCTCTGATTTCCCCCAGCCGGTGCATAAAGACTGCTCGCGCAAGGGCATTACGGGCCTCACCTTTATTCAACCCAGCCTGTACTCGTCGACGCAGCGAAGGATCCCGGAACCAGTCCAACATAAACAATGACCTTTCTATGCGGCCAACCTCCCTCAGAGCCTTTGCCAGACCATTCTGTTTAGGATAGCTGGCCAGCTTTTTCATCATCAGTGATGCTGTTACCGTTCCCTGCTTTATAGAACTTGCCAGACGCAGTACCTCATGCCAGTGGGTTTCAATTTCCTTCAGATTCAGGCTGGTTGAGGAGATGATTGACTGAAGCCCCGGATACAACTCAGCTTTCCCATGAATAAACAGCCGCTTGTCATGAAGATCCCGGATCCTTGGCGCAAAAGCGAATCCGAGCAGATGCATTAGCGCGAAAACATGCTCAGTGAAACCTGCGGTGTCAGTATAATGCTCTGTAATTTCCAGATCGGTTTCGTGATACAGCAGACCATCAAGTACGTGTGTTGAATCCCGAACACGGCTGATGACTTTGGTGTAAAACGGGCTGTACTGGTCCGAAATATGTGTATAAATTTGCACGCCTGGCTCCTGACCGTATTTCAGATTGACCTGACCCGCATAACGCCCGTGACTCCCCACCCGAAAGTTCTGTCCGTCAGACGATGACGTTGTTCCATCGCCCCAGAATGCTGCCAGAGGCCGCTTTTTCTGCGCATTAACCAACTCGGCCAGCGCGGCTGAATAGGTTTCATCCCTGATGTACCAGGCCTGAATGCCCTCGAGTGACGATTTTGTCGTTCCCGGACAGGATTCGGCCATTTTTGTCAGCCCAAGGTTGATCCCATCGGCAAGAATGGTGGTCAGTAACAACTTTCTGTCTTTAGGTCTGATGTGATTGTTCTTGAGATGGGTGAAATGGCGGGTAAAACCAGTCCAGCCGTCCACTTCATCCAGCATTTCAGTAATTTTAGGATGAGGTAGCATGCCGTAAACCAGATCGCCAAAAGGGGATGCTGTTGAAGGAACACTATTATCCAGCGGGGTAATTTTCACGCCTTTATCCGATATATCAACATCGGGTAAATCACCGGCCAGCGCCATTGCATTAACTTCCTCCAGGCGCGATGCCAGAAGCGTCAAACGGCTCTCAATGTATTCATGGCAATCGCCCGGAACAGCAAGGGGTAACTGGTTATCCTTGAGTGATTTTTCAAAATCGCCGGACGGGATCAGATAATCATCGAAATTCCTGTAACGGCGTGATCCCTTTACCCAGATATCGCCAGAACGTAATGCTCCCTTCAGCTCATTCAGCACGCAAAATTCGTAATATTTTCGGTCAATGCCGGTGGGGGTAATCACAACTTTTCTCCAGCTTTCCGGGATGAAACCGATTGGTGCGGAAGGTGGTACTTTTCGGAGTTGCTTTCGATACATCTCTTTGACGGTATCCAGCGCGTCACCGAGCTGCATTGCAGCGGGAGCAGCCCTGAACTGCAACGCTGACAGCATCCGGGGCGCGTATTTACGCAGCGTACTGTATTTTTCTGTGATCAGATGCAACGGATCGAAGTTGTCCTTACGTGACAGGAACCGCGTCTCTTCCACGCTGTTGATGAATTCCTGCCAGGGAAGCACGTCTTCTATTGCGGCCCAGGGATCTTCCCCAGACTCTCTGGCGTTAAGTAAGGCCTGCCCGACGGTAACGTATTGCTTCAGTTTACTCTGAATCAGCTTTCCCGTTTGCTGGAGCCGCTCGGCCTGAGTGCGTTTTGCCCTGCTGAACAGACTGCCCAGAATACGCTCGTGCAGATCAATAACTTCATCAGTCAGGGTGGCTCTGGCTTCCGATATGATACAAACCAGCGAGGCATAACGGCGAACATCCGTGAATTTTGCCAGGTCCCGGCTACTCATTTTCCTGCCTTCGCGTGCGAGTTTCAGGAGCCGGTTCTGATGCACGGAAAGCGCAATACCGTCAGGCAGTGCCAGCGACTCTATCGCATTTAACCTGTCGATATGTTGCAGGACATTTTTGCCGTTTATTTTTCCCGGAGGCTGAAGCAACCAGGCCAGCCGTGAAGGTTGTTCACCCTCAGATACCAGCAGGCGGTCCAGTGCCGCTTTTTGCCCCGGTTCAAGCTGCTCGGTCAGCGCAGAAAAAACCGCTCTGTCAGCAAGCGTTGTTGCTTCAGCAAGGGTTCGTTCGATCACCTCAACAGAGGGGAAAATAATCTTATTACTGTGGAGCCAGGAGAGCATTTCTTCCGCAAGTAAAAAACCTCTGTCTGTCCGCATGGCGTGGGGATAAAGGTGGCGAATACAGTTTTTTTGCAGCGCCCGGCTGAAGGGGGATAATTCAAGGTAGCGGTAGAGTTCAGCCAGATGTTCCCAGCGGGTGACCTCTCTTGATGCATACTCTGCCCACAGATCAGGCTGAAGTTTCAAATGAGCCGCAAGCCGGGAAACAACCCCGTAGTGAGGGGACTCATTATTGTCGGGTGGAAATCCTGGCCCTCGCAAATAGCAAAGTAAAACAGCAAAGCCCAGGCGGTTAGCTGGTCTGCGATGTTTATTAATAAGCGCGAGGTCATGTTCGTTCAAAAAGCACATGCGCGTCAGAAGAACGTCATCTTCCGGCACAACCAACAAGCGTTCTTTTTCTTCACTACTGAGTATTTGTCTCCGTGGCATAAATGCTTCCTCTGCATATAGTTTATTTACGTTATTTCTTGCCCTGACCGAAACCGGTCGGTTTCGTACACTACTCTGCAAATCTGTCCGAAAGTAAGTGAAATTCATTTCGTACATGCGTTATGATTCGTACATCCATTTCGTACATAAAATATCACTATGTCACGTGTTTTTGCTTACTGCCGGGTCTCTACCCTGGATCAGACCACCGAAAATCAGAGCAGAGAAATCGAGGCTGCCGGTTTTACCGTCCGGCCCCAGCGACTGATTGAAGAACATATCAGCGGTTCGGTTGCCGCCGGTGAACGACCAGGCTTCACCCGACTGCTTGATCGCATGGAAAATGGCGACGTGCTGATTGTCACCAAGCTGGACCGTCTTGGGCGTAATGCCATGGATATAAGAAAAACAGTTGAGCAACTGGCTGCGTCAGATATTCGAGTTCACTGCCTTGCGCTCGGAGGTGTTGATCTGACAAGTGCTGCCGGGAGAATGACTATGCAGGTTATTTCAGCGGTGGCGGAATTTGAGCGGGATCTGTTGCTTGAGCGCACACATTCAGGTATTGCGAGGGCAAAAGCGGCAGGAAAGCGGTTTGGCCGTCCTTCCACACTGAATGAAGAACAGCAACTTTCTGTGATTGAACGCATTAACACCGGGGTCAGTATCAGCGCCATTGCCCGGGAGTTTAATACCACCCGGCAAACAATTCTTCGGGTAAAGGCAGGTAAGCAATAATCCCAGACCCAAGATTCCAGCGTTGACAGTCTGCTCAGTGCCAATTGCAGACATTCCAACTTTAAGGCTGTAAAGTCCGCTTTTAGGTGTTAGCAGAACGCCCGGCACAGCGGCAGCCGTAACGGAGCGGTTTTGTGTTAATGTTTGAGCGCAGCGAGTAACACAAAACCGCGTAGTGTAGGCTGTCCGCCTGCTGCCGATTGTGTACGCCCAGCATGGGCATGAACTAATGAGGTGAAAGTCCTCTGTAGGAAGGTCACCGTTCAATAACATGCTGTTATTAAACGTTAACTACTAGCGAATGGCAAGGGCTTATCCGCGAGGATTGGTCTGAAGGAAGCCGCTAGCAAATTTGCGAGCTGATGAACAAGAACATCATATGAGGCGTAGGCTAGAGGTGAGTTGGCACAAGACGACGAAACCACGTGATCTAATGGCCACCGTAAATGATGCAGCAGTGCAAAGAAAGTTCATGTTCTTATCTGGGGAGATCTGCTTAACACGCGATCGGTCAATAACCAGTAAGGCTCTGGTCTATTAAGTGCCTTGGCTTTTCAATCTCATCGACTGAAAAGAGCGAACCAGATGAAAACCGATAGCGCATGACGGGGTAACTCGGTATGTGATTAAGCAGAAGTCAGCAGACGGCATAGTAGCCCAACGCCCATCGTAATGGTTGGGATATGGTGAAGGCCTGAACATTTAGAAGAAGGAGGAGTCTTGTCAAACTTGTCGATACCCACTACGTCGCCAGACGATTACTATCGGCAGCGTATTGATATGCAACCGGCCTTCAACAGCGATTTATTCCAACAACTACTCGAACCTGAAAATCTACACCGAGCTTGGCGTCAAGTTAAAGCCAATAAAGGCGCGGCTGGCATCGATGGCATGACTATCGAAGCCTTCCCGCTTTGGATGCAACAAGGCGGTTGGCAACGGTGTAAATCTCTACTGGAACGAGGTGAATATAACCCTTCAGCAGTCAGACGCGTAGAGATCGACAAACCCGATGGCGGTAAACGCAAACTGGGTATCCCTAACGTCATTGATCGTGTGATACAGCAAGCTATTGCTCAAATTCTCACGCCGTTGTTTGACCCTTTCTTCTCGGCTAATAGCTTCGGCTTTAGACCGAATAGGAATGCCAAACAAGCGGTCTTGCAAGTCAGAGATATCATCAAACAGAAGCGCAAATTTGCCGTCGATGTTGATCTGTCCAAGTTCTTTGATCGAGTAAATCACGACCTGTTGATGACTCAATTGAGGATCAAGGTACAGGATAAGCGTCTGCTGGCGCTTATTGGTAAATACCTGCGAGCTGGTGTGATGGTCAACGACCAATTTGAAGCAAGCTTCGAAGGCGTGCCTCAAGGCGGCCCACTCTCGCCATTACTCTCTAACATTATGTTGGACAGTCTTGATAAAGAGCTGGAAAGCCGAGGGCACAAATTCGCCCGCTACGCGGACGACTTTATCATTTTGGTAAAGTCTATTCGAGCGGGAGAGCGGGTACTCAAGAGTATTACTCGCTACCTTGCCACTAAGCTAAAACTGGTTGTTAATGAACAGAAAAGCCAAGTGGTAGAGGTAGGTCAAAGCAAGTTCCTCGGTTTTACCTTTAACCGCGGGAAGATCCAGTGGCATGCTAAAACATTACACATTTTTAAACAAAAGATGAAACGCCTGACGAACCGAAATTGGGGCGTTAGCATGGGATATCAATTGTTTAAAGTACGGCAATACATGCAAGGCTGGATCAACTACTTTGGCATAGCCAACGCTTATCAAGGGTGTGTCGATTTAGACCATTGGATCCGTCGTCGAGTGCGTATGTGCTACTGGCGTCAGTGGCGAAAACCGCGGACTAAGGTACAAAACTTACTTAAACGTGGCGTCAGGATCCAAGCTGCCGTTGCTTGTGGGATCACAAGTAAAGGCCCATGGCGGAGCTCGAAAACACCAGGAATACAGCAAGCGCTGAGTAATGAGTATCTTAAGAAAGCAGGATTGTATTCACTGAGAGATGGATGGATCGCGGTTCACTATCCGAACCAGAAAACAGGTTAGGCGTTCTAAATGAACCGCCCTGTGCGGAGCCGCATGCAGGGTGGTGTGGGGGCTGGAGGCTAGATACCTCCGGCTACCCGATTAGATGCCAGTGCCACTTAATGAACGCTTGCCTTAGAAAGCAAATTTAAAACCAATACACCGCAAACTATTAAACTAATACCCACGAAACCCCATGCATCAATCTTTTGCCCGTAAAGCCCCCATGCAACAGCAGTGACTAATACTACGCCAAGGCCAGACCAAACTGCATAGGCCACCCCTACAGGAATAGACTTCAAGACCAATGAAAGGAAATAAAATGCAATTCCATAGCCAACAATTACGATGAAAGATGGTACGAGCTTCGTAAAACCTTCACTGGACTTTAATGCAGATGTTGCAACTACCTCTCCAAGAATCGAAATAGTAAGAAATAACCAGCTTTTCATGATCCGCCTCCAATATGATTCGAAGGGAGTATATGTCTTTTTCTCTTAAAATTGCAGTCTTGAAGAAAAAAATTATTCGTGCGCAACTTTCCGGTTAATTACATCTAACGCTGCGCTTTGCGGAAATTTAGGAGCGCCCGCGAGTAAATTTTCCGTAGCAGCGCTTTGTTATGGCTCATTCTCGCACCCAATACAAAACAAGCGCTCCTAGAGGGGTCAGCACGCCTGCTAAGAACAAAAATACAGCAGCACTAAACACCCGGTACTTAATAAACGATATCTTAGAGTTATTTACAATTTGATCACAAAAAGCCAATTCTAATTTGCATTCTTTATGCGAGTCCAGCTCACTATATCGATTACCTAGATTCTACGTCAGTACTTCAAAAAGCATAATCAAAGCCTTGATAAATATGCATTCCTTCGAAATTCAGCTTTCACCCATTGGGTGAAAGAAAAGTGCTCAAAAAT
>NZ_JAMDJP010000061.1:0-6198 GCF_023475945.1 Shewanella sp. 8A
GTGGAAGAGTGTGGGCTTCCCACAACTTAACGACAGTTTATTCGTTATCCTGACTTACTTCTTCGAACGTTTATTGCCTGAATACTTCGACAGTGAAAGCGACCACAGCAAATACACTGGTGCGATTAACCCTGTGCGTATCGGTCGTCGTAAGGACTTCTGGAACCGCTTGACCATGGGTTATCAGGACTTACTGATCCAAAAAGTATTACGTGACGAAAAACGTACCGGCAAGATGACGTGGGAAAATGTGATTAAGCAATTTTTCACTAATTTCGACGAAATCAATGGCGACAAAATGTCGGCTAACTTGCTCAACTTCCCAGGTTTCCGTTTATCCATTGAAGATGCGTTAGATAAAGGTATTCGTCCTTGCGGCCTGATCACTGGTATTGCTGACTTTAAAGAAAAGGGACAAAAAGTCCGTGTGGGTCTGGCGTATGAAGTTGTTGCAACGGTTTAATTTACTTAAATCCTAAGTCAAACACTGGCTGATTATTCATATAGCCAACCTGCTCCGCTGCATGACAACTCATGCAAGCAGTTTTCGCCTTGTTAAAGCCTTGCTTAGCCTTGGCTAAATCGCCAGATTTCAAATCGCTCAACACGTCAGGCCATGCTGTTTCAAGGAATATTGCCTTGGCATTTTTTCCGCGTTTTGGTCGTTTCATAATGCCATTTTCTATGGTGGTACGGATTTTCTCCCATTGATAAGTGGCAAGTTCTGGATTATTGCGGGTTAATGCTGTGTGCATAGATTGATAGCGTTCTCCCACTTCCCACATCGGCTGGTCAAACCCGCGCAAGTATTTTTGCAACAGTTGGAACCGCTTTTCGTCAGACTCAGCCTCAGATAACCAACCCGTTGGCTTTTTCTGATCATCCGCCATGCTACCGCCTGAAAAACCAACGACTAAGACCGACAGGATACTTGCTAAAACAAGATGTTTCATGATGAACCTCACTAAATACTCACGAAGTTGAAACTCGATATTGGTTTTCGATATTGATATTCGATATACTTTTATCATTAAGCATTTTTCATTTCAAGACTCTTTACATTGGAGACTCAACATGCAGGCGACCAATACGCTTTGGGATATCTTTGTCAGTTTTCTCAAGCTTGGCCTTACATCTTTTGGCGGACCTATCGCACATATTGGCTATTTTCGGGATGAATTTGTCACTCGACGGAAATGGATCACAGAACAGGATTACGCAGATTTAGTGGCGTTATGCCAGTTTCTGCCGGGGCCTGCCAGCAGTCAGGTCGGTATGGCCCTGGGAATGATGCGGGCTCATTATCTGGGTGCTCTGGTTGCATGGATTGGGTTTACCATACCTTCAGCGCTATTGCTTATCGGATTTGCTTTAAGCTTGCATCAGTGGGGAGACATACTGCCAACAGGGGTGATCCACGGCCTGAAAATCGTCGCTGTTGCGGTCGTTGCTCAGGCGGTATGGGGTATGGCTAAAACACTATGCAATTCAGTTCCTAAAGTCACTCTCATGGCGCTCAGTGTAATGTTGTTGGCTTATTGGACGTCGATTTGGTCACAAGTTCTGGTCATAGCGCTTGGCGGTGTGATTGGTATCTTCATCTGCAAAATAACCGCCTCCGAACAATCACCAACCGAACATATTCCCCTGCGCATTTCGAGAAAAGCAGGCACTGTATGGGGGGTAAGTTTTCTCGTCTTGTTATTCTTGCTTCCGGCTCTTGCCATTTCATCGTCTCAACCTACGGTGATGTTGTTCGATTCCTTTTTTCGTGCAGGTTCGCTGGTGTTTGGCGGTGGCCACGTCGTGTTACCACTGCTTCAAGCTGAAGTCGTGCCGAATGGTTTAGTCAATCCGGACAGCTTTATGGCAGGTTATGGTGCTGCTCAGGCGGTTCCTGGCCCCCTGTTTACCTTTGCAGCTTTTTTAGGCGCGTCTATGCAACAGGGGCCAACTGGAATAGTGGGTGGATTAATTGCGCTGGTTGCTATCTTCATACCGGCATTTATGGTGCTCGTCGCCGTCTTGCCTTTCTGGCATGCAGTCAGAACGTCTGCGCTGATGCAGGCGGTTATGGCAGGAGTCGGAGCCAGCGTCGTCGGGATCTTGCTATCTGCCCTATATAACCCAATCTGGACCAGCTCTATCAAATCTCCGTTAGATTTTGCTGCCGCCTTAGTTGCTTTTGTTGCCTTAATGCACTGGAAACTAAGCCCTTGGGTTGTGGTTTTATCCGGTGGTATAATAGGCGCATGGCTTTTTAACTAAGTAACCTCATGACACAACGGGACCTTTATGCTGGCTTGATCCGGCTGCATATTCTTCATCATGCTGCAAAAGAAACCATTTATGGTTCCGAGATCAGCGAAGAATTAGCGCATCATGGCTACGATATCAGTCCCGGCACATTGTATCCGATGCTCCATGCCATGGAATCTAAAGGGTATCTACATTCCACCATTGAACAAAACGGCAGCCGCAAAATTCGTTTTTATACCATCACGGATGAAGGGCGACTCGCTCTCAAAGATGCGAAAGTCAAAGTGAAAGAGCTGTTTGGCGAGTTGTTTGAAGATGAATGAGCGCTTGTTGAGTCATTCTTCGCTGGGCTCGACTAATATCGAACGATATAGTCATTTTTTCATTGATCTGGCGTATATCCTGGTAAATTCAGGCCATGCTTTATCACCAAAGTGAACCCCTTCACTGAAATCTGTAAAGTGGATGTGCATGTACTTTACACCCAAGTTGTCATACTCAAGTTCACGGATCGATACCGTTGTATAGTCAGGGTCCTTTACTGCGTCTTTATGAGCGCTAAACGACTCTGACGTTGCCTGTATATAGCGATAATCAGACATTTTTTGTCTCCTTTAAGAATAATAAATTGCAATAAACATGACGCAATCTTGAGCGCTATGCTGGCTTGCCTTGGTTCCGATAAACCTGCTGCCACAGTTGCTGCTGAGTGGCCAAGGTCGCGGTTAATGCGGCCTTTTCCTGCAACCAGGTTGTTTCCTGTGTTTTCACGCTCGAAATATGGGCCTGTAACTGCTGTACATCGTGGCATTTCGCATCAAAGGCTTTTTGGAGCTCCGCGTACAGGGTATTTCGATGCTCCAGTTGACGCTCTAATTGACGGCGCTCCGTCTCAAGACTACCCATCTGCTCCTTCAACTGCGCGGATGTAGTCTCTGAATGCTGCAGCGTGGCTGTTAATTGCTGTACCTGCGCCAGCAGAGTGCTCGCTTCCTGCTGTTTCACCATCACAGTTTGCTGTGCTACGCGAAGGTCTGCCTGTACCTGCTGGATCTGGTGTTCATGGCGCTGTACATCCTGCTCTCGCTGCGTTTGGACAGAAGCACGATAATGCTCCAGCGCTTGTCTGGCATGCTGATGTTTGTCTTCAAGAGAGCTAATATGCTGATCCTTGGTGGCGAGCAGGTTTTTCAGATGGGCATTTTCACCGGTGAGTTCCGCCATGGTGAGTGCATCTTGCTGCCTGGCTTCCTGTAGCTTTTTATTGCGGTCCTCAGATGATAAGAGCTTGCGCTGCAAGTCGTCGGTTTGCGCCGTCAAATCCTGAATTTGTGTACGCAGGTTGTCAGCCAGCTGCTGCCAATTCGCTTGGGCAGTTTTATGCATGGCCTCTGCTTGTTCCACTTTGGCCAGAGCCTCTTCCTGCAGTCGTCTGGCCAATTGCAGCACCGTCGTCTTGATCGTCTCCGTCAGAAGCTGCTCATCCTGCAACAAGGTCGAATCGTCGTTCTCCAGTTCTCTGAGCCAGCGCTGTATGGTTGACCGAGAACCGGTATTGCCCAGCTCAATACGCAACGAATCCAACGTAACCGACTGACCTTCGTCTATCAGCCGTTGTCTGGCGTCTTTTACATGGCTAAATTTGCCCAACGCGCCAAAAATGTAAAGTTAGCAAAACTACGCTACAACCCTCTTTGCTCACAGATAGGAGCAGAAGCAAACCATTCTAGAAAATCATCTAAACTTGAATTTATTTCGATAGATTTTTTCATAGGATCATTCAATCGTGTCAGTACATTAGGCGTATGTAAAAGCTCTTCTTTATGTTCGCTAAGTTCGATAGCACGTAAGCAAAGTGCTTGGTATGGTTTAAATGCTTCATAGTCGAAAAAGTTATGAACAGCTCGCGCATAGGATTTTTGTCTTCTACCCAGCTTAGTTGAAAGATCATACCCAAGGATTAACATAATTTTTTCGAGCACACTTAAGCTCATATTTTTGTGGAAACCAAAGTATAAATGGCTCAATTTTAATGCAAATTGTTCCCAACGTTTATATGAACTAGGCATGTCTGATGAGTAATATCGAATGATAGTTAGCACAGTGCTTTTTACTTGCAGTACACGTAGATAATAGTCTTCTTTAAACACAGAATGCAGCCAATCAGCATCGCTGCTCATATCGAGAGTTGGCCAGCATATCTTGGCAGCAACTAAAAATTGGCTCCAATCGCGGTATTCTTGGTTTTTGAAATGGTCAATATTTGCTAAAACTCTTAACTTCCCTTGTTCAACCAAATCAGCTTTTAGCGCACAATCTAAAGCGTAAAAGTCCCTATAAAAAGTTTCACCATCGTGATGGGTGAGTTGGTCGTAGGTAACACTATATTGGCACCAATCATAATAAATCTTTTTACCAGCTAATCTGGGCTCCCACACTTTCGTTAATATCGTAAGCTGCTTATTTTCGAGTGATTCGGAAGCTAAGATTGCATTAAAAATGAACCAGTTCCCTCGGTTACAAAAGGCAATATCCTTCTGGACTTGTTTTACCGCAATTCTTTCTTTATCAAAAAAATCAAGGATCTGATCTTCATTCTCGGCACTTAGCCAAATCAATGGCCATTCTTTTTCCTGATAGAAATGCTGTCGGTCAAGGATGACTTTTGGGGATTCACTACGAAGTTGGATTTCAAACGCAACATCTTTACCGAAATAACGAGCATGGAGGTCGGGTTTTGCACGTTTGAGCTTGTCTAGGCTAAAAACAAACTGCGTATCGACATCAATCACTTCCCAATTGGGGAGGTTCATAAGCGTCTTAGCGAGTAGCTCTTTCATTTGCCAATGCTTATTTCCCTCACTTACTCCAGCGTAAATTTCCGCACGAGATTTACTATCAGACTTCCAATCGCAATAAATCCCTTCTGGATGACTAAAGTAATATTGATGCCCGTGCCGGCTATCGTCATCTCGTTTTGCATGAAGATACACCAGTTGTTTACAGTTTTGACAGACGAAACGATGGTGTTTTATGTTGGCTTGACGTATTTCTTGTAGTTCATGCTGCTCATAGATCCAACTTAATGATTCAACCCAAATGGGCTCATTACGCTCGGTATCAATAACAATAGGGATTTGGCGCTTAGTATTTTCCATAATCTCGCAGCTCTTTAACATCTATCGAGTAGAGGAAGCAATTGATTGTTTAACTGAATTTATAGCCCGATAAATAGAAGCCTCTCCAAGGTGATACTCCTTGGCAAGCTGGCCAATAGTGGCCCCCTCAGCTCTTTTATCATAAATAGCTTGTTTTAAGATGTCTGTAAGTTTTACAGGCCTACCAAATTTAACTCCATTTTCATGGGCTTTTGCGATACCTTCAGCTTGCCTTTCAGTACGCAAGTCATTTTCAAACTCAGCAATAGCAGCCAACATATTGAACATGAGTCTCCCAGTCGAAGTGCTCGTATCAATGTTCTGATCGATAACGAGTAAATCAATGCCTTCACTTTGAAAACGCGAAGCAATCTGGGCTAAGTGGACGACTGAGCGAGCAAGACGATCGAGTCGTGTTACCACTAGGGTATCCCCTTCACGTAAATAATTCATGCAAGATTGAAATTCTGACCGTTCAGCCGTCCTCCCACTGCGTTTTTCTTGATATATCTTATTGCACTCAGCTCGATGCAATTTGCTGAGTTGTACTTCTAAGCTTTGACCTGTGGAACTCACTCGAGCATAACCAACTCTGGACATAAATTACCATATCTCTGTAAAGGTTTTGATAATGCATTTATGATAGTAGTTTTGATAGATAATAACTAGTGCTATCAAATAGTATACATTTTGATAGGGTGCATTTTTGACTTTTATCGCCCAACTGGTGTAAATTGAGCGAATCGAACGATTCGTTTAAAGGTGATAAATGAACACTCTT
>NZ_JAMDJP010000062.1:0-5440 GCF_023475945.1 Shewanella sp. 8A
TCGCAACCTGTTCTCATTGCGGACACCTTTTCCAGCCTCGTTTGGAAAGTTTCATTGCCAGACGGGACTCCTGCAATCGTCAAGGGATTGAAACCTATAGAAGACATTGCTGATGAACTGCGCGGGGCCGACTATCTGGTATGGCGCAATGGGAGGGGAGCAGTCCGGTTGCTCGGTCGTGAGAACAATCTGATGTTGCTCGAATATGCCGGGGAGCGAATGCTCTCTCACATCGTTGCCGAGCACGGCGACTACCAGGCGACCGAAATTGCAGCGGAACTAATGGCGAAGCTGTATGCCGCATCTGAGGAACCCCTGCCTTCTGCCCTTCTCCCGATCCGGGATCGCTTTGCAGCTTTGTTTCAGCGGGCGCGCGATGATCAAAACGCAGGTTGTCAAACTGACTACGTCCACGCGGCGATTATAGCCGATCAAATGATGAGCAATGCCTCGGAACTGCGTGGGCTACATGGCGATCTGCATCATGAAAACATCATGTTCTCCAGTCGCGGCTGGCTGGTGATAGATCCCGTCGGTCTGGTCGGTGAAGTGGGCTTTGGCGCCGCCAATATGTTCTACGATCCGGCTGACAGAGACGACCTTTGTCTCGATCCTAGACGCATTGCACAGATGGCGGACGCATTCTCTCGTGCGCTGGACGTCGATCCGCGTCGCCTGCTCGACCAGGCGTACGCTTATGGGTGCCTTTCCGCAGCTTGGAACGCGGATGGAGAAGAGGAGCAACGCGATCTAGCTATCGCGGCCGCGATCAAGCAGGTGCGACAGACGTCATACTAGATATCAAGCGACTTCTCCTATCCCCTGGGAACACATCAATCTTACCGGAGAATATCGTTGGCCAAAGCCTTAGCGTAGGATTTCGCCCTCTCCCGCAAACGACCCCAAGTAGGATAAAGTTTGCCAATATCAAATAAAGATTGCCCGAATCAACCTTTGTGTAAGATGAAGTTTGGACACGAAAACATAAAAACCATTATTTACAATTAGTTATGTTTTTTTCGGAGTGGGCTTGAGATTCATGAATAGGAAAGAGAATGTACTATGAGTCAGTATCAGATATATCGAACCAAAATATCCTCTATTAAGCGGAAATGCCGTAAGTTAGGGGTTAGTTTTCCTCGTTATTTAAGCTCCATATTGAGTGTTAGTGAGTCAGAAAATGGGATCAGAGAACATGACCCTGTTTATGGCATGGAGCACGCTTGGGATAAGAACGGTAGAAACATCATTTTTATAGAGGATAGAGAAACGGTTCCTGCATTGCTTAATATGAAAATAAAAGGCAGGGATATAAGAAAAATCCCCCTTCCATTACCAGTTTTCTCAATCGCTTTTCCTACGGATGTAGGGCTTTCGCCAGTTCTAGTAAAGTATTCAGATTCCAAGCAAGAGCTTGAATCAGAACAAAACGAGTTCTATGAAGAGCTTGGAATAAAGGGAGTGAATTTTGATCAAAATGATAGCTCTTTTTCGCCTGAGTTAAGACTATCTATGCACACAGATCTTGACGACGTTAGATACCAGATAGCGTTAAAATCAGAAGTAATTCAGATGGTTATGGATAGCGACACTTTGGATACATCACTAATAAAATGTGATCAATCGGATGAAGATGGTAAAAGGATTGTTTTTGTTATCTTGAAATTTATTATTGCGCTTTGCGTGTATAACAGCGCAACAAATAACCAGTTTTTGATACCTGGTGTACCTTCAACCTTTAACCTAAAAAAGGTTATTAAAGGTAATGGTGAGTCAAAAAAAGTAACAGCATTTAAATTTGGTCTAAGTGATGGTTACACAAAAAACAAGTCAGAGCACATTAGGTCAGGCCATTTTAGGCAATTATGGGATGAGCGCTTTTACAAAGGTGAATATTCAAAGCTAGATCTGGGTAGTCGGTGGGTTTATGTAAAAGAAACATTGGTAGGTAAAGCAACTCCTTATGTTCAAACCAAAGAATCGACCGAGTAACAAGGAGGCCCCAGATGTTAAACAAAAGCAAATTTGAAAAGGTATTGGAGCGAGTCATCAACAAGAACAATAACCGATGCTCAGTGTGCAAAAAGCCGTTTTCTGGGCCTTGCCACACATTTGGCGGGTTGGATACAGATAGCAAGGTGCAGAACGTCGGCCAGTGCTGCCGAAGCAATATAGTGGACTTGAGACATGGTGGCGTCTATACCACAGCTCCCTTCGGTACTGAGGAAGGTGAGCGCCAGGCCCGTGAGCTTATGGCTACTCATCCGTGTTCTCGTCGCATGATGTAGGAGATACCCATGAAAAAAGTCATCTTCATCAGCCAATCTGAGGCCGAAAAGCTGGAGCCAGTTGCTGGTGCGGCTATGGTCTCCATAACAGACCCAGACAAGTCCCCTGCCGCTCTCGGACCGTGGGAGCTATTGTACCGTGACAGCTTCTACGATGGAGGCTATTCCGAGAACACCATCTACACGATGAAGTCAGCGTTCCGGATGAATTACGCATCCTACATCGACTCGTTCCAGGCTGAAAAGTTGTCCACCTTCCTAGATGGATTGGTCGGTAGTGGTATCGATCAGATCTTCGTTCATTGCTATTACGGAGAATCCAGAAGTGGCGCGATAGCACTGTACCTCCAGAACAAACATGGATTCACTCCGAATAAGCCGATCACCAAGCCCAACCGAACAGTTTACGAATTACTGTGCGTTCCTACCAAGTATGAATCACTGATACAAAGCTACGAAACGCAACATGTTGAGATGGAAGCCCCTCTCCACCTCAAAATATGGGATTTGCTTCTCGTTGCGGTCGGACTTAGGAGGTAATTTTGTACGATACGAACAACGACCAAGAAGAGCTAATTCCACATGCAGAAGCTCCCGTTCCGTCAGAACAAAGCGTCCGTGGAGAGTTGCTGCCATCATCGAGCTCTCTCCAGAACATCCATGACAACCCTGCCATCGCCTACCTGTTGAGTCTTGGCTCAAAGCGAAGTAGGCAGACTATGGGCTCATTCCTCAATATAGTCGCCAAGATGATCGGGTTTCAAAACCTTCGTGATTGCGCATGGAGCTCAATGAGGAGACACCATATTTTGGCCGTGCTGGAAATGCTAAGCGATTCAGGTAAAGCTCCGGCAACCATCAACACCTATCTCGCAGCGCTGAAAGGTGTAGCTCTTGAAGCGTGGACGATGAAACAAATAGACACGGACAGTTTTCAGCACATTAAGCAAGTACGCTCTGTGAAAGGGTCCAGGCTACCCAAGGGCAGAGCCCTTGAACGCCATGAAATTCGCAGTCTTTTTTTCACATGTGAAAGCGATCCAAGCTCCAAGGGGGTGCGTGACGCGGCCATTTTGGGGGTTCTTCTCGGATGCGGTTTACGTCGTTCTGAAATTGTCGCCTTGGACATGGTGGACATGATTTATAAGGACCGAGCTCTCAAGGTGCTTGGCAAGGGCAACAAAGAGAGGATTGCTTATGTACCTGGCGGTGCATGGAAAAGACTGGAGAAGTGGGTTGAAGAGGTTCGGGGGGAGCATGAAGGTCCTCTTTTCCCGAGGATAAGGCGATTTGATGATGTGACAGGAGAGAGGATGTCTGATCAGGCCATCTACCACATTCTGGATACCAGAAGAGTCGAAACAGGTCTGGAAAAGTTCGCGCCTCACGATCTTCGGCGTACCTTTGCCTCCTCGATGCTGGATAACGGTGAGGACATTGTGACCGTGAAGGATGCTATGGGCCACTCAAGTATCGCCACCACCCAGAAATATGACAGACGTGGTGATGAACGTTTGAAGAGAGCAAGCCAACGCCTCGATCTAGCGGATTAACAAAATGAATGATGAAGAACTCGAACTCGCCAGAGCCGATGCCATAAAAGACGATAGATGCTTTTCAAAGGGGCGGCTAAGGGATGAATTTAGGATGAAGCCCAAGCCCGGAGTGGAGCCTGTGTCGTTCTACAAAAACGGGTATGGCAGACAATTTGGCGTGTTCCGTATTGCTGATTGCGAGCCAATGAAGAGCAGGGCCTGTTCTCCGGCCTCAGAAAAACAAATCAGGGCTCAGCTTATCCTATCTATCAAAGCAAGAATGCGTAGCAACCTGGCAAAAGCATCGGTTGTGGCTGAAACATGGGTAAACCTGGAGCCCGTAGTTCTCGACACTGAGACGACCGGCCTTGGTGAAAGAGACCAGGTGATAGAGTTGGCTGTCACAGACATCTGGGGCGATGTTCTACTGAACACCAGGTTGCGGCCAACCGTGAAAATTTCCCCTCATGCAATGGATGTTCATGGAATCAGCGAGGCGGATCTGACGAATGAGCCTATGTGGCCTCAAATTGCGCCAGCTCTTGCCCAGCTTCTCTCTGGCCGACATGTAGTGATATTTAACTCCAGTTTCGATAGCAGGCTGTTGAGGCAGACTGCCGGAGCATTTGGAGATCATATGCCTTGGTGGGAAGAGAAAAATTTGCTGTGTGCGATGACGCTGGCGTCTGATGCCTTTGGTTCAACCAACCGGCACGGCACTATCTCGCTTGCGGATGCAACCTACCAAGCAGGCGTGATTTGGAAAGGTCAAGCCCATTCAGCAGCGACCGACGCCATTGCCACCGCCGATCTGGTGACGGAGATAGCAAAAGTCCAACGTAATCTCGTGGTTCAGCTCCAGGAGCTTCAAAGCAAAGGTAATTTGGAATGACAGAACAATCCTACGGCGAAAGCCTGAAATTTTTCTCAGACTGGCAGAAAGAACCGGCGAAACGTACCGGCATTAATGTGCAACACACGCTAACCAGAGGTGATTATCCTACTGTCAGCATCGAGATTGCACCGATCAGGGAGTCGGGGTTCAGCCCAGACTGGAAAAGCAAGATCACAGTGCAACTCACTCGTGGCGAGCTGACGGCGTTTTGCTGTGTTCTTTTTGGCTTGCGTAGCAAGGCTGAGGGTTCCTATCACGGTGACTCGAAGAACAAGAGCTTTGCGGTTTACAACAACGGCAAAGCCGGTGTTGCAATCATCCTCAGCGAGCGAGGCAACCAGCTCCAGAATTTTATCAATGATGACGACCGGATGGAGCTTGCAGTTTTCGCAGTTCGCCAGCTTTCCAACGCATGGAAAGTTACCCCTTCTGATGCCATCGCGCTGCTACGCCAATCAGCGTGGATGGACCGAAATTTGTCCTAATCGAGCAAATCTAGGCGCCCTAAAAGTCGTCCTATAACCACAAAGTTAGACCATCATGCAAAGTGGGGTATAATGGGTGCCAGCCCCACCCCCGCAGTCCCACTCAGCCACATTTCTGGCCTGACCGGGGTGTGAAGCCCAATGGTACGAAAACGTACGCTAAGGCCATTTGTCCAGCTCCGGTGGTTGTTTCAGCGGCCTCAGTTGCCCATTTAGTACTTGTTCAGTAAGGGTAAA
>NZ_JAMDJP010000063.1:0-3829 GCF_023475945.1 Shewanella sp. 8A
GCTATCAAATAGTATACATTTTGATAGGGTGCATTTTTGACTTTTATCGCCCAACTGGTGTAAATTGAGCGAATCGAACGATTCGTTTAAAGGTGATAAATGAACACTCTTTCAGCCAATGAAGCAAAAATTCACTTTGGAGATTTGTTGCTCAAAGCTCAACAAGCTCCAATCCAAATTAATAAAAATGGCAAGCCTGTGGCCGTTGTTATTTCAGCTGATGCATACCAAAGTATCGAGACACTAAAATTACATTTGCTTCAATCCAAAGCGGTGAAAGCCATAACTGACATCAAAATGGGCAATTTGGTTGATGGTAATACCTTTTTTGATGAGCTGGCCGCAGGGCAGTATGACTAATGCCGGTAACTTATCATTTAACGCCCGATGCACAATCTGATCTGATAGGTATTCACCGCTTTACGTTAGCCCAATGGGGAACGACTCAGTCGAAGACCTATTTATCAGGACTTAGACAAACGATTCAACTGCTGGCTGAAACACCCACCCTTGGGAAAAATAGACCCGAGGTACGCATGAATGTGTTTAGCTTCCCTTATTCAAGTCATGTCATCTATTACATCCAACATGAGCATCAATTCGTTGTATTTGGGATCTTACATAAAAGTATGGTTCCACTTGCACATCTCGCGGAGCGGGAAATTATTTGATGTAGTGAAATAGGGAGGGCACCATGAAAAATGATGTTCGGCGGCTATCTATTTTGTCAACTGATGAAATAGATGAACTGTTTGGATTACCTCATTTCTCAGATGATGATCGTCGATTATATTTTGACTTAAGTGCTAAAGAGCGCGAGCTATTCGACAATACCCGAACGTTTTCTGTGGCAGCCCATTTAGTATTGCAACTGGGCTATTTCAAAGCCAAACGGCAGTTTTTCAGTTATGAACAAGAATCGTCAGTACTAAATGACTTGGATTACATTGCCGCGCTGTACTTTCCCACCAAAACGCTTTCAAGACTGAAAAGTCCCTCAAGACCGATTAGGGCTGAACAACAACGAGCAATTCTTGATTTATTCCAGTATAAACAATGTGATAATGAGGTAAAAGTTGATTTGGAAGATAAAGCACAGCGGGTTGCGATGTTATCGACACAACCTATCTTTATCTTTCGTGAATTAACCCAATACTTAGCATTACACCGTATTGTCATGCCCAGTTATCGGTATATGCAAGAGATGATTGGTAGAGTGGTGGCTTATGAACGCACCCGTATTGCTCGATTACTTAGCACTTGCATGACTTCACTTATCGATCAGCAATTAGCGGCTTTGCTTCGGGCTGAGTCAGGAGTATTTCGCGTCAGCGCATTAAAACATGAAGCTAAAGATTTCAGTTATAAAGAATTGCGACATGAAGTCGCACGGCGGCAGTTTTTCCAGCCTCTACATGAGTTTGCCAAGCAGTTCCTCATAACAGCGGGGATCTCCAATGAAAGCGGCAAGTATTATGCTTCTATGGTTAAGTTTTATACCACTTATAAACTTCAACGCATGAAAAAAGAGACTGCTCAGTTATATCTGCTGTTTTTTGCTTTTCATCGGTTTCAGCAAATTAATGACAACTTAATTGAAGCATTGCTCCATTGGGTCGATCAATACGAGAAACAGGCCAAGCGTGCCGCTGAAGAAGCAATGAATAATGCGGTTACCAATGCAGCGAAAAATTTACAGGCTGCGGGTCATGTATTGAGCCTGTTTACGGATGACACCATCACCGATGACACACCTTTTTCCATTATTAAAGAAAAAGCCTATGCATTGCTTGAACAAGAGAGATTCCCATTAGTTGCTGATTACTTACGCAATATTGCTTTCGACAAAACGGCATTTGAATGGTCACATTACACAAAATTATCCGCCACATTCAAACGTAACTTAAGGCAACTTTTTACTGATCTGGATTTTGCCGGACGTGTAGAAGACTCTCCTTTGCTTGAAGCTATCGCGTTTTTACAAAACTTATTGCGCACAGAAAAATCACCAAGGCAAACTGACCCTAATTCATTTCCGACTGAGATTATTCCTAAAGGTTTACGCCGATATTTGTTTAGTAAAGAGGGCAAAACATTTAAAACGCTTGATGTAGATCGCTATGAGTTTTTGGTCTATCGCCTACTACGCAACTCACTGGAAGCGGGTGATGTGTACGTTAAACATAGTAATGAATTTCGCCGCTTTGAAGATGACTTAATAAGCGATCTTAGATGGCAGGATAAAGAACGAGTATTGCAAGATATTGGTGCACCCATTTTATTGGCCCCTATCCAAGATACTCTGGCTGTATTTCATACTATGCTAGCAGCACGTTATAGTGCGATTAACCAACATATTTCTGATGGGGTCAACAAACATATTAAAGTAATTGGGGCTGCCGAAAAGCGTCGTTGGAAGCTGCTTTATCCGAGCAGTGATGAATCCGTTAATAGCGATTTTTACAGCCAGTTACCAGGAATTGGTATTGCGGATCTACTGTGGTTTGTTGCGGGTAATACTGGATTTTTAAATGCATTTACCCATGTATTAGATCGTTATGTAAAGCATGAAGCTGATCCCCGTGAAATTTTCGCCTGTATTGTTGCGATGGGAACAAACATGGGGTTAGCAAAAATGGCTGAGGTTTCAGGCCTTAGCTCAGCATCAATGGCGGGGACATCAAGAAATTATCTACGCTTGGAGACATTACGAGCGGCTAATGATGCGATTAGTAATGCGACCAGCCAGCTACCCGCATTTCATCTCTATGATATTCAGGACACACTTCATTCAAGTAGCGATGGTCAGCGGATAGAAACGCAAATTAACACCCTTAACGCTCAATATTCTCCCAAGTATTTTGGTTTACAGAAAGGTGTCAGCGCCTACACGTTGGTTGCAAATCATGTTCCTATAAATGCAAAGATTATTGGGACTCACGAACATGAAAGCCATTACGTTTTCGATTTATTGCATAACAATACCTCTGATATAAAGCCAGAACGGCATTCCACTGACACCCATGGCACCAATCAGGTTAATTTTTGGATTTTGCATGCATTTGGATATCATTTTGCACCTCGTTATCGTGATTTGCATAAGAAAATGGATACGTTAGTCGGCTCACAACATCCCAATGAGTGTGGTGACTGGCTAATAAAGCCTGCCCGAAAAACCAACGATGAATTGATTGAACGTGAATGGCCCAATATTCAACGGATCATGGCATCGCTAGCTCAAAAAGATGTTACTCAAGCCACGATTGTTCGCAAACTCTCGAGCTATTCGCGTCAGAATCAGACCAAGAAAGCATTATGGGAGTTGGAAAACATATGCCGAACGCTATACATTCTCGACTTTGTCGACGATGTTGGCTTACGTCAATGTGTACAAAAAGCATTAAATCGTGGCGAAGCCTATCATCGTCTTAGACGAGCAGTTGCATTTGTTAACGGTGGAAAATTCAGAGTAAAAACAGAAGAGGAGCAGCAAATATGGAATGAATGCTCTCGGCTCATCACCAACGCGGTCATTTACTACAACACAGCGCTGCTATCTCGTGTCTATGAACAGAAGCAAACAGTAGGAGATCAAAATGCACTGGCTCAGCTTCACAGTATTTCGCCCGTTGCATGGCAGCACATCAATATGTATGGCAATTTTGAGTTTAGTCCATCAACCTCAAAAATAGATATCGATGCATTGGTTGCTCGATATGCTGAACCAGAATATTGGAAGCAAGCGCTGATTGAGAACGAGAATTCAAGTGAGTGATTTTAGAATTTAAAGCTAACTTTACATTTTTGGCGCGTTGGGCAAATTTAGCCA
>NZ_JAMDJP010000064.1:0-3765 GCF_023475945.1 Shewanella sp. 8A
CCATTCACTAGTAGTTATCGTTTACTTGTATTGATCCAATAAGGTAAACGGTGATCTTCCTACAGAGGACTTTCACCTCATAAGTTCATGCCCATGCTGGGCGTACACAAATCGTTCCAGCAGCGTGCGCTTCGCGCACTCGACAGTCTGTAAGTTGCCTTTTTGTGGTTTTGCTACGCAAAAGTATTCCACAAAAAACCAATTTACAGCCTGCGGCTGAACTTAGCGTTAGTACCACTGAAACCCTCCTTTATTTCGCCCATGTTTATTCAAACGGCATTCAGTTTCTCAAACGCTGTGCAGCGCTGGGTTTGCCGTTTCTCTGGGCTTCGCCTGGTGGCGTTACGCTGGTTTGTGGTCTTTTTGGCCTCTGGCCCTTGTGTAGCAAGCGCGAGCAGCTATTTTTTTCGTAGTGCTGTGCCGCCTCGGTGGCACCGTGCCTTTTCGCAGTTAGCGCCCGTCGCCAAGTTACGGTTATCCGTTTTGGCTTCTGGCTCTAACATTTCGGTCAAGCCGACCCGCATTCTGCGGTCGGCTTACCTCGCCCGTTAGACATCATGAGGGACTCAGTGACCGCCGAAATTTCGACGCAACTATCCAAGGTGCTTAGTGTTATCGAGCACCATCTGGAACCGACGTTGCTTGCCGTACATTTGTACGGCTCCGCAGTGGATGGCGGCCTGAAGCCATACAGTGATATTGATTTGCTGGTTACTGTGACCGCAAGGCTTGATGACACAACGCGGCGAGCTTTGTTCAACGATCTTTTGGAGGTTTCGGCTTTCCCAGGCGAGAGTGAGATTCTCCGCGCTATAGAAGTCACCATTGTCGTGCACGAAGACATTATGCCGTGGCGTTATCCAGCCAAGCGCGAACTGCAATTTGGAGAATGGCAGCGCAATGACATTCTTGCGGGTATCTTCGAGCCAGCCACGATCGACATCGATCTGGCTATCTTGCTAACGAAAGCGAGAGAACATAGCGTGGCTTTGGTAGGTCCGGCGGCGGAGGAACTCTTTGATCCAGTTCCTGAACAAGATCTAATCAAGGCGCTGAATGAAACCTTGAAGCTATGGAACTCGCAGCCCGACTGGGCCGGCGATGAGCGAAATGTAGTGCTTACGTTGTCCCGCATTTGGTACAGCGCAGCAACTGGTAAAATCGCGCCGAAGGATGTCGCTGCCAACTGGGCAATGGAACATCTACCTGCCCAGCATCAGTCTGTCTTGCTTGAAGCTAGACAGGCTTATCTTGGGCAAGAGGAAGATCGCTCGGTCTTGCGCGCAGATAAGTTGGAAGAATTTATTCACTTCATGAAAAGCGAGATCACCAAGGTGCTCGGCAATGATGTCTAACAATGCGTTCAAGCCGATGCCGCTTCGCGGCACGACTTAACTTCGGCGTTGGGCATTAAGGAAAAGTTAATGGCAATCCGAATCTTCGCGATACTTTTCTCCATTTTTTCTCTTGCCACTTTCGCGCATGCGCAAGAAGGCACGCTAGAACGTTCTGACTGGAGGAAGTTTTTCAGCGAATTTCAAGCCAAAGGCACGATAGTTGTGGCAGACGAACGCCAAGCGGATCGTGCCATGTTGGTTTTTGATCCTGTGCGATCGAAGAAACGCTACTCGCCTGCATCGACATTCAAGATACCTCATACACTTTTTGCACTTGATGCAGGCGCTGTTCGTGATGAGTTCCAGATTTTTCGATGGGACGGCGTTAACAGGGGCTTTGCAGGCCACAATCAAGACCAAGATTTGCGATCAGCAATGCGGAATTCTACTGTTTGGGTGTATGAGCTATTTGCAAAGGAAATTGGTGATGACAAAGCTCGGCGCTATTTGAAGAAAATCGACTATGGCAACGCCGATCCTTCGACAAGTAATGGCGATTACTGGATAGAAGGCAGCCTTGCAATCTCGGCGCAGGAGCAAATTGCATTTCTCAGGAAGCTCTATCGTAACGAGCTGCCCTTTCGGGTAGAACATCAGCGCTTGGTCAAGGATCTCATGATTGTGGAAGCCGGTCGCAACTGGATACTGCGTGCAAAGACGGGCTGGGAAGGCCGTATGGGTTGGTGGGTAGGATGGGTTGAGTGGCCGACTGGCTCCGTATTCTTCGCACTGAATATTGATACGCCAAACAGAATGGATGATCTTTTCAAGAGGGAGGCAATCGTGCGGGCAATCCTTCGCTCTATTGAAGCGTTACCGCCCAACCCGGCAGTCAACTCGGACGCTGCGCGATAAAACCGCGCAGCGCCGGTTACTTCAACGTTATGCTCTGTGAGCCTGGTTATTGGCGAAGCGAAAGTATGACGATTTCAGCAATAAACGCAAAAGGATAAAAAAATGACATGGAGAACGACCAGAACACTTTTACAGCCTCAAAAGCTGGAGTTCAATGAGTTTGAGATTCTTAATCCCGTAGTTGAGGGCGCCCGAATTGTCGGCATTGGCGAGGGTGCTCACTTTGTCGCGGAGTTCTCACTGGCTAGAGCTAGTCTTATTCGCTATTTTGTCGAGAGGCATGATTTTAATGCGATTGGTTTGGAATGTGGGGCGATTCAGGCATCCCGGCTATCTGAATGGCTCAACTCAACAGCCGGTGCTCATGAACTTGAGCGATTTTCGGATACCCTGACCTTTTCTTTGTATGGCTCAGTGCTGATTTGGGTTAAATCATATCTACGCGAATCAGGAAGAAAACTGCAGTTAGTCGGAATCGATTTACCCAACACCTTGAATCCAAGGGACGACCTAGCGCAATTGGCCGAAATTATCCAGGTCATCGACCACCTCATGAAACCCCACGTTGATGCGCTGACTCAGTTGTTGACGTCCATTGATGGCCAGTCGGCGGTTATTTCATCGGCAAAATGGGGGGAGTTGGAAACGGCTCAGCAGGAGAAAGCTATCTCAGGGGTAACCAGATTGAAGCTCCGTTTGGCGTCGCTTGCCCCTGTCCTGAAAAATCACGTCAACAGCGATTTTTTCCGAAAAGCCTCTGATCGAATAGAGTCGATAGAGTATACGTTGGAAACCTTGCGTGTAATGAAAGCTTTCTTCGATGGTACCTCTCTTGAGGGAGATACTTCCGTACGTGATTCGTATATGGCGGGCGTGGTGGATGGAATGGTTCGAGCGAATCCGGATGTAAGGATAATTCTGCTGGCGCACAACAATCATTTACAAAAAACTCCAGTTTCCTTTTCAGGCGAGCTTACGGCTGTTCCCATGGGACAGCATCTCGCAGAGAGGGAGGAGGGGGATTACCGTGCGATTGCATTCACCCATCTTGGACTCACCGTGCCGGAAATGCATTTCCCATCGCCCGACAGTCCTCTTGGATTCTCTGTTGTGACCACGCCTGCCGATGCAATCCGTGAGGATAGTGTGGAACAGTATGTCATCGATGCCTGTGGTAAGGAGGATTCATGCCTGACATTGACAGATGACCCCATGGAAGCAAAGCGAATGCGGTCCCAAAGCGCCTCTGTAGAAACGAATTTGAGCGAGGCATTTGATGCCATCGTCTGCGTTCCCAGCGCCGGCAAGGACAGCCTGGTTGCCCTATAGGAAACCAGAAATGAAATGAAGGAGCATAACCTGCCAATCCACCGGACGGTTTTCAACCGCCGGTGATCAGCGCGTTAGATGCACTAAGCACATAATTGCTCACAGCCAAACTATCAGGTCAAGTCTGCTTTTATTATTTTTAAGCGTGCATAATAAGCCCTACACAAATTGGGAGATATATCAT
>NZ_JAMDJP010000065.1:0-3077 GCF_023475945.1 Shewanella sp. 8A
CTAAGTGCTACTTAGCAAAACCCATCTGGGTTGTATGGTTAAGCCTCTCGAGTCATTAGTATCAGTTAGCTCAACGCCTCACAACGCTTACACACCTGACCTATCAACGTCCTAGTCTCGAACGGCTCTTTAGTGGACTTAAAGTCCAAGGGATGACTCATCTTGGGGCTCGCTTCCCGCTTAGATGCTTTCAGCGGTTATCGATTCCGAACATAGCTACCGGGCAATGCCATTGGCATGACAACCCGAACACCAGCGGTTCGTTCACTCCGGTCCTCTCGTACTAGGAGCAACTCCCCTCAATCATCCAACGCCCACGGCAGATAGGGACCGAACTGTCTCACGACGTTCTGAACCCAGCTCGCGTACCACTTTAAATGGCGAACAGCCATACCCTTGGGACCGACTTCAGCCCCAGGATGTGATGAGCCGACATCGAGGTGCCAAACACCGCCGTCGATATGAACTCTTGGGCGGTATCAGCCTGTTATCCCCGGAGTACCTTTTATCCGTTGAGCGATGGCCCTTCCATTCAGAACCACCGGATCACTATGACCTACTTTCGTACCTGCTCGACGTGTCTGTCTCGCAGTTAAGCTGGCTTATGCCATTGCACTAACCGTACGATGTCCGACCGTACTTAGCCAACCTTCGTGCTCCTCCGTTACTCTTTGGGAGGAGACCGCCCCAGTCAAACTACCCACCAGGCACTGTCCTTACCCCAGATAATGGGGCCAAGTTAGAACATCAACACTACAAGGGTGGTATTTCAAGGACGACTCCATCAGAACTAGCGTTCCAACTTCATAGTCTCCCACCTATCCTACACATGTAGGGTCAATGTTCAGTGCCAAGCTATAGTAAAGGTTCACGGGGTCTTTCCGTCTAGCCGCGGGTATACGGCATCTTCACCGCAATTTCAACTTCACTGAGTCTCGGCTGGAGACAGCGTGGCCATCATTACGCCATTCGTGCAGGTCGGAACTTACCCGACAAGGAATTTCGCTACCTTAGGACCGTTATAGTTACGGCCGCCGTTTACCGGGGCTTCGATCATGAGCTTCTCTTGCGATAACCCAATCAATTAACCTTCCGGCACCGGGCAGGCGTCACACCGTATACTTCCTCTTGCGAGTTTGCACAGTGCTGTGTTTTTGATAAACAGTTGCAGCCACCTGGTATCTGCGACTCCCGTCAGCTTAGAGAGCAAGTCTCATCACCAACAAGAGCGTACCTTCTCCCGAAGTTACGGTACCATTTTGCCTAGTTCCTTCAGCCGAGTTCTCTCAAGCGCCTTGGTATTCTCTACCCGACCACCTGTGTCGGTTTGGGGTACGATTCCCGCTAACCTGAAGCTTAGAAGATTTTCCTGGAAGCATGGCATCAACTACTTCATCCCCTTGGGGACTCGTCATCAGCTCTCAGTGTATAGTGACCCGGATTTGCCTAAGTCACCCACCTACCACCTTAAACGCGGACTACCAACGCCGCGCTAGCCTAGCCTTCTCCGTCTCTCCATCGCAGTTAGCGGAAGTACAGAAATATTAATCTGTTTCCCATCGATTACGCCTTTCGGCCTCACCTTAGGGGTCGACTCACCCTGCCCCGATTAACGTTGGACAGGAACCCTTGGTCTTTCGGCGAGGGGGTTTTTCACCCCCTTTATCGTTACTCATGTCAGCATTCGCACTTCTGATACCTCCAGTGTGGGTTACCCCTTCACCTTCAACGGCTTACAGAACGCTCCTCTACCGCGCAACTCTAATGAATTGCACCCGTAGCTTCGGTGGTATGTTTAGCCCCGTTACATCTTCCGCGCAGGCCGACTCGACTAGTGAGCTATTACGCTTTCTTTAAATGATGGCTGCTTCTAAGCCAACATCCTAGCTGTCTAAGCCTTCCCACATCGTTTCCCACTTAACATACACTTTGGGACCTTAGCTGACGGTCTGGGTTGTTTCCCTTTTGACGACGGACGTTAGCACCCGCCGTCTGTCTCCCGAGTAGTACTCATTGGTATTCGGAGTTTGCAAAGGGTTGGTAAGTCGGGATGACCCCCTAGCCTTAACAGTGCTCTACCCCCAATGGTATTCGCTCGAGGCGCTACCTAAATAGCTTTCGAGGAGAACCAGATATCTCCCGGTTTGATTGGCCTTTCACCCCCAGCCACAAGTCATCCGCTAATTTTTCAACATTAGTCGGTTCGGTCCTCCAGTTGATGTTACTCAACCTTCAACCTGCCCATGGCTAGATCACCGGGTTTCGGGTCTACGCCTTGCAACTAAACGCGCAGTTAACACTCGGTTTCCCTACGGCTCCGCTATTCGCTTAACCTCGCTACAAAACGTAAGTCGCTGACCCATTATACAAAAGGTACGCAGTCACGGTCTCAAGAACCGCTCCCACTGCTTGTACGTATACGGTTTCAGGTTCTATTTCACTCCCCTCACAGGGGTTCTTTTCGCCTTTCCCTCACGGTACTGGTTCACTATCGGTCAGTCAGGAGTATTTAGCCTTGGAGGATGGTCCCCCCATATTCAAACAGGATATCACGTGTCCCGCCTTACTCGTTTTCATCAAAGGTTAGTTTTCGTGTACGGGGCTATCACCCTGTGCCGCTGGACTTTCCAGACCATTCCACTAACACCCCTCTGACTTAAGGGCTAATCCCCGTTCGCTCGCCGCTACTAGGGGAATCTCGGTTGATTTCTTTTCCTAAGGGTACTTAGATGTTTCAGTTCCCCTCGTTTGCCTCATTAAGCTATGTATTCACTTAATGATGACCGCTTATGCGGCCGGGTTCCCCCATTCGGACATCGTTAGCTCAAATGCTTGTTACTAGCTCGCCAACGCTTTTCGCAAGTTACTACGTCCTTCATCGCCTCTGACTGCCAAGGCATCCACCGTATACGCTTAGTCGCTTAACCATACAACCCAAATAGGTTTCACTTGCGTGAGCCACTTGAGTCGTTGCGACCAGCTGGTTTTACTTGTCTCATCTTCGACCAAGAAGATGGACTCGCCTTAGACTTGAATATTCAAGACACTTAACAAGTGTTTTAAGAACTCAATTTTTT
>NZ_JAMDJP010000066.1:0-3011 GCF_023475945.1 Shewanella sp. 8A
GTTAGTTGTTTTATAGCGAGGTTTTGACACGATTGATGGGTGAGTTGATAGGCTATGCCGATCAGATCACCAGCTATGGTTTTAGTTCAACTGATTTAGGAAACAAAGCCTCGTCTAAGTCAAAGCCTGAATCGCGCCAATTTTTAGCTTCTTCTGGGGCAAATTTCTGTGCTCCCCACGCCATCGCATCCTTTAGATTAAATCCAGCCTTGTTCCAGTCAGACGCTTGCGCTGCATCAAATCCACTAAGATGCCACTTTTGAGCAACTTCAGAACTAAAACCTGCCGACTTCCAAGCAGATATTTCATCGGCGGACATTCCAGACCAATCTTTCGGCATAGAACTACAAGCAAACAACACCAAACACATCAATAAGCTAGAACTAATTTTCAACATAGCGCCTCCGCAGCGTTTTTCATTAATACGACTTACGATTACTGTTTAACCATCTTCATTAGCGATTGCCAATGATTGTAGTAACAACGATTCCCCCCTAAATATCGCTATCGATATCCCAACAGACACGACCTAATTCACTGCTATTTAAGAGGATCGATTGGTTGCTCACCGACACATCACTGCAAATGCAGCGTCGAGGAGCTCAACAACTGTCTCGACATCTTACGTATCATTTCCTCTAGCAACTACTTCATAGTGCAAATCAGTGAAAATACAACAGAAATTAGCATAATGATGCTCCAACAAAACAGCAATAGCTAGCAATGAGGATAAAGAAAAATTTTTATCTACTATACAGTTAACAGTATTAATCTGGTTACAGAATCCAATCCTCTTTAAAGAAAGTAAACCATCAATAGCACACACAGATCAGCTAACAACTATTTAACTTTTTTGATAATGAAAAACTTAATATTCCCATTAAATATGGGATTAATGGTACTTCTCACATAACGTCGAAAAATCACTACTTGGTTCGAGCAAAAAGTCCTTACCAACAATTGATGTCATTTCTGCTTCAGTAGTGAGTGGGTTATTAATTTTAAAAACTCGTCTATGATTAATATTACTTTTTAACAAAAATTCGCAATGACGCCGATAAAATAATTCATCAAACTTTCCATTAGCAATTATTCGTTTAAGTCCCTCTTTTATTCTTGTGGCTAAACGCGGCTGATTTGGTGCAACATAATAATAAGTTGCAAGTGGTATATGCAGTAAAATATTATCATCAACAACGAGATCGGGATACTGTTGCTTAAACTGTTCAACCTCTTGAAAAGCCTCATTAACACCTCGTCCGAAAGTAATAAATCTCCCCATAGATAACATATTAAACAAATTATCATATTGAATACTTTCAATAACGTTAAATCCAGCATTTTGCATGGCCGCTTTACTTGACCATTGGCTACCAGAACCGGTATCTAACGCCATTAACTGTGCCAATGTATTTATATTGGCCATAATGGGTAAATTTTGTTTCTTGATAATAAATACTCTAAAGCCCTGAATACCTTTACGGATTGGTATTTTTATTGGAATTAACTGTTCATCCCACTGAGAATTAGATGCTTCAGCAATAACGTTGACTGTTTTACCTTCTAATAATCCTCTAAAAATACGGTTACGACTCATGACAACATCAGAAATCTGTATTGTTCCAACACCAAAATCATTGTTTGTTGCTTCAATAATTAATGTCAACAGATCATAAGTATATTGGTATCTATGGTCATTATTCGATTCTGGAGGATTAATAATAAAAGTATCAACAGCATATGAGTTTGGTATATATGTCCATATTCCAATAGAAAACAGCAAAGTGAACAGACTAAAACGCTGAAATGTCATCATAAATGCTCATTACGCTATATCAAAGCTATCCTTCCCGCTAAATTTTAGCAGAAAGGATAGATCTCGTAGGTATGTACAGCACAACATTTATGCGTTTTGTGAGTCAAACCAAGCAAACATGCCCTTATAAGCCGTGCAGGGTAAAATATCCAAATACCACATTGTACATATATGCTAAACGCTGGATCTGCTGAGATGGCTTTTACGCCATTAAACATAAATTAAAAATCTATAATAACCTTACCAATCAAAGCGTTGAGTTAGTCAATATTGACTAAAACCATTGGGTTAGAACCATAGTTCCTTTGAATGGTTAACGATATAAACAATGCTTTCCTCACTCAATGAGGTATTCCATCGCTTTCTATCAACACCACCATCACCGCAAATGTTAAGACTGGCTTTCCATCAGGCAAATATAATCCTCTAACTCCTGTCCCGGCGTCGGTTCAAAATGGCAGTTAAGCCTTAATAATCCTGTGATACGATCGACCCGAAAGTTGCGAAAATCTTGGCGTAATTCGCACCAGGTCAGCAAGGTCCAAGTGCCGCGCCAAAAATAGATGGCGAGCGGCCGCACTTCGCGCTCTGTCAGGGTTTTATTCACATCTTGATAGAATAGTTTGACGTATTCACGGCGCTGGGCCGCATTACGCAGCGGATCGAGAAACTGAAACTCGTTAGAATCTAGATAAAAATCCGGCGAGAACATTAACGATTGATAGGCTTGCAAACGTTTCGGTAGTACGGCTTCCACTTTTATCATCGCCTGGCGCGCCGCACTCCCAAGCTCCTTGCCACCCCAAGTTTGTACCATGCGCATACCGACTTGAATCGCCTCCAATTCGGCCTCGTTAAACATCAGCGGCGGCACATTCACTTCGTGGCGCAAGAGATAGCCCACGCCCGCCTCCCCTTCAATGGGAATGCCGCTCAAACACAAATCCTGCACATCGCGGTACACGGTGCGGGTCGAGACTTCTAAACGATCAGCCAGCTCTTGGGCGGTCGTCAGTCGTCGATGTTTAAGAATTTGCACTATTTGAAATAGGCGGTCGGCTCGGCGCATGGACAGTAATCACACGGCTTTGTTTCCTAAATCGATTCAGCGAACAAAGCCCCTCATAATCGTCTAAATATCAAACTACACGGTAAGTTACAGGCATGCCTAGCCCTGTAAGCTTGTTCAAAGCCT
>NZ_JAMDJP010000067.1:0-2025 GCF_023475945.1 Shewanella sp. 8A
GTTAGATGCACTAAGCACATAATTGCTCACAGCCAAACTATCAGGTCAAGTCTGCTTTTATTATTTTTAAGCGTGCATAATAAGCCCTACACAAATTGGGAGATATATCATGAAAGGCTGGCTTTTTCTTGTTATCGCAATAGTTGGCGAAGTAATCGCAACATCCGCATTAAAATCTAGCGAGGGCTTTACTAAGCTTGCCCCTTCCGCCGTTGTCATAATCGGTTATGGCATCGCATTTTATTTTCTTTCTCTGGTTCTGAAATCCATCCCTGTCGGTGTTGCTTATGCAGTCTGGTCGGGACTCGGCGTCGTCATAATTACAGCCATTGCCTGGTTGCTTCATGGGCAAAAGCTTGATGCGTGGGGCTTTGTAGGTATGGGGCTCATAATTGCTGCCTTTTTGCTCGCCCGATCCCCATCGTGGAAGTCGCTGCGGAGGCCGACGCCATGGTGACGGTGTTCGGCATTCTGAATCTCACCGAGGACTCCTTCTTCGATGAGAGCCGGCGGCTAGACCCCGCCGGCGCTGTCACCGCGGCGATCGAAATGCTGCGAGTCGGATCAGACGTCGTGGATGTCGGACCGGCCGCCAGCCATCCGGACGCGAGGCCTGTATCGCCGGCCGATGAGATCAGACGTATTGCGCCGCTCTTAGACGCCCTGTCCGATCAGATGCACCGTGTTTCAATCGACAGCTTCCAACCGGAAACCCAGCGCTATGCGCTCAAGCGCGGCGTGGGCTACCTGAACGATATCCAAGGATTTCCTGACCCTGCGCTCTATCCCGATATTGCTGAGGCGGACTGCAGGCTGGTGGTTATGCACTCAGCGCAGCGGGATGGCATCGCCACCCGCACCGGTCACCTTCGACCCGAAGACGCGCTCGACGAGATTGTGCGGTTCTTCGAGGCGCGGGTTTCCGCCTTGCGACGGAGCGGGGTCGCTGCCGACCGGCTCATCCTCGATCCGGGGATGGGATTTTTCTTGAGCCCCGCACCGGAAACATCGCTGCACGTGCTGTCGAACCTTCAAAAGCTGAAGTCGGCGTTGGGGCTTCCGCTATTGGTCTCGGTGTCGCGGAAATCCTTCTTGGGCGCCACCGTTGGCCTTCCTGTAAAGGATCTGGGTCCAGCGAGCCTTGCGGCGGAACTTCACGCGATCGGCAATGGCGCTGACTACGTCCGCACCCACGCGCCTGGAGATCTGCGAAGCGCAATCACCTTCTCGGAAACCCTCGCGAAATTTCGCAGTCGCGACGCCAGAGACCGAGGGTTAGATCATGCCTAGCATTCACCTTCCGGCCGCCCGCTAGCGGACCCTGGTCAGGTTCCGCGAAGGTGGGCGCAGACATGCTGGGCTCGTCAGGATCAAACTGCACTATGAGGCGGCGGTTCATACCGCGCCAGGGGAGCGAATGGACAGCGAGGAGCCTCCGAACGTTCGGGTCGCCTGCTCGGGTGATATCGACGAGGTTGTGCGGCTGATGCACGACGCTGCGGCGTGGATGTCCGCCAAGGGAACGCCCGCCTGGGACGTCGCGCGGATCGACCGGACATTCGCGGAGACCTTCGTCCTGAGATCCGAGCTCCTAGTCGCGAGTTGCAGCGACGGCATCGTCGGCTGTTGCACCTTGTCGGCCGAGGATCCCGAGTTCTGGCCCGACGCCCTCAAGGGGGAGGCCGCATATCTGCACAAGCTCGCGGTGCGACGGACACATGCGGGCCGGGGTGTCAGCTCCGCGCTGATCGAGGCTTGCCGCCATGCCGCGCGAACGCAGGGGTGCGCCAAGCTGCGGCTCGACTGCCACCCGAACCTGCGTGGCCTATACGAGCGGCTCGGATTCACCCACGTCGACACTTTCAATCCCGGCTGGGATCCAACCTTCATCGCAGAACGCCTAGAACTCGAAATCTAACGTCCGTTCGGGCATCGAGGTCCATGTCGGGGTGGGACGGGCCCGTGGCTTCAAGATCACTTGCAGTCCGACCGCGATGTCTTGGTTGCGCGAGAGGTTGTCGATAT
>NZ_JAMDJP010000068.1:0-2020 GCF_023475945.1 Shewanella sp. 8A
TGATAACCGTCGAGCACATGATTGAGCGGATCGTCGGCCATGGTGGCGGTCAGCCTGGTTGCCATTGCAACAAGGGTTTTTAAGCCGTCCCACCCTGACCCACTCGCGATGACATCGCCCAGCGGCTGGCCATCATCCTGTGCATCGACCAGGGCGCCCCCGATCTCGGCGAAGGATTTCAGGGTGTCACGCACCACCCCCGCTTCGTCTGCGACCTTTGCATGGCAAATACGCTCCGAAGCACGGTAGAGACGGCCGACGATCCGGTCGTGGGTTTCGACCACTGCGTCGGCCAACATCGCCTGCCATTCCGAGACGCAAACAGCCAAGATCGCAAGCCGCCTGTCCTCCGGGAGATCGCGCATGCCGTCGGCATAATACCGTTCACCCTGCCTGCGCAGACGAGTCACCCGATGGGCAGGAACGCCGGCAAGCAGATCCTCGGGGAGATCGACGCGTTGCAGATATTCGAGCCGGTCGAGCAGCCGGTTGGCCGACGAAGAGTTCGAGCCAGGCTCGAACTGGCGCAGCCACACAAAACGGGTCACCCGATCATCAGCCGTCTCCTCGAGCAATGCCAGCAACTGTTCTCGGATCGACATAGGCAGCCGACTGGCGATCCTCGTCTCGATGCGTCGCTCGGCATCGACGAGAGCCGCGGCACAAAGCCGCTCGATCGTGGATGTCGCGGGAAGGACAGTGCGGGTGCGTCGGCACTCGGCTACGAAGCGACGGGCGATATCCTCGTTCGACACCGCCATCTCGGCTTCTCGGAACAACCATTCCTTCAGCTCGCTCGCACCACGTCCGGAGAAGGTGCGGAAGCCGTAGAGCCCCCGTAACTCGGCAAGATGCTCGTGCCGTGTTTCCTCGCGGGCAGCATAGTCTACGAGATCGTCGGCACCCAGGCCAAGCTGCGCTCCGATAAATTCGATGACCTCTGCAGGGATCAGTTCGCCTGGAGCCAGCACCCGGCCGGGATAGCGCAGGACACACAATTGCAGGGCGAAGCCGAACCTGTTGTGAGCGCGCCGACGCAGCCTGATATGCCCAAAGTCTTCATCACTCAGCGTATAGTGCTTGAGCAAATCCGTCTGTGAAGTCGGCAAGCGCAACAGCGCGTCTTTCTGCCGATCGGTTAGAGTGACGCGACGCGGCATACATGTTCCTTTTTCAAAATCTGATAGCGTTCAAGACGCTTTGTTTATGAAGCTGGTTGAGATACATTTCCAGAGGTCAATGCAATCGTGGCCGAAGCGCCGCCTCAAACCAACGTTTGTGATACATGCTGATCGGATATGCCCGCGTCTCCAAAGCCGATGGCTCGCAGTCTCTCGACCTGCAGCACGACGCCTTGCGCGCCGCAGGTGTCGAACGGGACAATATCTATGATGATCTTGCTTCCGGCGGTCGTGATGATCGCCCTGGCTTGACTGCCTGCCTCAAGTCATTGCGTGACGGCGATGTGCTGGTGGTCTGGAAGCTCGATCGCCTCGGACGATCGCTTGCCCATCTGGTCAACACGGTGAAGGAGCTGTCAGACCGCAAGATCGGCCTGCGGGTTCTGACTGGAAAGGGCGCTCAGATCGACACCACGACTGCGTCCGGTCGCATGGTGTTCGGAATCTTCGCCACCTTGGCCGAGTTCGAGCGGGATCTGATCCGAGAGCGCACCATGGCGGGTCTCGCCTCCGCGAGAGCGCGCGGTCGCAAGGGCGGACGAAAATTCGCGCTCACCAAAGCTCAGGTGCGTCTCGCGCAAGCCGCCATGGCCCAGCGCGATACTTCAGTTTCCGATCTCTGCAAGGAACTCGGCATCGAGCGCGTCACTCTCTACCGATATGTCGGTCCCAAAGGCGAGCTCAGAGACCATGGAAAGCATGTTCTCGGACTTACGTAGCAACTCGTTTCTTTTCGCAGGTTGAGCCACCTCCGCGCTTCATCAGAAAACTGAAGGAACCTCCATTGAATCGAACTAATATTTTTTTTGGTGAATCGCATTCTGACTGGTTGCCTGTCA
>NZ_JAMDJP010000069.1:0-1951 GCF_023475945.1 Shewanella sp. 8A
CGTAAACGGCAATACCGTGACTGCGGGCACCACTGTTGCCTTAGAAGGCGGCAGTTTAATCATCAACGCCGACGGCTCTTACACCTTCACGCCCAACGCCAACTGGAATGGCCAAGTACCGGTGATTACTTACACCACCAACACTGGTGCAACGGCCACCTTAACCATTAATATCACCCCAGTGGATGACCCATCAGTCTTGGTTAACGATACCAATACCGTTGCTGAAGATTCCGTTGCCACCGGTAACGTCCTTAGCAATGACAGTGATATTGACAGCACCTTGTCTGTTGTCAGCTTCACCGTAAACGGCAATACCGTGACTGCGGGCACCACTGTTGCCTTAGAAGGCGGCAGTTTAATCATCAACGCCGACGGCTCTTACACCTTCACGCCCAACGCCAACTGGAATGGACAAGTACCAGTCATCACCTACACCACCAACACTGGATCAACCGCCACCTTAACCATTAATGTCACCCCTGTGGATGACCCATCAGTCTTGGTTAACGATACCAATACCGTTGCTGAAGATTCCGTTGCCACCGGTAACGTCCTTAGCAATGACAGTGATATTGATAATACCTTGTCTGTTGTCAGCTTCACCGTAAACGGCAATACCGTGACTGCGGGCACCACTGTTGCCTTAGAAGGTGGCAGTTTAATCATCAACGCCGACGGCTCTTACACCTTCACGCCAAACGCCAACTGGAATGGCACAGTACCGGTGATTACTTACACCACCAACACTGGTGCAACCGCCACCTTAACCATTAATGTCACCCCAGTGGATGACCCATCAGTTCTTGCCAACGACACAAATACTGTCGATGAAAATACGGTAGCAACTGGTAACGTGCTAGATAACGATAGCGATGTGGACAATGAACTGTCCGTGACCAGCTTTACAGTCAACGGTCAAACGGTTGCAGCAGGCACCACAGTTACTTTAGAAGGCGGTAGCTTAGTCATCAATGCCGACGGCTCCTACACATTTACGCCTAACGAATTCTGGAATGGCCAAGTACCCGTCATTACTTACACCACCAATACTGGCTCAACCGCAACATTAACGATTAATATCACTCCGGTTGCAAATGGCGGTCCTAGTGTCACTATCACTACAGACACTAACAATGACGGCTTCATCAGTAATGAAGAACTTGGTGGAGCAACCGAAGTAAACGTCACTATTGGCTTGGAGGGTACTGGCGCGAATGCGGGAGATACGCTCACAGTTAATGGTGTTGATTACATCCTAACGCAGGAAGACATTGATAATGGATTTGTTAATCTAACGCTTCCAGCTCCTGATGAAGGTGAAACAATCACTGTCGTTGCAACCATAACTGATGCAGCAGGCAATACCTCACCAGAAGGCAGTGATTCCGCAGTTCTGGATACTACAGGTCCAGTGATCACTGTGAGTGCACCCGATGACACGCAAGATACAACGCCCACTATCACTGGTACAACCGATGCTCCTCCTGGTAGTACTATCACTATCGTTGTTACCGACAGTACGGGAGCACAACAAACTCTTACAACTACGGTTAACCCAGATGGAACTTATGCAGTTGATGTGACCAATCCTATCGCTGAAGGTGGCTACACTGCAGATGCTTCAGTCACAGATCCTGCAGGTAACACAGGAAAAGCCAGCGATAACGGCAGCGTCGACACCAAGATTGACCAAGACGGTGACGGTAACACCGTGGCCATCACCGCCATCACCCAAGACACTGGCAGCTCCAGCAGTGACTTTATCACCAACGACAACACTCTGATTTTCAAAGGTACCGTCGATTTGGATGACAACAGCACCTTAGCCGTCACCATCAATGGTGTGGTTTACACCACCGCCAACGGCTTAGTGATTGATGCGCAAGGTAACTGGAGCGTCGACCTGACCGGTACTGTGCTGCCTGACGGCACTTACCCTGTCAGCGCC
>NZ_JAMDJP010000070.1:0-1932 GCF_023475945.1 Shewanella sp. 8A
TAATCGGGTAACCGGAGGTTTCTAGCCTCCAGTCCCCACAACACCCTGCATGCGGATCCGCACAGGGCGTTTCACTCAGAGTAGTGAAGCTTGATCCATCCCTCGCGAAGTGTCACTAAACCTGCCTTCGTCAAAAATTCATTAGATAATGCCTGATTGATCCCGGGGGTTTTAGAGCTTCGCCACGGACCTTTGCTAGTAACTCCACACGCAACTGCGGCTTGAACATGTACACCCAATCTCATTAAGTTTCTTACCTTGGTGCGTGGCTTTCGCCATTGCCGCCAATAAGCCATTCGTACTCTGCGTCGGATCCAGTGATCCAGATCACAGCACAGCTGATAGCTATTGGCGATACCAAAATAGTTGATCCAGCCGCGTATGTACTGGCTGGTTTTAAAGAGCTGGTAGCTCATGCTGACGCCCCAGTTTCGGTTGGTCAGTTCCCGTATTCGCTGTTTAAATTTCAACAGCGTGTTCGGGTGCCATTTGATATGTCCGTTCTTGAATGTAAATCCCAAGAACTTACTCTCACTGGTTTTCACCACCTTACTTTTCTGTGTGTTTATTACAAGCTTTAAGCGGTTTTGCAGGTAGTGAGTGACGCTTTGCAATACACGTTCTCCGGCACGCTGACTTTTCACCAGAATGATGAAATCATCAGCATAACGAGCAAACTTGTGGTTACGCCGCTCCAGTTCCTTGTCCAGAGGGTCAAGCATGATGTTTGCCAGCAGCGGTGATAATGGACCACCTTGCGGTACACCTTCTCGCGTCTCGTGGAAAAGCTGGTTATCGATAAACCCAGCTCGAAGATATCGTGCAATCAGTTGCTTTAGTTGTTTGTCATGAACCCATCGGTTCAACAGCGACATAAGCAAATCGTGATTGACACGATCAAAGAACTTAGACAAATCAACATCCACGGCAATACGCCGTTTCTGTTTAATGGTTTGCTGTACCTGCTTCACCGCTTGTTGCCCATTTCGTCCGGCTCGGAACCCGTAGCTGTGTTCTGAGAAGGTTGGATCGAAAATGGGCGTGAGCACTTGAGCAATGGCTTGTTGAATAACGCGATCCGTCACCGTTGGGATGCCAAGCAGTCGCTTGCCTCCATCGGGTTTCTCGATCTCAACGCGCCGAACGGGTTTGGGTTGGTAATCGCCGGAATATAACTCAGACTTTACCGTCTCCCAGCCACCTGACTTTACCCATGCAGGAAACTCATCGACGGTCATGCCATCAACTCCTGCGGCTCCTTTATTGGCCCGAACTTGTCTCCATGCCTGCTGTAAGTTTGCCGGTTGGAGCATTTGTTCGAACAGATTGTTGCTAAAGGCTGGCTTCAGGCCAATACGCTGAGTCACGTCATTGCCGGTCGGCATTCGTGTATTCAAGTTTGACAAGGCTCCTCCTTTCTCTGAATGTTTAGGCCTTCACCTTGTCCAGCCCATTACGGCTGGTATTTGGCTACTATGCCCTCTGCTGACTTCTGTTTACTCACGTTCAGAGTTACCCCTGAGCGCGCTATCGGTTTTCATCTAGTTTGCTCCCTCAGAGCGATGACTTCTGAGGGCCGAGGCACTTGTATACCAGAGCCTGACTGGTTGCTGGGCCGATCGCACGGTAAACAGATCTCCCCAGATAAGAACATGAACTATCACTGCGCAACTGCCTCATTTACGGTGGCCGTTAGATCACTTGGCTTCGCTGTCTTGTGCCAGCTCGCCTTCAGCCTACGCCTCATATGAGGTTTTTGTTCATCAGCTCGCAGTTTTGCTAGCGGCTTCCTCCAGACAAAACCTCGCGATTTTGCCCTTGCCATTCACTAGTAGTTATCGTTTACTTGTATTGATCCAATAAGGTAAACGGTGATCTTCCTACAGAGGACTTTCACCTCATAAGTTCATGCCCATGCTGGGCGTACACAAA
>NZ_JAMDJP010000071.1:0-1870 GCF_023475945.1 Shewanella sp. 8A
GGGGTCGTTTGCGGGAGGGGGCGGAATCCTACGCTAAGGCTTTGGCCAGCGATATTCTCCGGTGAGATTGATGTGTTCCCATCCGAGCGGCGAAACATGGGCCAAGAGATCGGGCGATAGCAGCTTTCCATCGCGTTTCTGGTTTGCAACGACCTCGCCGAGCTTCATGGTGTTCCAGAAGATGATGATGGCGGCGAGCAGATTCATGCCGGCGATGCGGTAATGCTGGCCTTCGGCGGAACGGTCGCGGATTTCACCGCGGCGGTGGAAGCTGATTGCCCGCTTCAGCGCATGATGAGCTTCGCCTTTGTTGAGCCCGATCTGGGCACGCCGTTGGAGTTCGGCATCCAGAATCCAGTCGATCATGAACAGGGTGCGCTCGACGCGACCGACTTCCCGCAGGGCTGTCGCGAGCTCGTTCTGCCGCGGATAGGAGGCGAGTTTCCGCAGAATCTGGCTTGGCGCGACGGTCCCGGCAGCAATGGTGGCGGCGATGCGCAGGATGTCGGGCCAATTGCGCTCGATCATGGCTTGGTTGACCTTTCCGCCGATCAACGCTCGCAGGTGCGCCGGGGCGGCCGACGGATTGAACGCGTAGAGCCGTTTGGATGGCAGGTCGCGGATGCGCGGAGCGAACCGGTAGCCGAGAATGGCACATGCGGCAAAGACGTGATCGGTGAAGCCGCCCGTGTCGGTGAACTGCTCGCGGATATGGCGTCCAGCATCGTTCATCAGCAGGCCATCGAGGATGTAAGGCGCTTCGCTTGCCGTTGCAGGAATCACCTGGGTTGCGAACGGCGCATATTGGTCGGAGACGTGGCTATAGGCTTTCAGGCCCGGGGTATTGCCATATTTCGCGTTGACCAGGTTCATGGCCTCACCTTGCTCTGTAGCGACGAAGAACTGTCCGTCGCTCGAAGCCGACGTGCCCATGCCCCAGAACCGGGCCATGGGTAACGCTGCCTGTGCCTCGACCACCATGGCCAGCGCCCGGTCATAGGCTTCGCCCTCGACATGCCACCGTCCAATGCGGATCAATTCCCAGAAGGTGTGGGTGTTTGTCGCATCCGCCATTTTGCGCAAGCCGAGGTTGATCCCTTCCGCCAAGATAACGTTCATTAGCCCGATCCGGTCAGCGCAGGGTGCTCCTGTGCGCAGATGGGTGAACGCTTCGGTGAAGCCGGTCGCCGCATCCACCTCCAGCAGGAGATCGGTGATGCGCGTGGGCGGGATCTGCTTGTAGAGATCGAGCACCAGATCTTCGGCGCCTGTCGGCGCGGCGGCTTCGAGTTTCTCGATATGCAGAACGCCGTTTTCAATCGACCCGCCCGGGATCGTGCCTGCGCGAGCGGCACGGCCAAGCTCGCGCAACCGCATGTCGAGGCGAGCTTGCCGGTCTGCCAGCCATTCCTCCGGCCGCAATGGCACAGCGAGACGACCGCCTTCCGCGATGGCTTGTGCCGGAACGAGTGCGTGTTTCAGATCGCCATAGCGCCGGGACCTAGTAAGCCAGACATCTCCGGAGCGGAACGCATCGCGCAGATGGAACAGCACCGCGATCTCCCATAGGCGAGCGTCGCCAGCCCTCTGGGCCCGAAGGTGGCGATGCCATTTCGAGCTGGGCCGCAAGAAGCTGGTCATCGCGGCATCGTTCAAACCGGTACGAAGGGCCGTCACCGCTTCCAGAAGCGGCAGTGCAACGGGCGCAGCTCGCAGATCGAGCAGGCGCAACATGCGTGGAGCGTATCGGCGGAAGCGGTGATAACCGTCGAGCACATGATTGAGCGGATCGTCGGCCATGGTGGCGGTCAGCCTGGTTGCCATTGCAACAAGGGTTTTTAAGCCGTCCCACCCTGACCCACTCGCGATG
>NZ_JAMDJP010000072.1:0-1809 GCF_023475945.1 Shewanella sp. 8A
CAGTATACACATTGCTACTATATGCTTTGTTTTATTTTGATCAAATTGATGACACATTATTTATTTTTTCTGATGGTGTGCCAGAAAAAATTAGATCTAATTTTAAATCTCACATTTATGTGAGTTCTGGTAAAGGTAGTCGATTTTCATTTTTTATTAGAATTTTTTCTATATTAAAACTTTTTAAATTAGATTTAAAAAATATGAAGCAATTTGGTCAAGATCATATATTTTATTCTTTTTTTTATATGAATAATGACTTTACACTATTAGAAGATGGTAGAGCTAACTATGAGTTAACAAGTAACATTAACAGATATGCTAAGCTAAAAAGATATTTTCTTCATGGGGAGGAGTTTGGCGCCAATGAAAAAGTGAAAAGGATAATACTTACATCTCAAGTTGATTGGCCAGATGAATTAGTAGATAAAATTTTTTTTAAAGACATTCATTTTGAATGGAATAAAAAAGCACCTAATGAAAAAAAAATAATCATAGATTTATTTTGTTTGAATTTCAATATAGAAAACAAGATTCAAGTTTTATTGACAGGATATTATTCAGAATTTGGTCTTATGACTGAGATTGAAAAAATTAATATGTATAAAGCTATTCTTTGTTGCTATCCTGATAGCGAAAAAATATACATTAAACCTCATCCAAAAGAAGATACTGATTACAGTATTTACTTCAATAATAGAATTATTCCACCTGCAGTCCCTTTCCAGTTAGTTGAGTTGGCCTGTGATGGTGTTGATACTTTAATTACTATATCATCTTCAGTTGGATTAAATACTAAGGCTAATGTTATATATCATGACCTTAATGATTTTTTTGAGTGTAGGAAATGACCAAACGCATATGTTTCAAATATGTTGCCACATCATTTTTTGTTGTGCTTTATTTTTTTTCTTATTTAATAGCTAAGTTCATTGATAATAATTTTCTCTTAGCAGTAAGCGCATGCTTCCCTATTTTTATATTATTCTCATATTTTTTTGATTCTAAAAAATATTATGTAAATAAATTTAGTTTGTTTTTTTTATTTGTAATTTTTTTCCTTTTTATATATTCATTACTTATAGAAAATTATAAAATAACACGAGTTTTTTTTAACTCGTTCATTTTCTTATCCTCATGGATATTAGCTGTACATATTTCATCAACTCAATTTTTGATGAAGCGAATTGTTACGTTATTACATTATAGTTATTTGCTTTTTTGTTTTACTTTACTAATTTTAGCCATAATGAAAGGTATGCTATTTCATCAATATCTAGGTATTATATCTGTAGGTTTTAGTTATAATTATATATCAGGCTATTTAGTATTAATGCTTTCTCTTTATTGCTCATATTTTGTTAAACTTAAAGATAAAATACCTCATGGCCGTATTAATGCTATTGTAGTTTTTTTATTATGTGTTTTGTTATTTGGTCGTTCTGGGATCTTTTTGTCACTATTATTGCTGCTTTCTGTTTTTGTATATAACTCTAATAAGACAGAGCGTATGTTTTTTATTATTTTTTCTGTTAGTTTATTGTTTTTTGTTTTTTATTTTCATGAAATATTATTCGAGTTTATTTTACAAACTAAATTCTCAGAGGGTTTAGAATCTCCTAGACATAGCATGATTAAGGAGTATTTTTCATTATTGAATGTTAAAACATTTCTTTTAGGTGTTAATTTATTTGATATGGTAACAATTGAACCATATGATTATAACCCTCACAATTCATTTCTTTTATTTCATTCAAATTTTGGTGTTTTTGGACTTTTTTTACTATATATACTACTTCTTTTAATGTT
>NZ_JAMDJP010000073.1:0-1749 GCF_023475945.1 Shewanella sp. 8A
TTACTGGATGAAGCCCCTCTGGACATTGTCTCTAATCCATGGAAACGCCTGGTGTTCGACAAAGAAGATAGAGTGACCAAGCGAGGCTATACGCTGTGCTTTCTCGATAAGTTACAAGACAGTTTGCGCCGCCGTGATATCTACGTAGAGAACAGCGACCGCTGGGGTGATCCACGGGCCAAGCTGTTACAAGGGCCGGAATGGCAAGCAAACCGCATTCAGGTGTGCCGTTCACTCGGTCATCCACTCAATCCCCAAGAAGCGATTGACGCTCTGGTGCGTCAACTGGATGCAAGTTACAGACAAGTGGCATCCAACTTCGACAACAACAAAGCAGTTGAGCTGGATCTGTCCGGCAAACGGCCCACATTGACCATCACGAACTTTGCTAAGCTGGATGAGCCGCCCAGCCTAACGCAGCTCTCTCAACAAGTCGAATCCTTAGTGCCCAGCGTGGACCTGACGGAGCTGTTGCTGGAGATCCACGCCCATACCGGCTTTGCCGATGAATTTACCCATGTTAGCGAATCTAATGCCCGAGCCGAAGACCTGACTGTCAGCGTCTGCGCCGTGCTTTTGGCGGAAGCATGCAACATCGGCTTAGAGTCGCTGATTAAGCATCAAGTACCCGCATTAACCCGACACCGCTTAAACTGGGTCAAACAGAATTACCTGCGTGCCGAGACGCTGGTGAAGGCCAATGCCAAACTGGTGAACTACCAGTCTACTTTATCTCTGGCCAATAAGTGGGGCGGTGGAGAGGTGGCATCCGCCGACGGTATGCGCTTTGTCACTCCGATCCGCACCATCAATGCAGGGCCGAACCGGAAGTACTTTGGCTCCAGCCGAGGCATTACCTGGTATAACTTTGTCTCGGATCAGTTTTCCGGATTTCATGGCATTGTCGTCCCAGGAACACTGCGTGACTCCATCTTTGTGCTGGAAGGCCTTCTGGAACAGCAAACCGGCTTGAACCCGATGGAGATTATGACCGATACCGCCGGTGCCAGCGATATGGTGTTTGGCTTATTTTGGTTGCTTGGATACCAGTTTTCACCGCGTCTTGCAGACGCAGGTGAATCCGTGTTCTGGCGCGTGGACAAGGCCGCTGACTATGGCCCATTGGATGAGCTAGCTCGCAGTTGCGTCAATACCCACAAAATCGAACAACACTGGGATGACATGATGCGCATTGCGGGATCGCTCAAACTGGGTACAGTGCAGGCTTCCGAGCTGATCCGTTCGCTACTGAAAAGTGAGCGGCCTTCCAGCCTAGCACAAGCCATTATTGAAGCGGGCCGTATCAATAAGACACTTTACTTGCTGAACTACGTGGATGATGAAGACTACCGCCGTCGAATTCTGACCCAGTTGAATAGAGGAGAAAGCCGTCACGCGGTCGCACGGGCGATCTGCCACGGTCAGCGTGGTGAAATTCGGAAGCGGTATCGAGAGGGGCAGGAAGATCAACTTGGCGCGCTGGGTTTGGTGACTAACGCGCTGGTGCTGTGGAACACAATCTATATGCAGGCCGCTCTTGATCACTTGAAACAGCAAGGCGAGGATGTGAAAGCAGAAGACGAAGCCAGATTATCTCCGCTCAGCCATAAACACGTGAACATGTTGGGGCATTATTCGTTTACCCTTACTGAACAAGTACTAAATGGGCAACTGAGGCCGCTGAAACAACCACCGGAGCTGGACAAATGGCCTTAGCGTACGTTTTCGTACCATTGGGCTTCACACCCC
>NZ_JAMDJP010000074.1:0-1694 GCF_023475945.1 Shewanella sp. 8A
GCGTAGGCTAGAGGTGAGTTGGCACAAGACGACGAAACCACGTGATCTAATGGCCACCGTAAATGATGCAGCAGTGCAAAGAAAGTTCATGTTCTTATCTGGGGAGATCTGTTTAACACGCGATCGGTCATTAACCAGTCAGGCTCTGGTTTATAAGTGCCTTGGCTTTTCAGTGTCATCGACTGAAAAGAGCGAACCAGATGAAAACCGATAGCGCATGACGGGGTAACTCGGCATGTGATTAAACAGAAGTCAGCAGACGGCATAGTAGCCCAACGCCCATCGTAATGGATGGGATATGGTGAAGGCCTGAACATTTAGAAGAAGGAGGAGTCTTGTCAAACTTGTTGATACCCACTACGTCGCCAGACGATTACTATCAGCAGCGTATTGATATGCAACCAGCCTTCAACAGCGATTTATTCCAACAACTGCTTCAGCCTGAGAATCTACACCGAGCTTGGCGTCAGGTTAAAGCCAATAATGGCGCGGCTGGTATCGATGGCATGACCATCGAAGCCTTCCCGCTTTGGGTGCAGCAAGGCGGTTGGCAACAGTGTAAATCTCAACTTGAGTTAGGTGAATATCAACCCTCAGCAGTCAGACGCGTAGAGATCGACAAACCCGATGGCGGTAAACGCAAACTGGGTATCCCTAACGTCATTGATCGTGTGATACAGCAATCAATTGCTCAAATTCTCACGCCGTTGTTTGATCCTTCCTTCTCGGCTAATAGCTTCGGCTTTAGACCGAATAGGAATGCCAAACAAGCAGTCTTGCAAGTCAGGGATATCATCAAACATAAACGCAAATTTGCCGTCGATGTTGATCTGTCCAAGTTCTTTGATCGAGTAAATCATGATCTCTTAATGACTCAGTTAAGGAGCAAGGTACAGGATAAGCGTCTGCTGGCGCTTATTGGTAAATACCTGCGTGCTGGCGTGATGATCAACGACCAATTTGAAGCAAGCTTCGAAGGCGTACCTCAGGGTGGCCCACTCTCACCATTACTATCAAACATCATGTTGGATAGTCTGGATAAAGAGCTGGAAAGCAGAGGGCATCGCTTCGCCCGCTACGCGGATGACTTTATCATCTTGGTCAAGTCTCAACGAGCGGGCGAACGTGTCCTCAAGAGTATTACTTGCTATCTTGCCACTAAGCTAAAACTGGTTGTTAACGAACAGAAAAGCCAAGTGGTTAAGGTAGGCCAAAGCAAGTTCCTAGGGTTTACCTTTAACCGCGGAAAGATCCAGTGGCATGTCAAAACACTGCACATCTTCAAACAAAAGATAAGACGACTGACAAACCGCAATTGGGGCGTGAGTATGAGCTATCAATTGTTTAAAGTGCGGCAATACATGCAAGGCTGGATCAACTACTTTGGCATAGCCAACGCTTACCAAGGATGTGTCGAGTTAGACCACTGGATCCGTCGTCGAGTACGTATGTGCTACTGGCGTCAATGGCGAAAGCCACGGACTAAGGTACAAAACTTACTCAAACGTGGCGTCAGGATCCAAGCGGCCGTTGCTTGTGGAATTACAAGCAAAGGGCCGTGGCGAAGCTCGAAAACACCAGGGATACAGCAAGCGCTGAGTAATGAGTATCTTAAGAAAGCAGGATTGTATTCACTGAGAGATGGATGGATCGCGGTTCACTATCCGAACCAGAAAACAGGTTAGGCGTTCTAA
>NZ_JAMDJP010000075.1:0-1657 GCF_023475945.1 Shewanella sp. 8A
CCTAAATTCCACGTGTGTTTTTTATTAGCTTCAAAAATCACTATTTCACGAAGAATTTAGACTGCTTCTCACACATTGTAACATTATTTACAACCACCTTTCAATCATTTTTGATAAATCATTGATTTCATCTTTGCTGCAATGATACTTAATAAACTCTGCAAGTTATCCACAGAGCAACACTCAATTTTATTGATGATATTCTTATTATACCAGACATTTTTCATACACTCCCTTGTACGGATAGTTTTCCGACAACTTCATGATTACATATCTTGCGGTTTTGATTATTTTTGCTGCAAGAAATACATACTTCAAACGAAAGGTCTTTATTTGCTGTCTGTATTCTGAAGAGTCCAAGGAATCAAACTTGAACAACAAAAATAGGTTATATGAAAGCATCATCATTTGAAACACGGCTTCATTCGCCCAAAATGACTTTAGCAAGAGATGACCCACCGCCATGTCGTATTTGGCTTCTTTGATATAGTTTTCAGCATTACCACGCTTTTCATAGTATATAACTACTTTTTCAGAAAGCAAGGTAGTATTTGTTACAAAGAAAAAGTAGTCGTATTCGGAACCTTCTAAAAGTGATAATTGTGCTCTTTCTTTTTCTGGTTTCAGTACGCGAGATACGACAAATCTTCTGTCTTTTTCCCATTTAACTAATTTTGTATACAGTTCTGTAGTTTCTCTACCTTCTTCTCCTTTAACGAATACAATTGATGAATTCGTTGCTTGTGAGGTGAGTGTAGAATAACTTTTGGCTTTAATTAAATATTTGCATCCAAGAGATTCTATCGTTTCGATAATTTTTTCATCAAAGTAGCCACTATCCATTCGAAATAAAATTTCTAAATCGTCTGATTTGATGTTAGCAACAATTTCTTTGATCATTTCCGCAGCACCGTTTGCAGTGTAAGTATTGCCACTTCTTACAAATCCGGTAACATATGCTTTTAATTCGTCGCAAAATGCAAATTGGATATTGTAGCATCGGTTTCCCAGTTTCTTAGGATTATATCCTTTTGACGCACCTTCTTGATGACCTTCTACGTTAATTACACTACTATCAATATCAATCGTAATGGATGTCAATTTACTTTTAGTGAGCAGTTTTTTAAAGACTTTAAAATTAATGTCTCTAAACATTTGGGTTGTCTTGAAGTTGAAGTTTCCTAGAAACCGTGACACTGTTTCAGGTTCTTTTACGGAAATATCAAACTCGTTGACGAGGGGATCATTTTGAAGTAGCTTTAGACGTTCTAACTTATCAATGCCAATGAAGTGACCGCAGAGCATGGTCTTTATATGATTCATCTTGATTTTATTTGTTGAGTCATTATCAAATACGAGGTCATTTTCAATAAAATCAAAAATCCCATTGCTTTTTGCATTCTCAAGGAGCAGAAAAAGACCTGCATTTGATGTTAGATTCTTAGCTTTGAAATCAATTTTATTAATCATAATTAGAACCCCTTTTTACTACTTTTCTTACTATTATTTTACCATATATCGAGTCATAAAAGCTGATAATTTAACATATTTTTGAGCACTTTTCTTTCACCCAATGGGTGAAAGCTGAATTTCGAAGGAATGCATATTTATCAAGGCTTTGATTATGCTTTTTGAAGTACTGACGTAGAATCTAGGT
>NZ_JAMDJP010000076.1:0-1569 GCF_023475945.1 Shewanella sp. 8A
TTAAGGAAACGCGCTAAACTGCGGTCATAGTGCTCACGTAAATCTTTAGATTCACGTACAAAGTTCACTGCTGCGCGCTCAACCGCTTCGATACTACTGATAATCGCGCGGCGTAAATTGTGCTGACGCTCGTCACGGTCACCTGGAGAAAAATCGATAATGCCATCGATACAACCGGCGGTGTAAAGCTCTTCTGGAGACACGCCCACAGACTTAGCACATTCCTGCCATGACAGGTTGTACTTACGAGCGATACTTTGTAGACCTTGAGGTTGAATGGTGTTGAAAATACCATCGCGCAGCGATAACAAAATGTTCGCCGCCGCTAAAGGAATCGCACCACCCGAGTAACCCGCACCGATAACGATACCGACTGTCGGTACGTCAACGTTGGCACTCTCGGCAATCGCCTTAGAAATAGAATGTGCTTGGTTTTGGCTGTTGGCCACTTCGCCTGCATCGGCCCCAGGGGTATCGATTAAATAGACGATTGGCATAGACAATTCGGCAAAATGACGAATCGCTTTACAGGCGGCATAATGATGCTCAGGCATCCATGCACCGTTAGCCGTTGTGCGCTCTTGAGCAATAAAGCCGATACGACGAGTGCGAGAACCGAAATTCAACTCGACCTCAGCACTGTAGAAAGAGCCCAAGTGAGTTTCGGTAATCAAGCGCCCCTTTAGGTCCGCAATGATACGTTTAGCACCAGGACGACCTTTGTCTTGGGTCGGTTGGATCACTTTTGCGACGTAACCGTCAACATCTAACGATGCCAAATCTTTTAAATTTGCCTGAATGGCATCTTCATTTAAAAGACCTTTAATTTCTTCTGATAAGCTCTGTTTACTGTGTTTTGGAAACAGAGAAAAATCCTTTGCCAAATGCTCGGCCTGTAAAAAAAGCGGATCGGGCGTTTGGGCTTGAGTCATGTGTTTGGGCTGATTATTGCTGGTCATCAAAAGATCCTCTGCTTTAGCCTCTGAAAATTTTTAGCCAATAAATATAACTTTGTTATCCCGCCAAATGCCATTAAACTGCATAAGACGCTATGTTCCAAATATGAGACAGTGGGAAAAACATGCCAGATTTAAACGGTATGATGCTATTTGCAGCCGTAGTGAGAGCAAAGGGATTCTCCCAAGCTGCACGTGAAACCGGCCACCCAAAATCCACCATAAGTCGCAAAATCGCGCAGCTTGAAGAACAACTAGGCGTGCGATTGTTACAACGCGACACCCGTAACCTGAGTCTTACCCAAGTCGGGGCACTCTTTTATCAACACTGTGATTCCATTCGCAATGAGGTGGAAGCGGCCAAGGCTGTTATCGAGAGTACCCATGATGATGTATCAGGATCATTACGGATAGCCATTCCGGTCTCTTTTAGCCAAGAATTAATTGCTAACCTCTGTAGCGGATTCATGCGTTTATATCCCAATGTGGAATTAGATGTCCAGTTTACCGACAACGATATCGGTTTGGTGGGTGAAGGATATGACATAGCTATCAAATATGGACCACTGCAATCCTCTGATCTTGTTGCAAGATTACTGTTCGAGCGTCAACC
>NZ_JAMDJP010000078.1:0-1384 GCF_023475945.1 Shewanella sp. 8A
GTCATATATGGACCCATCCGGTTTGCAAGACATTCGATAACGATTTTGAGAAGAGTTCATTGCACCCATATATCCGGCCTGTTATTGAGGGATCCCTCTGGCCCTGATGGATATCTGCTTCTACAGTCCTTATCATCCCTGCGGCTTCGTAATGAGCCTATGCCCGACTAAGGTTTTTAGTAGATCAGTCTGACTGTCTCATCATCAAATCAAGTGTCTTAGCAACTTGCTGGTTGGTTAATTATTCACGTTTATTGAATCTATTCAGTACTATACTGGAAGCCGATACTCTTCCTCACGCGCCGCGATAACCCATGCCATTCTCGCGAGTTTATTGGCGACGGCCACACAGGCTCGATTAAAACCTCGGCGCTCTGCTAACTGTATTGCCCAGCAGCTAAATTTATCCTGTTTATGACAACTGTTCTGCAACACCGCTCTGGCGCCGTGAATAAACAGGGTACGTAAATACGCATTTCCCCGCTTGCTTATCCCAAGGAGGTTATCTTTACCTCCGCTGCTGTGTTGCTTGGGAACCAAGCCACACCAAGCTGAAAAGTGTCTACCATTACTGAAGTCTTTACCCTCTCCAGCAGCCGCATAAAAGGCCGTAGCGGTGACGGGACCAATACCTGGGATAGTCTCTAAACGCTGGCAAATCACATTGTTTTTCGTTTCAGTGAGTACTTGGGTATCACAATCCTTAAGCCGTCTTTCTATATCTGTAAACTCTTCATATAACTGATAAAAAATTGTTCGACCTTTGGTAGTCAGCGCATTGGTTTCGTTAGTCAAAATCTCAGGAAACTGTACTTTAAAAGCCGATTTACTTTTGGCTATCACGATGCCGTATTCAGCTAACATACCTCGCACTTGGTTGATTAAGGCTGTTGATTGCTTAGTTAATCGTTCGCGCATTCGGTGGAGCAGTTGCACATCTTGCTGCTCGACGCTTTTGGGTTTTACAAACCGCATGTTGGGTCGCTGCGCAGCCTCCGCGATGGCTAAAGCATCATTGTAGTCATTTTTGTTACCTTGCCGAAAAGGCACGACAAATTGAGGAGCAATTAACTTGACGCTGTGGCCCAACAGCTCAAATTCTCTGGTCCAGTAATTTGCGCCACTACAGGCTTCCATCACAATCAGACAAGGCTCAATTTGAGCGACAAAGGGCAGCAAGTCTTTGCGTCTAAGCATTTTCTTTTTAATTAACTTGCCTGCTTTATCGACGCCAACAGCATGAAAAACAGACTTTGCGATATCTAAACCGATTGTAGTAATCTTCATAGGTGGACCCGTCCTCTTTCTGATGAGTTTTAGCGACTACATCGTGGCCCATTGCGAGGCCGATTTAAAGTGGATGGGTCCATTCCATTATCCATGA
>NZ_JAMDJP010000079.1:0-1355 GCF_023475945.1 Shewanella sp. 8A
TGTCGTTTTCAGAAGACGGCTGCACTGAACGTCAGAAGCCGACTGCACTATAGCAGCGGAGGGGTTGGATCCATCAGGCAACGACGGGCTGCTGCCGGCCATCAGCGGACGCAGGGAGGACTTTCCGCAACCGGCCGTTCGATGCGGCACCGATGGCCTTCGCGCAGGGGTAGTGAATCCGCCAGGATTGACTTGCGCTGCCCTACCTCTCACTAGTGAGGGGCGGCAGCGCATCAAGCGGTGAGCGCACTCCGGCACCGCCAACTTTCAGCACATGCGTGTAAATCATCGTCGTAGAGACGTCGGAATGGCCGAGCAGATCCTGCACGGTTCGAATGTCGTAACCGCTGCGGAGCAAGGCCGTCGCGAACGAGTGGCGGAGGGTGTGCGGTGTGGCGGGCTTCGTGATGCCTGCTTGTTCTACGGCACGTTTGAAGGCGCGCTGAAAGGTCTGGTCATACATGTGATGGCGACGCACGACACCGCTCCGTGGATCGGTCGAATGCGTGTGCTGCGCAAAAACCCAGAACCACGGCCAGGAATGCCCGGCGCGCGGATACTTCCGCTCAAGGGCGTCGGGAAGCGCAACGCCGCTGCGGCCCTCGGCCTGGTCCTTCAGCCACCATGCCCGTGCACGCGACAGCTGCTCGCGCAGGCTGGGTGCCAAGCTCTCGGGTAACATCAAGGCCCGATCCTTGGAGCCCTTGCCCTCCCGCACGATGATCGTGCCGTGATCGAAATCCAGATCCTTGACCCGCAGTTGCAAACCCTCACTGATCCGCATGCCCGTTCCATACAGAAGCTGGGCGAACAAACGATGCTCGCCTTCCAGAAAACCGAGGATGCGAACCACTTCATCCGGGGTCAGCACCACCGGCAAGCGCCGCGACGGCCGAGGTCTTCCGATCTCCTGAAGCCAGGGCAGATCCGTGCACAGCACCTTGCCGTAGAAGAACAGCAAGGCCGCCAATGCCTGACGATGCGTGGAGACCGAAACCTTGCGCTCGTTCGCCAGCCAGGACAGAAATGCCTCGACTTCGCTGCTGCCCAAGGTTGCCGGGTGACGCACACCGTGGAAACGGATGAAGGCACGAACCCAGTGGACATAAGCCTGTTCGGTTGGTAAGCTGTAATGCAAGTAGCGTATGCGCTCACGCAACTGGTCCAGAACCTTGACCGAACGCAGCGGTGGTAACGGCGCAGTGGCGGTTTTCATGGCTTGTTATGACTGTTTTTTTGTACAGTCTATGCCTCGGGCATCCAAGCAGCAAGCGCGTTACGCCGTGGGTCGATGTTTGATGTTATGGAGCAGCAACGATGTTACGCAGCAGGGCAGTCGCCCTAAAACAAAGTTA
>NZ_JAMDJP010000080.1:0-1300 GCF_023475945.1 Shewanella sp. 8A
GCTGAACCAGAATATTGGAAGCAAGCGCTGATTGAGAACGAGAATTCAAGTGAGTGATTTTAGAATTTAAAGCTAACTTTACATTTTTGGCGCGTTGGGCAAATTTAGCCAACCTGCCACAGGTTCCGGTCAACGCCCAATGGTTTGTCGCACGACAGCTTGGACTAAATGATGTTGCGATATTGTCCACCTATGCGCAACGGGAGACCACACGAAGGGAGCACGCCGCCTTGATCCGGGATCAGTACCAATACCGGGAATTCAGCTGGCCGTGGTCGTTCCGGTTAAGCCGTTTGCTCTACACGCGCAGTTGGATCAGCAACGAGCGGCCCTGCCTACTTTTCGATCTAGCCACTGGCTGGCTCGTCCAGCATAAAATCCTTTTGCCTGGTGAAACCACTTTGACGCGCTTGATTTCCGAGGTACGAGAACGGGCTACTAATCGCTTGTGGCAACGGTTGTCGGCGTTGCCGACATCGAAGCAGATCGCAAAGCTTGAGACCTTACTTCAAGTTCCTGAGGGAACACGAACTTCCCGCTTTGACCGCTACCGCAAGGGGCCGGTGACGATTAGCGGTCCGAGGCCATTGACCGTTATCAGGCGCTAAAAGCGTTCGGCATGCATGAGCTGGATTTTACCGGCATTCCTCCCGTTCGCTTTAAAAACATTGCCCGTCACGCAGGCATGATTTCCATGCACAAGATAGCTCGCATGCCGGAGCAAAAGCGCACTGCCATTTTAGTCGCCTTCGCTAAGACGTACGAGACCGTGGCCCTAGATGAAGCCTTGGATGTGCTGGATTTATTGATCACCCATATTGCCGGTGAGGCGAAAAAGTTGGGGCAGAAAAAACGTCTGAGGACATTGAAGGATTTGGATAAATCTGCGTTGGCCCTAGCAGAGGTTTGCACCCTGATACTCACTGAAAGCATGCAGGATGAGCAGCTGAGGTCAGCTATCTTTGCCAGAATGTCTCGTGAAAAACTGGCGACATCCATTGCCACCGTCCATGAACTTGCTCGCCCCTACGATGATAACTTTCAGGATGAAATGGTGGAACAATATGGCAGGGTCAGGCGTTTTTTACCGAAATTACTGCGTGATATCGTATTCAAAGCGGCTCCGGCAGGCAAGGCGACTCTGGAAGCCCATCAATATCTTGGTGGGCTGTTGGAATCGCGCAAGCTGTTACTGGATGAAGCCCCTCTGGACATTGTCTCTAATCCATGGAAACGCCTGGTGTTCGACAAAGAAGATAGAGTGACCAAGCGAGGCTATACGCTGTGCTTTCTCGATAAG
>NZ_JAMDJP010000081.1:0-1244 GCF_023475945.1 Shewanella sp. 8A
TGATCCGATCCGGTACTTTTGGACATCTCGCTAAGTGAGTAAACTCGCTTATTGAGGTGAAGTATGTCAACAAAGAAACCCCGCAAGATCCATACGCAAGAATTTAAAGCCGAAGCACTGAAGCTCGCTCAGAAGATTGGTGTAGCCGCCGCAGCGCGTGAGCTTAATCTTTACGAGTCACAGCTCTACAATTGGCGCTCTAGTGCCGAGAAAAAATCCAATACCACGTCTAGAGAGGCAGAACTTGCTGCCGAGGTCGCAAGGCTTAAACGCCAACTTGCTGAACAAGCGGAAGATTTGGCCATCCTAAAAAAGGCGGCTACCTACTTCGCGAAGAACCAAAAGTAGCCAGATTTGAGTTCATCCTTGAGCATCAGCACCGCTTTTCTCTCAAGCGAATGGTAGAGGTGCTCAAGGTGTCGCGTAGTGGGTATTACACCTGGCGGCAGAACGGCATGACGCTGAGCCCAAGAGCGATTAAGCGTGCGGCCCGTGATGTACTGATTAAAGCGTCTTTTGACGATTCCAAGAAGCGCAATGGCGCACGGCGTATTCAGCAAGATTTAGCGGATAATGACTGTAAGGCGGACATCAAAACTATTATGGACAGCATGTCTCGACAGTGTTTAGTGCCAAAGGCTGCGAAGAAATTTAAGGTAACTACCGACAGCAACCACAAGCATCCTGTCGCGCCTAATTTGCTAGAGCAGAACTTTACTGCAAATGCGCCGAACCTGAAGTGGGCTGGCGACATCACGTATCTGTACACCAACGAAGGGTGGCTCTATCTGGCTGTAATTATTGACCTTTACTCTCGCACAGTGGTGGGTTGGTCGATGGCAAGTAGGATGACATCGGAGCTTGTTTGTGACGCTTTGAGGATGGCATTATTCCGCCGCAGCTTTCCTACTGGCGTGATTGTCCATAGCGACAGAGGCAGCCAATACTGCGCAAACGATTACCGTGCTTTGCTTCAGAAACATCAGTTAGTACAAAGCATGAGCCGTAAGGGAAATTGTTGGGATAATGCTTGCGTGGAAAGCTTCTTTCACACATTAAAGGTTGAAGCGCTGCAAGAGGAACCGCTCATGACACGAGAGCAAATGAGACAAGCGATATTTGAGTATATTGAAGTTGATTACAATCGAACCAGACGGCATAGTGCTCTTGGGTACTTAAGCCCTGAAAACTTTGAATTAAAAAATAGTGCTTAGCAAAGTGTCCACTATTACTGGATCAGATCA
>NZ_JAMDJP010000082.1:0-1098 GCF_023475945.1 Shewanella sp. 8A
CTAACGTCCGTTCGGGCATCGAGGTCCATGTCGGGGTGGGACGGGCCCGTGGCTTCAAGATCACTTGCAGTCCGACCGCGATGTCTTGGTTGCGCGAGAGGTTGTCGATATCTGTTGATTTGCACCCAAATTTGACCCGGGATTTGCATTGAATTTTGACCCACCCCTTGTTGTCAGAATTATGTCTCGATTTTCAGTTTGCGGGTCTGTTTTTCCTCCTGCTTATTCTGAGTTGAACTGTGTTTGAAGCGGTAACTTTCATTGCCGGTTTCCAGGATGTGGCAGTGGTGGGTTAGTCGGTCCAACAACGCTGTTGTCATCTTTTCATCGCCAAACACTCGGCTCCATTCCGAGAAGCTCAAGTTGGTGGTCAGTATCACGCTGGTTTTTTCGTACAGCTTTGAGAGCAGGTGAAACAGCAGTGCCCCACCGGTTTGGCTAAAAGGCAAATATCCCAGCTCATCCAGAATCACCAAATCGGCATACAACAGACGGTTTGCGATTTGTCCCTGACGCCCAGATGATTTCTCTTGCTCCAGTGCATTGACCAAATCCACGGTGGAGAAGAAACGCACCCGTCGGTTCAAGTGCATCACTGCTTGTGTACCAATGGCTGTGGCCAGGTGAGTCTTGCCTGTGCCTGGCCCACCAATCAGCACCACGTTCTGGGCTTGTTCCATGAAGTCGCACCGGTGCAATTGTTTGACCGTGGCCTCATTAACCAGGCTTTGACTGAAGTCAAAGCCCACCAAGTCCCGATACACGGGGAACTTGGCCACCCGCAATTGATAGTTCACCGAACGTACTTCACGCTCTGCCACTTCAGCTTTAATCAAGCTGTCCAGCATGGGCAAGGCTTGATTAAATGCTGGTGAATTCTGATTGCCCAACTCCTCAATGGCGTGTGCCATGCCAAAGAGTTTCAAGGATTTGAGGATTCTCACATGGCCTTCATGCTGCATCATGGGCTCTCCTTAAACTGTCATAGGGGTCGTTTGCGGGAGGGGGCGGAATCCTACGCTAAGGCTTTGGCCAGCGATATTCTCCGGTGAGATTGATGTGTTCCCATCCGAGCGGCGAAACATGGGCCAAGAGATC
>NZ_JAMDJP010000083.1:0-1059 GCF_023475945.1 Shewanella sp. 8A
GGCTTTGTTTCCTAAATCGATTCAGCGAACAAAGCCCCTCATAATCGTCTAAATATCAAACTACACGGTAAGTTACAGGCATGCCTAGCCCTGTAAGCTTGTTCAAAGCCTTTATCATCGCGTAAGTTTCTCCCACCTGACCGTTATAATTTCGCAGGCTCAATCTACCACCAAGTAATTGCTTTACCCTGTACATGGCAGTTTCTGAGATTGACCGCCGATGATAACCATACCGTTTTTTCCACTGCTTATTTGAACCATAAAGCTGTTGCCAACTGACCGCTAAGTTACGCGGATGTCCGTGTTCCCAGAGTGCAGCACCGTCCCTCGGTGGAATGAGTACTAAAGCGCGTTTTCTATGAACCGCATCGTGACAGGCTCTTGTGTCGTAAGCACCATCACCTGAAATATTTCGGATTTTTCGATGGGTTTGCTTGAGCAAATTCGGCATAACTTCAGCATCAGTGACGCCGGATAAACTCAGTTCTGCTGCAATAATTTCATGGCTATGGGTATCGACGGCGATATGCAGCTTACGCCACACGCGGCGCTTGCCATCTGTGCCATGTTTCTTCACTTTCCACTCACCTTCGCCATAAACCTTCAAGCCTGTCGAATCGATAGCCAAGTGCTCAATGGTGCCACGCGTCTTGGTTTTAAAAGCAATCTTGACGGCTTTCGCTCGTTTGCTGATACAAGTGTAATGTGGGCACGAAAGCGGAATATCAGCCAGTTTAAACACCGAGTTGATAAAGCCTTGTAACGCTCGCAGTGGCATAGAGAAAACACGTTTAACCATTAGTGCGGTGGTAATGGCTAAGTCGCTAAATACGTGTGGGCGACCTTTCCTTGGTTGCTCAGCCTTAGCTTTCCACTGGGCGATAGCGTCCTCATCAATCCAGAAGGTAAGTGAGCCACGATTAATTAAGGCTTGATTGTATTGCTTCCAGTTAGTTGTTTTATAGCGAGGTTTTGACACGATTGATGGGTGAGTTGATAGGCTATGCCGATCAGATCACCAGCTATGGTTTTAGTTCAACTGATTTAGGAAACAAAGCC
>NZ_JAMDJP010000084.1:0-1009 GCF_023475945.1 Shewanella sp. 8A
TCTTTTCGCAGGTTGAGCCACCTCCGCGCTTCATCAGAAAACTGAAGGAACCTCCATTGAATCGAACTAATATTTTTTTTGGTGAATCGCATTCTGACTGGTTGCCTGTCAGAGGCGGAGAATCTGGTGATTTTGTTTTTCGACGTGGTGACGGGCATGCCTTCGCGAAAATCGCACCTGCTTCCCGCCGCGGTGAGCTCGCTGGAGAGCGTGACCGCCTCATTTGGCTCAAAGGTCGAGGTGTGGCTTGCCCCGAGGTGATCAACTGGCAGGAGGAACAGGAGGGTGCATGCTTGGTGATAACGGCAATTCCGGGAGTACCGGCGGCTGATCTGTCTGGAGCGGATTTGCTCAAAGCGTGGCCGTCAATGGGGCAGCAACTTGGCGCTGTTCACAGCCTATCGGTTGATCAATGTCCGTTTGAGCGCAGGCTGTCGCGAATGTTCGGACGCGCCGTTGATGTGGTGTCCCGCAATGCCGTCAATCCCGACTTCTTACCGGACGAGGACAAGAGTACGCCGCAGCTCGATCTTTTGGCTCGTGTCGAACGAGAGCTACCGGTGCGGCTCGACCAAGAGCGCACCGATATGGTTGTTTGCCATGGTGATCCCTGCATGCCGAACTTCATGGTGGACCCTAAAACTCTTCAATGCACGGGTCTGATCGACCTTGGGCGGCTCGGAACAGCAGATCGCTATGCCGATTTGGCACTCATGATTGCTAACGCCGAAGAGAACTGGGCAGCGCCAGATGAAGCAGAGCGCGCCTTCGCTGTCCTATTCAATGTATTGGGGATCGAAGCCCCCGACCGCGAACGCCTTGCCTTCTATCTGCGATTGGACCCTCTGACTTGGGGTTGATGTTCATGCCGCCTGTTTTTCCTGCTCATTGGCACGTTTCGCAACCTGTTCTCATTGCGGACACCTTTTCCAGCCTCGTTTGGAAAGTTTCATTGCCAGACGGGACTCCTGCAATCGTCAAGGGATTGAAACCTATAGAAGACATTGCT
>NZ_JAMDJP010000085.1:0-976 GCF_023475945.1 Shewanella sp. 8A
ATTGTGGTCCCACCTGATCCCATCCCGAACTCAGAAGTGAAACGCAATCGCGCCGATGGTAGTGTGGGGTCTCCCCATGTGAGAGTAGGTCATCGCCAAGCGCCTAATTAAGCAATGAAGCCAGCTGAATAAGCTGGCTTTTTGCATTTGGTGTTTTCAGTTTCTGCTTTTTCACTTTTACATTCTCCCTTATACCATTCCGCATTAAAGCTCAGCCATCTTCGCCTATTCCCGAGAGTACATCTTTATCACGCGTTTTGTACAACTGATAAAGCTGTTCCATGCCTGGCTGCAGGCATCCACTATGTCCTCATATCCTTTAAAACAGCGATTGGCGAGATAATGTTAGCGCAGCCAACTCCATACCTGTTTGATGGGGTTTAGTTCTGGGGAATATGGCGGCAGTTTGAGGATCGACAGGTTAGGGATATCAGCAGCAATGTCATTGGTATGCCAACCCGCACCGTCCATTACCACGACTGCATGGCGGCCAGGTTTGGTGCGTTTTGCAATTAGCTCCAGGTGCTGGTGCATGATGTCCTTATTGGCGAATGGCGTGATGATGGCTTCAGTTTCTCCTGCTGCAGGACATACTGCGCCGAACAGGTGCACATATTCAAACTGCTGCTGTTTTAGCGCTCTTGGTCTACTGCCTTTAGGGGCCCAAAGGCATGTCGTTGTATTTTGCAGGCCGAATCTGGCTTCGTCCTGAAACCAAATATCAATCGAGACTAAAAAAATCAGCCTCACAATTAACTTTGAATACGCACAGCTGTGAGTTCTTTTAACTTAAAGTTGAGTAATTAATTATTTAATCTAGTCATTAAACCTTCTCAGTGTGGATAACTCTGGGTATAACAAGTGTGTAGGTTGTGCCTAGCTTGGGTGTAACAATCTATTTGAAAATTAATCATAAAAACCTGAAAAAAGCGCTTGCACAAAAAGTTTCGCTGCCTATAATGCGCATCCACTGACA
>NZ_JAMDJP010000086.1:0-960 GCF_023475945.1 Shewanella sp. 8A
GTGGTGCTACGCGCCACCGATGTGGATGGCTTAACCGCAGAGCAAAGCTTCAGCATTGTGGTGGCAAACGTCAACGACGCACCGACCATCAGTTCAACGGCGTTAACCAGTGCTACCCAAGATGCGGCCTATAGCTATACCTTGGTGGCGACCGACAGCGACGTGGGCGACAGTGTCACCTTAAGCGCCGTGACACTGCCAAGCTGGCTGAGCTTTAATGCCGCGACTGGCGTGTTAAGTGGTACCCCAACTAATGCCAATGTCGGCAGCCATGCCGTGGTGCTACGCGCCACCGATGTGGATGGTTTAACCGCAGAGCAAAGCTTCAGCATTGTGGTGGCAAACGTCAACGATGCACCGACCATCAGTTCAATGGCGTTAACCAGCGCCACCCAAGATGCGGCCTATAGCTACACCTTGGTGGCGACCGACAGCGATGTGGGCGACAGTGTCACCTTAAGCGCAGTCACTTTGCCAAGTTGGCTGAGCTTCAATGCAGCCACTGGCGTGTTAAGTGGCACCCCAACTAACACCAATGTCGGCAGTCATGCCGTGGTGCTTCGCGCCACCGATGTGGATGGTTTAACCGCAGAGCAAAGCTTCAGCATTGCAGTGGCAAACGTCAACGATGCGCCTGTCGCTTCCAATCAGTCTGTAGCTCTTGAGGAAGACAGTTCGGTGATGATCACGCTTGCGGGTGAGGATGCCGATAATGATCCTCTGACCTATGAGATCAGTGCCCAACCTGCCTCCGGTACCTTAGAGCAGCACGGTAGTGTCTGGCTCTATACGCCTGAGAAGGATTTTAATGGTACTGACTCTATTGGCTTTATCGCTAAAGATGCAGAGCTGAGCTCAGAGCCTGCCACAGTCACCGTTACGGTTACGCCAGTGAACGACGATCCTCAAGCTATCGATGACAGCTATACCTTAACCAGTACTGCAAATGACACCTATTCG
>NZ_JAMDJP010000087.1:0-955 GCF_023475945.1 Shewanella sp. 8A
ACCGATTAAGTATGAGCCATTAACTACAAGCGCATCGAGCATCAGCATTTTGTCCATATATCTTTACAGCTTATATGACGGCTATTTCACACAAATACGCGCTAACCACTTCTAGGGAATAATTTTTTCCTGTTTGAGCACTTCTTTTGTGATGGCTTGGCGCAGCCCTAAACCATCCGATGTGGGCATATCCATATTCATCGCAAAAAACCACACATTATCATCCAGTTCAACCCAACCGACCCACCAGCCAATCTTAGGTTCGATTCTAGTCGAGTATCCCGTTTTAGCCCGAATAATATAGTCGCCATTGGCTTCGGTCAGCATGGCTTGTTTGACAATACGCTGGCTGCGCTCCGATACGTGTAACTTATTGTGATACAGCTTTCTTAAAAAGCTGATTTGCTCAGTGGCCGAAATTCGAATACCACCATCGAGCCAGAAACTGTCTACATTGCCCGAAATGTCCTCATTACCATAATCGAAAGCATGTAGCATCTTGCTCATACGTGCCTCGCCAATTTGGCGGGCAAATTCTTGATAAACAGGCACAACTGAATATTTCATCGCGGTGATTAGATTATGATCGCGATTCCAAGTGGCGATATCGCGCCGATGTCCATCCCACTTAAAGACTTGGTGTTCATCCTTAACCACGCCCAAATCGAGGGCGATCAAGCTATTGGGAATTTTAAAGGTAGATGCGGGTAAAAATGCTTGGTTCGCCCGTTTAAGATTATTGGTAAATCCTTGCTGCTTATTCTCATTCCAGAGCACAACTACGCCCTGTGATTTATGTTCAGTAAAGTGAGCATTCCAACTTTTGTTTTCTTGCCATTCCTTTGCTACCGCAGGCATTCCGATAATCGATGCCACCAAAAACACAGCCGATAAGGCTAATACACGCATAACGTCCCCTTGCTTAATGCAATATATCCATACAAATTAAGTGCTA
>NZ_JAMDJP010000088.1:0-920 GCF_023475945.1 Shewanella sp. 8A
GAAGGGAATCAAGTGACTGTGAGTGTTCATCTCAATGGTGAGGCACCGAGTTATCCGCTGAGTATTCCTTACACAGTGTCAGGAACGGCAGACAGTAGCGACCATGATTTGGTTGATGGCGTAGTGGAGATAGCCTCAGGACAAATGGCAGAAATCCACTTTACTACCTTGAACGATGGTGTGAGTGAAGGGAATGAAGAGGTATTAATCAGCCTTGACCCAAGCCTGAATCTTGGTAGTAAGCAGCAGACCCAAGTGGTGATTACCGAAGCCAATATTGCACCACAGGTTAGTTTGGCGGTGACTCAAGCTGGCCAACAGCAGGTGATAGTCGCGCAAAATGGCGGCGACGTGCATATTCGTGCTACCGCCTCCGATGCCAATGAGCAAGATACATTAACGCTGACGTGGGCAAGCGGCGGGTTAAGCTTGCAAGCGGATGCGACAGGGATGATGTTCTCTCCAGCCGCGGTAACGCCGGGGATTTATCCCGTGAGCTTAACAGCGACCGATGATGGTTCGCCTATGCTGTCGAGTACCGAAACAGTGTACATCGTAGTGCGTCCAAGTTTAGCTGCATTGACGAGTGCCGATACGGATGGCGATTTAATCCCTGATGTTCAAGAAGGCTATAACGACAGCGATAGTGATGGCATCCCAGATTATTTGGATGCAAACAATGACTGTAATGTGATGCCTGAAGGTGAATTGCAGCCAGTGTACTTCTTGGCTGAAGGGCAAGCGGGCGTCTGTTTACGTTTGGGAAATATTGCCCTAAACCGTGGACAGAGCGGCGTGCAGCTACAGCCTGAAGCTGTGGCTGAAGATGCTTTAGCCGCAAATGTGGGCGGTATTTTCGACTTTATCGCGACGGGTCTGCCACAACAGGGCCAAAGCTATAGCTTGGTATTGCCACAACG
>NZ_JAMDJP010000089.1:0-899 GCF_023475945.1 Shewanella sp. 8A
GATCTCTTGGCCCATGTTTCGCCGCTCGGATGGGAACACATCAATCTCACCGGAGAATATCGCTGGCCAAAGCCTTAGCGTAGGATTCCGCCCCCTCCCGCAAACGACCCCAACCTGTCCATGCTATGCACCACCACGGTGTCGCCCTCGCGGACGAAGGCCAGCAGCCTTTCAAGTTCGGGACGTTGTGTGTCCTTGCCTGAAGCCTTATCGGTGAATACCTTGCCGACTTCTATTTGTTCCAGTTGTCGATCAGGATTCTGGTCGAAGCTGCTGACGCGAACGTAGCCGATACGTTGACCTTGCAAGATGCCTCCAAAGGTAAAAATGTCAGGATGAAATCTATTACCCTTGGCTGAATGTGTCAATAAATATAAATTAATACCCTACTCTGACGTTGTTTGTGCTCAACATCTGACATCAGGTTAGGGTATGCCTCAACCTGACGGCGGCGAATCACAAGCGTCCGGTTTGACGCTGGTTTCGGTCGCAGTGCTGGCCCGCGCCTGGAAGCGCTGATAGCACTCCAGCCCGCAGAAATGCTCCACGTACTCGGCCCCTTCCGGCGTGAAGGCGGCATCGAGCGGGATTTCCTTGCAGCACACGCAGCAACTGGTGCTCGGTTCATTGGCGTTCATGGTGGTGTTCCTCCATTGGTTGACGAAGCCGACGAAGGCCGCCGCCGGCATCGGCCTGGCGAACAGGAAACCCTGCACCGTGTCGCAACCCGCCTGCCGCAACCACGCAAGGCAGTCGGGTGTTTCCACACCCTCGGCTACCACCTCCATTGTCGTTTTCAGAAGACGGCTGCACTGAACGTCAGAAGCCGACTGCACTATAGCAGCGGAGGGGTTGGATCCATCAGGCAACGACGGGCTGCTGCCGGCCATCAGCGGACG
>NZ_JAMDJP010000090.1:0-857 GCF_023475945.1 Shewanella sp. 8A
TGTGCTGCCTGACGGCACTTACCCTGTCAGCGCCACCGTCACCGACGTGGCCGGCAACAGCAAAACTGTTACCCAAGATGTGGTGATTGACACCAAGATTGACCAAGACGGCGACGGTAACACCGTGGCCATCACCGCCATCACCCAAGACACTGGCAGCTCCAGCAGTGACTTTATCACCAACGACAACACTCTGATTTTCAAAGGTACCGTCGATTTAGGTGACAACAGCACCTTAGCCGTCACCATTAATGGTGTGGTTTACACCACCGCCAACGGCTTAGTGATTGATGCGCAAGGTAACTGGAGCGTCGACCTGACCGGTACTGTGCTGCCTGACGGCACTTACCCTGTCAGCGCCACCGTCACCGACGTGGCCGGCAACAACAAAACTGTTACCCAAGATGTGGTGATTGATACTCAATCTGCCGCTGCACCGACAGTTACTATTGATGAAGACTTAAATAACGATGGCTTCATTAATCCTACTGAATTAACAGGACCGGTAAATATCACCGTTACTGTGGGGCTTGGCACCTCGATCGGTGATCTATTAATAGTTACAGATCAAGCGGGTAACACCCTATTTTATGGGCTAGTCACTCAAGAAATTTTAAATAATGGCTTACAACTCGGAATCATCGCTCCAGCCATCGGTACTAATCTAGTAATCACGGCTGTTGTTACAGATCAAGCAGGAAATAGCACTTCTGGGCAAGATCAGGCCAGACTGACAGATTCAGCAGATGACAGCAAAACTGTCGTTGAGGACACCGTCGCCAGCGGCAACGTGTTAACTAACGATGAAGCGGGCAATACCAGCGTGGTCAGCTTCACCGTCGCGGGCAGCAGTGTGG
>NZ_JAMDJP010000091.1:0-836 GCF_023475945.1 Shewanella sp. 8A
TGACAGGTAGTGCACACCTTGGTCTGACTCAAGATAGGTGATATCGCTGACCAGTACATGCTCTGCATCATGCAGTCCTTTCTCTTTCAGCAAATTAGGATGCTTCTTCATCCAGTGTTTGCTGAACGTGGTTTTTGTGTAGCTTTTCTTCGGTTTAACCAGTAAACCTTCACTTCTCAAATAGGTAAAGAACCCATCTCGCCCAAGTTTAATATCGTGCTCAACCAGCCTGGATTTTATCAACGTGTAGAGCTTACGGGCCCCTAACCTTGGCATATATTTACGCCAGTACTGGACCCAGTCTTTGATGACCGATAGCTCAGCTCTACGACTTTCCATTCGAGCAACTGCCTGATAAATACCTTGCCTCGACATACCCGCAGCACGACATGCGGCTGCGAGGTTTATTTCGCTGTTGCTTTTTGCTTGCCAGACGTACCGGATAAGTACTTTTTTCTGAGGCCAGCTCCATATTCATTGTCCATGATATCAACCATACCATTGAGGATTTGGTTACGCAGTTTCTCTTCTGCTAACTCACGTTCAAGGCGCTTAATAGTTTCGGCAGGGGTTTCTTTTGACTTAGGCATAAGGGGATGCTGAAAAGGTTTCGACCAATCGAGTCTACCATGTTTTCTAAGCCAAACGAGTACCGTTGAACGGCCTTGAATACCAAAACGGGCTTGGGCTTGTTTGTACGTCATTTCGCCTTTTTCAACACGCTCTACAACGCCTAATTTAAAGGCTAAGGTGTAATCTCGTTGTGTGCGCTTACGGCTTGAGTTAATTGATGTTGTCATAAAGAAGTCCTCTTTATGTCAACGTATTTCAGGACG
>NZ_JAMDJP010000092.1:0-836 GCF_023475945.1 Shewanella sp. 8A
GTTTACCGACAACGATATCGGTTTGGTGGGTGAAGGATATGACATAGCTATCAAATATGGACCACTGCAATCCTCTGATCTTGTTGCAAGATTACTGTTCGAGCGTCAACCAATTCTGGTAGCAAGCCCTGGCTATTTAAAAGCACGCGGCACCCCCGCAACACCTAAGGAGCTGAGCGACCATAGTGGTATTCTGCTAGGGACATCCCGCTCAGCACCCATATGGCCCTTAGGCAAAGGTGCTCGCAAAACCATGGTAAACTTTCAGCGTAAAGTCAGGGTCAATAGCCCGATAATGGTTAAGCAGTTAGCCCTCGATGACTTTGGGATTGCAATGCTATCAAACTCCGCCTGCAAAACCGAACTCGCCAACGGCCAGCTAGTGCCAATCTTACAGGAATGGCCGATTGAACCCTTTAAGGTCTACGGGGTGTATTCGAGTCGCAGACAATTAGCAACCAATATCAGCGCCTTCTTGGACTTTTTCGTCAAACGCTTTAGCAGCCAAGAAAGCCTACAATCCTTGATGGGCTAGGCACTTTATCGCAGCGGCATTATCCTTTACTTACATCGCCACTCCTTTATTCACACCCCCATGTTGAGTGACCATGGCCATTTAGATAACAAAAAAGCCTAGCAAATTGGCTAGGCTTTTTACGTTTAGGAATGTGATGCTAATGCTCAGGCTGAAAGTTAACGCGCGGAGCTTAAGTCGATTAGGCCTGACCGATTAAGTATGAGCCATTAACTACAAGCGCATCGAGCATCAGCATTTTGTCCATATATCTTTACAGCTTATATGACGGCTATTTCACACAAATACGCGCTAACCACTT
>NZ_JAMDJP010000093.1:0-811 GCF_023475945.1 Shewanella sp. 8A
ACTATCCGAACCAGAAAACAGGTTAGGCGTTCTAAATGAACCGCCCTGTGCGGAGCCGCATGCAGGGTGGTGTGGGGGCTGGAGGCTAAATACCTCCGGCTACCCGATTAGGCCAAATTTACAACCTCGACCACACCTGCTTAAGACCTACAAAATGTATTAACCCAAAAGTGAAAACTATAAACGAAGAAGAATACCAAAATAACATACTGTTTTCAGGGAAATATGGCGTTATAAGTGGAAATGCTAAACCACGAATTAGATAGATCAATGTAATGCAAATTAGTGCGAAACGTAAAAACGGTAGTTTAAAAATAACGCCAGCTCCCGATAGGGCGTAAGCAGACCAAGAAAATAAAATTGCTGCTAAGATTAAACAGGCAATAATTGGATGAGTAGTATTTCCAGATTCATACATTTGTGCCATGGCTTCAGTGCCAAGGAAACGAAACAAGGGGGCACCGAAATAAATGCATGCGAGATGAAGTAGTGCAGCAATTGCGCTAAGTATTGCGCCGGATATAAGGAATATGTTTTTTTGATTTTCCATGGTTAGCACCTAATTGTTTTATGCGAGCCTAACGTGAAGTTCAACCGCAGTTTGTAAGTAGCGCATGTGCGAAAAACTTCGCGCAGCGATTCGCTAAATGCGCTGCTTACAAACTGTCGAGTGTAGCGAAGCGAAACGGTGTTGCAACGCCTTGTGTACGCCCAGCATGGGCATGAACTAATGAGGTGAAAGTCCTCTGTAGGAAGGTCACCGTTCAATAACATCCTGTTATTAAACGTTAACTACTAGCGAATGGCAAGG
>NZ_JAMDJP010000094.1:0-803 GCF_023475945.1 Shewanella sp. 8A
CCATTCACTAGTAGTTATCGTTTACTTGTATTGATCCAATAAGGTAAACGGTGATCTTCCTACAGAGGACTTTCACCTCATAAGTTCATGCCCATGCTGGGCGTACACAAAGCTATGCAATCGACGGCAAAAAGCTTCGTTCGCTTCGCGCACTACGCCTTTTTCCGCGATTGATAGCGACGTTAGATGCCAGATTTGGCGTTGCGTATGCTCACAGAAAATCGACAGCCGCAAGACTGTTTTTGGCAACTCATAGCCACCACTATTTATCCTTCATACCGTAGAGGAGATTGCACGTGAAGAACTGGCTCTTTCTGGCTATTGCAATATTTGGTGAGGTCGTCGCAACTTCCGCACTGAAGTCCAGCCATGGATTCACCAAGTTAGTTCCTTCTGTTGTAGTTGTGGCTGGCTACGGGCTTGCGTTCTATTTCCTCTCTCTCGCACTCAAGTCCATCCCGGTCGGCATTGCTTATGCTGTTTGGGCTGGCCTCGGCATCGTACTTGTGGCAGCTATCGCTTGGATCTTCCATGGCCAGAAACTAGACTTGTGGGCGTTCGTTGGCATGGGACTTATCGTTAGTGGCGTCGCCGTTCTAAATCTGCTATCCAAGGTCAGCGCACATTGATCGGGCTGGCATCTAACAATTCATTCAAGCCGACGCCGCTTCGCGGCGCGGCTTAATTCAGGTGTTAGATGCACTAAGCACATAATTGCTCACAGCCAAACTATCAGGTCAAGTCTGCTTTTATTATTTTTAAGCGTGCATAATAAGCCCTACACAAATTGGGAGATATATCAT
>NZ_JAMDJP010000095.1:0-781 GCF_023475945.1 Shewanella sp. 8A
GTTTACCGACAACGATATCGGTTTGGTGGGTGAAGGATATGACATAGCTATCAAATATGGACCACTGCAATCCTCTGATCTTGTTGCAAGATTACTGTTCGAGCGTCAACCCATTCTGGTAGCAAGCCCTGGCTATTTAAAAGCACGCGGCACCCCCGCAACACCTAAGGAGCTGAGCGATCATAGTGGTATTCTGCTAGGGACATCCCGCTCAGCACCCATATGGCCCTTAGGCAAAGGGGCTCGCAAAACCATGGTAAACTTTCAGCGTAAAGTCAGGGTCAATAGCCCGATTATGGTTAAGCAGTTAGCCCTCGATGACTTTGGGATTGCAATGCTATCAAACTCCGCCTGCAAAACCGAACTCGCCAACGGCCAGTTAGTGCCAATCTTACAGGAATGGCCGATTGAACCCTTTAAGGTCTACGGGGTGTATTCGAGCCGCAGACAATTAGCCACCAATATCAGCGCTTTCTTGGACTTTTTCGTCAAACGCTTTAGCAGCCAAGAAAGCCTGCAATCCTTGATGGGCTAGGCACTTTATCGCAGCGGCATTCACCTTTACTGACATCGCCACTCCTTTGTTCACCCCCCCATGTTGAGTGACCATGGCCATTGAGATAACAAAAAAGCCTAGCGAATTGGCTAGGCTTTTTGCGTTTAGGTGTCCCGTCCTGAAATACGTTGACATAAAGAGGACTTCTTTATGACAACATCAATTAACTCAAGCCGTAAGCGCACACAACGAGATTACACCTTAGCCTTTAAATTAGGCGTTGTA
>NZ_JAMDJP010000096.1:0-723 GCF_023475945.1 Shewanella sp. 8A
TCTATGCCTCGGGCATCCAAGCAGCAAGCGCGTTACGCCGTGGGTCGATGTTTGATGTTATGGAGCAGCAACGATGTTACGCAGCAGGGCAGTCGCCCTAAAACAAAGTTAGGCTGTCAAACCTTTTCCCAACCTTCGGAGTGAAGAATGATTAAAGATTGGATTCCAACCACACATGAAAATTGTAAAAATATGCAGGGACCGTTTTATCATGGCACCAAAGCTAAATTATCGGTAGGTGAACTCCTAACAACTGGGTTCAACACTCATTTTGAAGAGGGTCGCACACTCAAGCACGTTTATTTTTCAGCTATGCTTGAGCCAGCAATTTGGGGGGCTGAACTTGCTGTTTCACTGTCTGGTCTAGATGGCCGGGGATACATATACTTAGTTGAACCAACTGGACCTTTCGAGGATGACCCGAATCTTACCAATAAAAAATTTCCAGGAAATCCAACAATGTCCTATCGAACTTCTGAGCCTCTCCAGATTGTGGGGGTCGTTGAAGAGTGGGAGGGACACACCGCTGAAGCCTTGAAAGCGATGCTGGATTCCTTGGAGAATCTAAAGCGCAATGGACTTCATGTCATATATGATTAAGCGGAGCCTGCCTAATCGGGTAACCGGAGGTTTCTAGCCTCCAGTCCCCACAACACCCTGCATGCGGATCCGCACAGGGCGTTTCACTCAGAGTAGTGAAGCTTGATCCATCCCTCGCGAAGT
>NZ_JAMDJP010000097.1:0-709 GCF_023475945.1 Shewanella sp. 8A
TCTATGCCTCGGGCATCCAAGCAGCAAGCGCGTTACGCCGTGGGTCGATGTTTGATGTTATGGAGCAGCAACGATGTTACGCAGCAGGGCAGTCGCCCTAAAACAAAGTTAACCCAGGATGAGAACCTTGAAAGTATCATTGATAGCTGCGAAAGCGAAAAACGGCGTGATTGGTTGCGGTCCAGACATACCCTGGTCCGCGAAAGGGGAGCAGCTACTTTTTAAAGCATTGACCTACAATCAGTGGCTTCTGGTGGGTCGCAAGACGTTTGAATCTATGGGCGCACTCCCCAATAGGAAATACGCGGTCGTTACCCGCTCAGGTTGGACATCAAATGATGACAATGTAGTTGTATTTCAGTCAATCGAAGAGGCCATGGACAGGCTAGCTGAATTTACCGGTCACGTTATAGTGTCTGGTGGCGGAGAAATTTACCGAGAAACATTACCCATGGCCTCTACGCTCCACTTATCGACGATCGACATCGAGCCAGAGGGGGATGTTTTCTTCCCGAGTATTCCAAATACCTTCGAAGTTGTTTTTGAGCAACACTTTACTTCAAACATTAACTATTGCTATCAAATTTGGAAAAAGGGTTAATCGGGTAACCGGAGGTTTCTAGCCTCCAGTCCCCACAACACCCTGCATGCGGATCCGCACAGGGCGTTTCACTCAGAGTAGTGAAGCTTGATCCATCCCTCGCGAAGT
>NZ_JAMDJP010000098.1:0-708 GCF_023475945.1 Shewanella sp. 8A
CTGAGCTCAGAGCCTGCCACAGTCACCGTTACGGTTACGCCAGTGAACGACGATCCTCAAGCTATCGATGACAGCTATACCTTAACCAGTACTGCAAATGACACCTATTCGTTAGCTGTGTTGGCAAACGATGTGGATGTTGATGGTGACACCTTAAGCATTGATGGTGCTGCTGCGGATATTGGCAGTGTACAAATCACTGCTGATGGACTCAGCTTTACCGCGCCCGAGGCTTATGTGGGGCCTGTTGCACTGCGTTATACCATTAGCGATGGCAACAAAGGCCGAGCAACCGCCAAAGTGAATGTGCTGATTGAAGGCGCTGACTCAGCGAGTCAACCCGTGATCACTCTACCTGATGATGTTGAGGTGAATGCGACAGGCCTGTTTACGCGGGTGAAACTCGGTTTTGCCAAGGCGGTTGACCGTAATGGCCATCCATTACCCGTGTCGCTGGTGAATAAGAGCTTGTTCTTCGCTCCTGGCAACTCCTTAGCCTATTGGCAGGCTGTAGACAGCGAGGGCAACAAGGCGATTAAAGCGCAGAAGGTCAAAGTCAATCCATTGATTTCGCTGAGCAAAGATCAAGTTATTGCAGAAGGGAATCAAGTGACTGTGAGTGTTCATCTCAATGGTGAGGCACCGAGTTATCCGCTGAGTATTCCTTACACAGTGTCAGGAACGGCAGACAGTAGCGACCATGATTTG
>NZ_JAMDJP010000099.1:0-708 GCF_023475945.1 Shewanella sp. 8A
CTGAGCTCAGAGCCTGCCACAGTCACCGTTACGGTTACGCCAGTGAACGACGATCCTCAAGCTATCGATGACAGCTATACCTTAACCAGTACTGCAAATGACACCTATTCGCTGGCGGTGCTGGCAAACGATGTGGATGTCGATGGCGACGCCTTAAGCATTGATGGTGCTGCTGCGGATATTGGCAGTGTACAAATCACTGCTGATGGACTCAGCTTTACCGCGCCCGAGGCTTATGTGGGGCCAGTTGCACTGCGTTATACCATTAGCGATGGCAACAAAGGCCGAGCAACCGCCAAAGTGAATGTGCTGATTGAAGGCGCTGACTCAGCGAATCAACCCGTGATCACCCTCCCTGATGATGTGGAAGTGAATGCGACAGGCCTGTTTACGCGGGTGAAACTCGGTTTTGCTAAGGCGGTTGATCGTAATGGCCATCCATTACCCGTGTCGCTGGTGAATAAGAGCTTATTCTTCGCCCCTGGCAACTACTTAGCCTATTGGCAGGCTGTAGACAGCGAGGGCAACAAGGCGATTAAAGCGCAGAAGGTCAAAGTCAATCCATTGATTTCGCTGAGCAAAGATCAAGTTGTTGCTGAAGGGAATCAAGTGACTGTGAGTGTTCATCTCAATGGTGAGGCACCGAGTTATCCGCTGAGTATTCCTTACACAGTGTCAGGAACGGCAGACAGTAGCGACCATGATTTG
>NZ_JAMDJP010000100.1:0-692 GCF_023475945.1 Shewanella sp. 8A
GATAAGCTGGTTTACGATGAAGATCTGAACAAATTGTGGGCGAACTTTATTGCTAAGCGCGATGAAATTTCAACCGAACGTAATATGCTGACACGTTTTATTTTGGGTGAACCAAAAGAAAACTATAAAAAAGCTCGTAAGGCACTGTTATTTAACATTGGTTGGTCTTTATATCACCGTTGGAAGAGCAACGCGGCAAACAACTTTAAGGGCTTAATTCAGCATCTTGAAAATCTGCCTAAGTCTGTAACTCAAGCAAAATGGCCTGAGCTTAATCAATTGACAGTGCTCGATGTCGTTGTAAACGATGAGTTGCGTGAAGACTTTATTTGGCAATGCCATAACATCCTGATTTTTAACTCACTTTACGACAACGTTGTGGGTAGCTTAGCGTCTATCGCGAAAGAAGCCATGATGTCTAAGAGTCTGTCACGCAACTCTGTGAACAATCTACTGCACAAGTCGATTGACCATGCGCTGTCTACTCAGGATACCGCAAACGACAAGGCTAAATTCTACAAGTGGCTTAAGTACTTTATGAGCCAATCTAACCGTGCCGATCTCTTGGTGCGTGTAGAGCAGTGGAAGAGTGTGGGCTTCCCACAACTTAACGACAGTTTATTCGTTATCCTGACTTACTTCTTCGAACGTTTATTGCCTGAATACTTCGACAGTGAAAGCGACCACAGCAA
>NZ_JAMDJP010000101.1:0-689 GCF_023475945.1 Shewanella sp. 8A
GTCGTTGCGACCAGCTGGTTTTACTTGTCTCATCTTCGACCAAGAAGATGGACTCGCCTTAGACTTGAATATTCAAGACACTTAACAAGTGTTTTAAGAACTCAATTTTTTCGTATTAACACAACGACAGACATCATTGTATTAATTACTATCAGCTTTCCAAATTGTTAAAGAGCGGGCTTAAAAAAGCCAAAGATAATGTTTAAGTTTATCTTTGGCATCTCTAACCATAATGCAGTAAATGGTGGAGCTATGCGGGATCGAACCGCAGACCTCCTGCGTGCAAGGCAGGCGCTCTCCCAGCTGAGCTATAGCCCCATTTACATGCAGTGCGAGTAAATAAGATGTTCCAAACCTCTTAAAGGATTGGTTTGCCAATCATTTCTTATCAAGGCGGACAGTGGCGACGTTTAGTTCACTAAACGAGTCACTTTCCAACGCTGAGAAGGAAGGATTGGTGGGTCAGAGTGGACTTGAACCACCGACCTCACCCTTATCAGGGGTGCGCTCTAACCAGCTGAGCTACAGACCCATCTTTTACTCTATCTTCTATCAAGCAAATCTGTGTGAACACTCAACAAACATCGAGTTAGTCGTATAGGTAAGGAGGTGATCCAGCCCCAGGTTCCCCTAGGGCTACCTTGTTACGACTTCACCCCAGTCATGAACCACAAAGTGGTGAGCGCCCC
>NZ_JAMDJP010000102.1:0-689 GCF_023475945.1 Shewanella sp. 8A
AATCACAGCCTAACCCTATTTGACCGAGGATTTTACTCGCTCGGCCTGCTGCACGCTTGGCAGCAAGCGCAACCTGATAGCCACTGGTTGTTGCCATTGAAGAAAGGCACTCAATATGAGGTGGTGCGAACGCTAGGAAAGCATGACCAGAGGGTGAAACTCACCACGACACCTCAAGCCAGAAAGAAATGGCCGCAGCTCCCTGAAACTCTTGAAGCGCGTTTATTGACTAAGACAGTGAAAGGTAAGTCAGTCGCCATTTTGACCTCGTTGACAGACCCGATGCGTTACCCCAGCGAAGACATCGTCGACTTATATGCCCATCGATGGGAAATCGAACTGGGCTATAGAGAGATGAAACAACATCTACTGGAGAGCCGTTTTACGCTTCGCAGTCAACTACCGGAGCTGGTGACTCAAGAGTTATGGGGCGTGCTACTGGCCTATAATCTCATTAGATATAAGATGTTGCTGATGGCTAAAAGCTTGCCATCGGTCCATCCCAATCAACTGAGTTTTCGGGATGCGGCGAGTTATATCATCTTCAAGTTGACACAACTGTCATCACAAACACCGGGGAATGTCCCGAGAGACGTATTGGATATAGAACGAAATGCACGGCAATTTAAGCTGGATGGTAAACGGGAAAGGGCATATCCACGAGTCCTTAAAATGAGCAAAAACAAGTT
>NZ_JAMDJP010000103.1:0-679 GCF_023475945.1 Shewanella sp. 8A
TAATGCCGATCAGTTAAGACAGATCGCTTGACGATCTCGCTGAAAAGATCAAAATCCGATGACCTCATGTCATCGGATTTTTTATGCAACTCTCAGAAGCACTCGCCCGTACTCATATTACCCGCCTAACCGAATTCACCTGCTTAGCAGATGTGTTAGAACCTGAGTTAATTCAATCTTGCCTAGACTCTCAGGGCGTTGCGACGTTAAGACGGCGTAAATTGCCGATGGACGCGATGATTTGGGCCGTTATCGGAATGGCTTTGTTCCGAGGGGAGTCTGTTCGGTCACTCATCAACAAACTCGACATTGTTTTGCCGCAAGAGATTGATTATGTTGCACGCAGCGCCGTGACTCAGGCGCGTAAACGATTGGGCAGTGAGGTTATTAGAGAAGTATTTAGCCGCAGCGCCAATACCTGGCACGCGAGAGCTGAACATCCTCATTGGTGCGGTCTTAACTTGTATGGTGTTGACGGTGTCGTGTGGCGGACACCCGATAGTGTCCAAAATCAAGCCGCCTTTGCGCGTACCGCAAACGCTTCAGGCGAAGCGGCTTATCCGCAAATTCGCATGGTTTGCTTGATGGAATTAAGCAGCCATTTATTGGTCAACAGCGCCTTTGATTCGGTTGCCGAAAATGAAATGAACTTAGCGTCCCAGCTCATTCCTAGCATTCC
>NZ_JAMDJP010000104.1:0-608 GCF_023475945.1 Shewanella sp. 8A
CTTGCCATTCGCTAGTAGTTAACGTTTAATAACAGGATGTTATTGAACGGTGACCTTCCTACAGAGGACTTTCACCTCATTAGTTCATGCCCATGCTGGGCGTACACAAGCCGCTCAAATTCGTTCCGGCCACAAAAAGCGTGGCCTCCACCGGACTCGCTAACGCTCGCCGTTTAGCGGGGCGTTATGCATTAAGGATATAACGTGCAGGAATTCGATGATGAGTTTTATGAACGTGCCGATGCACACATTCATTTATCGAACGATCAGATAAGTGAAAAGGCAACACGCGGAAAAGTTAGTGCTTCAAACATGTACGCGACAGCTCGATTCAATGCATGGGTTAGTGCATGTGGCTGGAGCAATGGACAAGAGATGGCTGCATCGAAACAGGCAACAGTAGAATACTTTGTTGCCGAATATCGGAAAATGCTCGAAGCAAACCTAGATGATTACAGCGAAAACTTCGATTCATACATGCGGCCGGGCAAATAATGCATAATCGGGTAGCCGGAGGTATTTAGCCTCCAGCCCCCACACCACCCTGCATGCGGCTCCGCACAGGGCGGTTCATTTAGAACGCCTAACCTGTTTTCTGGTTCGGATAG
>NZ_JAMDJP010000105.1:0-577 GCF_023475945.1 Shewanella sp. 8A
GATGTTGTCACCAGGCATTACCATCTCTACGCCTTCTGGCAGTTCAATAGTACCGGTTACGTCAGTTGTACGGAAGTAGAACTGTGGACGGTAGCCTTTGAAGAATGGAGTATGACGACCACCTTCTTCTTTTGACAGAACGTAAACTTCTGATTCAAAAGTAGTGTGTGGGTTGATTGAACCTGGCTTAGATAATACTTGACCACGCTCTACGTCATCACGCTTAGTACCACGTAATAAAATACCACAGTTCTCACCTGCACGACCTTCGTCAAGCAGCTTACGGAACATTTCTACACCAGTACAAGTTGTCTTGGTTGTAGTGCGGATACCAACGATTTCTACTTCGTCGCCCACTTTAACGATACCACGCTCTACACGACCTGTTACTACTGTACCACGGCCAGAAATAGAGAATACGTCTTCGATTGGCATCAGGAATGGCTTATCGATATCACGCTCTGGTTCTGGAATGTAAGAGTCTAAAGCTGCTGCCAGCTCAAGGATCTTCGCTTCCCACTCCGGCTCGCCTTCTAGCGCTTTCAGAGCTGAACCTTGGATTACTGGTAAGTCATCA
>NZ_JAMDJP010000106.1:0-544 GCF_023475945.1 Shewanella sp. 8A
CATGTTAAATGCATCTTTGATTTTTAGCGAAGTCAAAAGAGGCAAATAACATGAGTAGATACGAGCAAGCATCGCATGTGTTCTGGCGATGTCAATATCATATAGTCTGGACACCAAAGTACCGCTTTCGGATATTGAAAGGTAATGTCGGAAAAGAGGTTTATCGATGCATTCAGGTTTATTGCCATCAAATGGGATGCATAGTCATGGAGCTAAATGTTCAAGTTGACCATGTTCATTTAGTGGTGAAGGTACCTCCGAAGATATCTATATCGAATTTAATGGGGGCGTTAAAAGGTAAGATAGCTTTGAAAATATTCAGTAAATTTCCTTACCTACGTAAGAATAAACTTTGGGGAAATCATTTTTGGCAGAGAGGATACTTCGTCGATTCGATTGGAATTAACGAGGAAATAATCCGTAGATACGTTAGGCATCAAGAGAAAGTAGAGCGGCAAGAGCAGGGTCAACTTGCTCTTGAATAAAGGCCCCCTTTTAGGGGGTTAAAACAAAGCCACCTTCTTCAGAAGGTGGATTCTTTACT
>NZ_JAMDJP010000107.1:0-523 GCF_023475945.1 Shewanella sp. 8A
GCTGGCCTTTTCTATTGTGCACCTGATTAGGGGTTGCCATATTCAAACTCAGATGCGGTCTCATATCGTTGTATATTGCTATCGATTCTCTAACAAGTATCTTCAGCTCCGCAAATGTCCTACATCGGTGCAGTAAAAACTCCTGCTTCAGTATGCCATTCACTCTTTCTGCTAATGCATTTTGGTAGCAATCATAACCATCCGTCATTGACGGCTGGATTCGGCTCGCCTGAAGCGCATTCTGATAAACTGCTGAGCAGTATTGTAAGCCTCTGTCTGAGTGATGCACTGCGTTGCCGATATAGCGTTTATCTTTTATGGCCATTTTTAACGCTTTCACCACACTCTCGGCTTTCATGTCTTTACTCACGTGATGACCGACTATCTTACGCGAACTGGCATCGGTGACCAATGACAGGTAGTGCACACCTTGGTCTGACTCAAGATAGGTGATATCGCTGACCAGTACATGCTCTGCATCATGCAGTCCTTTCTCTTTCAGCAAATTAGGATGCTTCTTCAT
>NZ_JAMDJP010000108.1:0-472 GCF_023475945.1 Shewanella sp. 8A
CCGCGCGATTATCAGTAGTATCGAAGCGGTTGAGCGCGCAGCAGTGAACTTTGTACGTGAATCTAAAGATTTACGTGAGCACTATGACCGCAGTTTAGCGCGTTTCCTTAACCCATCTAAAAACTTGATGGCATTAGAGTTAAACGCTGAATTGGCTGTGGCAACGAGCCCAACCAACCACCACAACTTGTTTGGTAGCGCTTACCGTTATCTGCGTTATTTAACGCTGCGTAGCCGTATTCATTCGATCTCTCAGGAGCAATACGGACGTTTGTCACGTGTCAGTGTGCCCGAGGGCGATCTGTTAGCGCGTATCCAGCAAGAGCAAGATCGTGTATTCCAAGCTTGGTTATCTAGCCCCGATAAGCTGGTTTACGATGAAGATCTGAACAAATTGTGGGCGAACTTTATTGCTAAGCGCGATGAAATTTCAACCGAACGTAATATGCTGACACGTTTTATTTTGGGTGAA
>NZ_JAMDJP010000109.1:0-472 GCF_023475945.1 Shewanella sp. 8A
TTCACCCAAAATAAAACGTGTCAGCATATTACGTTCGGTTGAAATTTCATCGCGCTTAGCAATAAAGTTCGCCCACAATTTGTTCAGATCTTCATCGTAAACCAGCTTATCTGGGCTAGATAGCCAAGCTTGGAATACACGATCTTGCTCTTGCTGGATACGCGCTAACAAGTCACCTTCAGGCACGCTAACACGTGACAAACGTCCGTATTGCTCCTGAGAGATTGAATGAATACGGCTACGCAGCGTTAAATAACGCAGGTAACGGTAAGCGCTACCAAACAAGTTGTGGTGGTTGGTTGGGCTCGTTGCCACAGCCAATTCAGCGTTTAACTCTAATGCCATCAAGTTTTTAGATGGATTAAGGAAACGCGCTAAACTGCGGTCATAGTGCTCACGTAAATCTTTAGATTCACGTACAAAGTTCACTGCTGCGCGCTCAACCGCTTCGATACTACTGATAATCGCGCGG
>NZ_JAMDJP010000110.1:0-368 GCF_023475945.1 Shewanella sp. 8A
ACGGGCCCCTAACCTTGGCATATATTTACGCCAGTACTGGACCCAGTCTTTGATGATCGATAGCTCAGCTCTACGACTTTCCATTCGAGCAACTGCCTGATAAATACCTTGTCTCGACATACCCGCAGCACGACATGCGGCTACGAGGTTTATTTCTCCGTTGCCTTTTGCTTGCCAGACGTACCGGATAAGTACTTTTTTCTGAGGCCTGCTCCATATTCATTGTCCATGATATCAACCATACCATTGAGGATTTTGTTACGCAGTTTCTCTTCTGCTAACTCACGTTCAAGGCGCTTAATAGTTTCGGCAGGGGTTTCTTTTGACTTAGGCATAAGGGGATGCTGAAAAGGTTTCGACCAATCGAG
>NZ_JAMDJP010000111.1:0-356 GCF_023475945.1 Shewanella sp. 8A
ACTTGAATATTCAAGACACTTAACAAGTGTTTTAAGAACTCAATTTTTTTCGTATTAACACAACGACAGACATCATTGTGTTAATTACTATCAGCTTTCCAAATTGTTAAATAACAATGCATACCGGCTCGCGGTGCATGTCGCTCTCCCTTCCCTTACAGGAAGTTCAACAAGCCATCTGTGTGAACACTCAGGCACATGGATGTGCCGTGTGTAAGAAACGCATGGAGCAGTTTCTTACCAACCAAACATCGAGTTAGTCGTATAGGTAAGGAGGTGATCCAGCCCCAGGTTCCCCTAGGGCTACCTTGTTACGACTTCACCCCAGTCATGAACCACAAAGTGGTGAGCGCCCC
>NZ_JAMDJP010000112.1:0-348 GCF_023475945.1 Shewanella sp. 8A
CCTACTCTCACATGGGGAGACCCCACACTACCATCGGCGCGATTGCGTTTCACTTCTGAGTTCGGGATGGGATCAGGTGGGACCACAATGCTATTGTCACCAAGCAAATTTTTCTCTAGGACATGACACTAGACTATAATGGTGCTGATACCCAGAATCGAACTGGGGACCTCATCCTTACCAAGGATGCGCTCTACCGACTGAGCCATATCAGCAATTTTTTATCATCAATAGATGAAATTAGGCGCTTGGCGATGACCTACTCTCACATGGGGAGACCCCACACTACCATCGGCGCGATTGCGTTTCACTTCTGAGTTCGGGATGGGATCAGGTGGGACCACAATG
>NZ_JAMDJP010000113.1:0-331 GCF_023475945.1 Shewanella sp. 8A
AAGTGGTTAGCGCGTATTTGTGTGAAATAGCCGTCATATAAGCTGTAAAGATATATGGACAAAATGCTGATGCTCGATGCGCTTGTAGTTAATGGCTCATACTTAATCGGTTAGGCCTAATCGACTTAAGCTCCGCGCGTTAACTTTTAGCCTGAGCATTAGCATCACATTCCTTGTCCCGTCCTAAGATAGGTTGACAGTTTTTAGGCCAGCTCCAGTCGCTGGCCTTTTCTATTGTGCACCTGATTAGGGGTTGCCATATTCAAACTCAGATGCGGTCTCATATCGTTGTATATTGCTATCGATTCTCTAACAAGTATCTTCAGCTCCG
>NZ_JAMDJP010000114.1:0-322 GCF_023475945.1 Shewanella sp. 8A
CTCCTGCTTCAGTATGCCATTCACTCTTTCTGCTAATGCATTTTGGTAGCAATCATAACCATCCGTCATTGACGGCTGGATTTGGCTCGCCTGAAGCGCATTCTGATAAACTGCTGAGCAGTATTGTAAGCCTCTGTCTGAGTGATGCACTGCGTTGCCGATATAGCGCTTATCTTTGATGGCCATTTTTAACGCTTTCACCACACTCTCCGCTTTCATGTCTTTACTCACGTGATGACCGACTATCTTACGCGAACTCGCATCGGTGACCAGTGACAGGTAGTGCACACCTTGGTCTGACTCAAGATAGGTGATATCGCTG
>NZ_JAMDJP010000115.1:0-315 GCF_023475945.1 Shewanella sp. 8A
TAGGTCAGGTGTGTAAGCGTTGTGAGGCGTTGAGCTAACTGATACTAATGACTCGAGAGGCTTAACCATACAACCCAGATGGGTTTTGCTAAGTAGCACTTAGCTTGAATAGAAACACTTAAGAAGTGGTACTCAAACCAGCTTTCCGAATTTACTTTCCGAATTTAATTTACTGCCTGCGACGATAAGACAGGTAGTAAATAACAAATTTGCTTGGTGACAATAGCATTGTGGTCCCACCTGATCCCATCCCGAACTCAGAAGTGAAACGCAATCGCGCCGATGGTAGTGTGGGGTCTCCCCATGTGAGAGTAG
>NZ_JAMDJP010000116.1:0-297 GCF_023475945.1 Shewanella sp. 8A
ATACTAATGACTCGAGAGGCTTAACCATACAACCCAGATGGGTTTTGCTAAGTAGCACTTAGACGAATATGAACACTTAAGAAGTGGTACTCAATACAGCTTTCCGAATTATTAAATAAGATAAGAGCAGATTTTAGTTCCTAGAATCTAGCAGCACGCAGTGCGCTCTCGAGTCTTGTTTAAACCGAATTTGCTTGGTGACAATAGCATTGTGGTCCCACCTGATCCCATCCCGAACTCAGAAGTGAAACGCAATCGCGCCGATGGTAGTGTGGGGTCTCCCCATGTGAGAGTAGG
>NZ_JAMDJP010000117.1:0-289 GCF_023475945.1 Shewanella sp. 8A
CTCCTGCTTCAGTATGCCATTCACTCTTTCTGCTAATGCATTTTGGTAGCAATCATAACCATCCGTCATTGACGGCTGGATTTGGCTCGCCTGAAGCGCATTCTGATAAACGGCTGAGCAGTATTGTAAGCCTCTGTCTGAGTGATGCACTGCGTTGCCGATATAGCGCTTATCTTTGATGGCCATTTTTAACGCTTTCACCACACTCTCGGCTTTCATGTCTTTACTCACGTGATGACCGACTATCTTACGCGAACTGGCATCGGTGACCAATGACAGGTAGTGCACA
>NZ_JAMDJP010000118.1:0-287 GCF_023475945.1 Shewanella sp. 8A
ACTTGAATATTCAAGACACTTAACAAGTGTTTTAAGAACTCAATTTTTTTCGTATTAACACAACGACAGACATCATTGTGTTAATTACTATCAGCTTTCCAAATTGTTAAAGAACAATGCATACCGGCTCGCGGTGCATCTCGCTCTCCCTTCCCTTACAGGAAGTTCAACAAGCCATCTGTGTGAACACTCAACAAACATCGAGTTAGTCGTATAGGTAAGGAGGTGATCCAGCCCCAGGTTCCCCTAGGGCTACCTTGTTACGACTTCACCCCAGTCATGAACCA
>NZ_JAMDJP010000119.1:0-285 GCF_023475945.1 Shewanella sp. 8A
TGAGACCGCATCTGAGTTTGAATATGGCAACCCCTAATCAGGTGCACAATAGAAAAGGCCAGCTACTGGAGCTGGCCTAAAAACTGTCAACCTATCTTAGGACGGGACATAGCCCAAAACCACCTACTTCAGTAGGTGGTTATCATCATTTGAGGCTTTGCCTGTATACCTACCCATGTTAAATGCATCTTTGATTTTTAGCGAAGTCAAAAGAGGCAAATAACATGAGTAGATACGAGCAAGCATCGCATGTGTTCTGGCGATGTCAATATCATATAGTCTGGA
>NZ_JAMDJP010000120.1:0-280 GCF_023475945.1 Shewanella sp. 8A
GTTGTGAGGCGTTGAGCTAACTGATACTAATGACTCGAGAGGCTTAACCATACAACCCAGATGGGTTTTGCTAAGTAGCACTTAGACGAATAGAAACACTTAAGAAGTGGTCATAAAATGCACCTGCATTTATGACATCAAGTACCTCCATGTACTTGTGAACTCAAACCAGCTTTCCGAATTCATTTACTGCCCACATAAGATGGGGAGTAGATACCAAATTTGCTTGGTGACAATAGCATTGTGGTCCCACCTGATCCCATCCCGAACTCAGAAGTGA
>NZ_JAMDJP010000121.1:0-259 GCF_023475945.1 Shewanella sp. 8A
GTGGTATCCCCTAGGGGATTCGAACCCCTGTTACCGCCGTGAAAGGGCGGTGTCCTAGGCCTCTAGACGAAGGGGACACAAGGACTTATGTTTTTCCTCATAACTGAGGTCTTGCGATTTATCTCAAACAACTCGTTAGTCATTTGGAATGCACTCTATCTTATTAGGGATAGAGTGGTATCCCCTAGGGGATTCGAACCCCTGTTACCGCCGTGAAAGGGCGGTGTCCTAGGCCTCTAGACGAAGGGGACACAAGGAC
>NZ_JAMDJP010000122.1:0-259 GCF_023475945.1 Shewanella sp. 8A
TTAATCGAAATTACTCTGCCGTTTGGCGAGTAATCAAAGAATTAAATCAATGAATGAGTGTTCATAGCAATATGTACATACAGTAATGTATGAATTGAAACGCGATGCTTCCTTAGTGAGCAAAGCGGATCAAAACAGTAGAATTCATTGAGTCGTTTAACGCGAGTTAAACAAAAAACTTTAATTGAAGAGTTTGATCATGGCTCAGATTGAACGCTGGCGGCAGGCCTAACACATGCAAGTCGAGCGGCAGCACAAG
>NZ_JAMDJP010000123.1:0-257 GCF_023475945.1 Shewanella sp. 8A
ACAGCTTTCTAAATTAACAAATAAAGGTTAATTACGCAGGTAATTGTACGGCAGACAAAGCCGTGACGAGCGAAGGGCGGAGTGTACGGTAGTACATGAGTACTGGAGTGAGGATACAATGCCGTGAGACGTAGATTAACCCGTAAGAATTTGCTTGGTGACAATAGCATTGTGGTCCCACCTGATCCCATCCCGAACTCAGAAGTGAAACGCAATCGCGCCGATGGTAGTGTGGGGTCTCCCCATGTGAGAGTAGG
>NZ_JAMDJP010000124.1:0-250 GCF_023475945.1 Shewanella sp. 8A
TCCGCCGCTCGCCACCTCATAAGTAAACTTACTTGTGCTGCCGCTCGACTTGCATGTGTTAGGCCTGCCGCCAGCGTTCAATCTGAGCCATGATCAAACTCTTCAATTAAAAGTTTTGTGTTTAACTCGCGTTAAACGACTCAATGAATTCTGAATCGACTTAACTTAATAAGTCGTTGTACATATTGCTATGAACACTCATTCATTGATTTAATTCTTTGATTACTCGCCAAACGGCAGAGTAATTTCG
>NZ_JAMDJP010000125.1:0-248 GCF_023475945.1 Shewanella sp. 8A
TCACTCCAGTACTCATGTACTACCGTACACTCCGCCCTTCGCTCGTCACGGCTTTGTCTGCCGTACAATTACCTGCGTAATTAACCTTTATTTGTTAATTTAGAAAGCTGTTTTGAGTATCACTTCTTAAGTGTTCATATTCAAGCTAAGTGCTACTTAGCAAAACCCATCTGGGTTGTATGGTTAAGCCTCTCGAGTCATTAGTATCAGTTAGCTCAACGCCTCACAACGCTTACACACCTGACCTA
>NZ_JAMDJP010000126.1:0-244 GCF_023475945.1 Shewanella sp. 8A
CCTAACCCTATTTGACCGAGGATTTTACTCGCTCGGCCTGCTGCACGCTTGGCAGCAAGCGCAACCTGATAGCCACTGGTTGTTGCCATTGAAGAAAGGCACTCAATATGAAGTAGTGCGAACGCTGGGGAAACATGACCAGTGGGTGAAACTCACCACGACACCTCAAGCCAGAAAGAAATGGCCGCAGCTCCCAGATACCCTTGAAGCGCGTTTATTGACTAAGACAGTGAAAGGTAAGTCA
>NZ_JAMDJP010000127.1:0-243 GCF_023475945.1 Shewanella sp. 8A
GCGACGGTGAAGCTGACCACGCTGGTATTGCCCGCTTCATCGTTAGTTAACACGTTGCCGCTGGCGACGGTGTCCTCAACGACAGTTTTGCTGTCATTGGCCGCATCGGTGTTGTCTGGTGTGACCGTGATGGTCAGGGTCGCTATGGCACCGGTGTTGGTGGTGTACGTAATGACTGGAACTGCACCGTTCCAGTTGGCATTAGGTGTAAAGCTGTAGCTACCGTTGCTATTGAGCACTAAG
>NZ_JAMDJP010000128.1:0-243 GCF_023475945.1 Shewanella sp. 8A
CCCCTGTTACCGCCGTGAAAGGGCGGTGTCCTAGGCCTCTAGACGAAGGGGACACAAGGACTTATGTTTTTCCTCATAACTGAGGTCTTGCTATTTATCTCAAACAACTCGTTAGTCATTTGTGATGCACCCTATCTTTAAGGGATAGAGTGGTATCCCCTAGGGGATTCGAACCCCTGTTACCGCCGTGAAAGGGCGGTGTCCTAGGCCTCTAGACGAAGGGGACACAAGGACTTATGTTTT
>NZ_JAMDJP010000129.1:0-242 GCF_023475945.1 Shewanella sp. 8A
GGTGGCCATTAGATCACGTGGTTTCGTCGTCTTGTGCCAACTCACCTCTAGCCTACGCCTCATATGATGTTCTTGTTCATCAGCTCGCAAATTTGCTAGCGGCTTCCTTCAAACCAATCCTCGCGGATAAGCCCTTGCCATTCGCTAGTAGTTAACGTTTAATAACAGGATGTTATTGAACGGTGACCTTCCTACAGAGGACTTTCACCTCATTAGTTCATGCCCATGCTGGGCGTACACAA
>NZ_JAMDJP010000130.1:0-238 GCF_023475945.1 Shewanella sp. 8A
CGAAATTACTCTGCCGTTTGGCGAGTAATCAAAGAATTAAATCAATGAATGAGTGTTCATAGCAATATGTACAACGACTTATTAAGTTAAGTCGATTCAGAATTCATTGAGCCGAATCTTCGGATTCAAAAAACTTTAATTGAAGAGTTTGATCATGGCTCAGATTGAACGCTGGCGGCAGGCCTAACACATGCAAGTCGAGCGGCAGCACAAGGGAGTTTACTCCTGAGGTGGCGAG
>NZ_JAMDJP010000131.1:0-233 GCF_023475945.1 Shewanella sp. 8A
CTCTTTCCCCCGTAGGGCGTATGCGGTATTAGCAGTCGTTTCCAACTGTTATCCCCCTCGACTGGGCAGATCCCTAGGCATTACTCACCCGTCCGCCGCTCGCCACCTCAGAAGTAAACTCCCTTGTGCTGCCGCTCGACTTGCATGTGTTAGGCCTGCCGCCAGCGTTCAATCTGAGCCATGATCAAACTCTTCAATTAAAGTTTTTTGTTTAACTCGCGTTAAACGACTCA
>NZ_JAMDJP010000132.1:0-225 GCF_023475945.1 Shewanella sp. 8A
GGGGCGCTCACCACTTTGTGGTTCATGACTGGGGTGAAGTCGTAACAAGGTAGCCCTAGGGGAACCTGGGGCTGGATCACCTCCTTACCTATACGACTAACTCGATGTTTGCTGAGTGTTCACACAGATGGCTTGTTGAACTTCCTGTAAGGGAAGGGAGAGCGACATGCACCGCGAGCCGGTATGCATTGTTCTTTAACAATTTGGAAAGCTGATAGTAATTAA
>NZ_JAMDJP010000133.1:0-224 GCF_023475945.1 Shewanella sp. 8A
AGTGTTCACACAGATGGCTTGTTGAACTTCCTGTAAGGGAAGGGAGAGCGACATGCACCGCGAGCCGGTATGCATTGTTCTTTAACAATTTGGAAAGCTGATAGTAATTAACGCAATGATGTCTGTCGTTGTGTTAATACGAAAAAAATTGAGTTCTTAAAACACTTGTTAAGTGTCTTGAATATTCAAGTCTAAGGCGAGTCCATCTTCTTGGTCGAAGATGA
>NZ_JAMDJP010000134.1:0-223 GCF_023475945.1 Shewanella sp. 8A
CGACGTGGCCGGCAACAGCAAAACTGTTACCCAAGATGTGGTGATTGACACCAAGATTGACCAAGACGGTGACGGTAACACCGTGGCCATCACCGCCATCACTCAAGACACCGGCAGCTCCAGCAGTGACTTTATCACCAACGACAACACTCTGATTTTCAAAGGTACCGTCGATTTGGATGACAACAGCACCTTAGCCGTCACCATCAATGGTGTGGTTTAC
>NZ_JAMDJP010000135.1:0-223 GCF_023475945.1 Shewanella sp. 8A
AGATCAAGCAGGAAATAGCACTTCTGGGCAAGATCAGGCCAGACTGACAGATTCAGCAGATGACAGCAAAACTGTCGTTGAGGACACCGTCGCCAGCGGCAACGTGTTAACCAACGATGAAGCGGGCAATACCAGCGTGGTCAGCTTCACCGTCGCCGGCAGCAGTGTGGTGCATAACGCCGGCAGCAGCGTCGTGCTGACAGGCGGCACCTTAGTGCTCAAT
>NZ_JAMDJP010000136.1:0-222 GCF_023475945.1 Shewanella sp. 8A
TCGCATGGTTTGCTTGATGGAATTAAGCAGCCATTTATTGGTCAACAGCGCCTTTGATTCGGTTGCCGAAAATGAAATGAACTTAGCGTCCCAGCTCATTCCTAGCATTCCCAATCACAGCCTAACCCTATTTGACCGAGGATTTTACTCGCTCGGCCTGCTGCACGCTTGGCAGCAAGCGCAACCTGATAGCCACTGGTTGTTGCCATTGAAGAAAGGCAC
>NZ_JAMDJP010000137.1:0-222 GCF_023475945.1 Shewanella sp. 8A
ACGCGCTTCAAGAGTTTCAGGGAGCTGCGGCCATTTCTTTCTGGCTTGAGGTGTCGTGGTGAGTTTCACCCTCTGGTCATGCTTTCCTAGCGTTCGCACCACCTCATATTGTGTGCCTTTCTTCAATGGCAACAACCAGTGGCTATCAGGTTGCGCTTGCTGCCAAGCGTGCAGCAGGCCGAGCGAGTAAAATCCTCGGTCAAATAGGGTTAGGCTGTGATT
>NZ_JAMDJP010000138.1:0-222 GCF_023475945.1 Shewanella sp. 8A
TCGCATGGTTTGCTTGATGGAATTAAGCAGCCATTTATTGGTCAACAGCGCCTTTGATTCGGTTGCCGAAAATGAAATGAACTTAGCGTCCCAGCTCATTCCTAGCATTCCTAATCACAGCCTAACCCTATTTGACCGAGGATTTTACTCGCTCGGCCTGCTGCACGCTTGGCAGCAAGCGCAACCTGATAGCCACTGGTTGTTGCCATTGAAGAAAGGCAC
>NZ_JAMDJP010000139.1:0-222 GCF_023475945.1 Shewanella sp. 8A
GCTACCGCAGGCATTCCGATAATCGATGCCACCAAAAACACAGCCGATAAGGCTAATACACGCATAACGTCCCCTTGCTTAATGCAATATATCCATACAAATTAAGTGCTACCTAAATTCCACGTGTGTTTTTTATTAGCTTCAAAAATCACTATTTCACGAAGAATTTAGACTGCTTCTCACACATTGTAACATTATTTACAACCACCTTTCAATCATTTT
>NZ_JAMDJP010000140.1:0-213 GCF_023475945.1 Shewanella sp. 8A
TGACTTACCTTTCACTGTCTTAGTCAATAAACGCGCTTCAAGGGTATCTGGGAGCTGCGGCCATTTCTTTCTGGCTTGAGGTGTCGTGGTGAGTTTCACCCACTGGTCATGCTTTCCTAGCGTTCGCACCACCTCATATTGAGTGCCTTTCTTCAATGGCAACAACCAGTGGCTATCAGGTTGCGCTTGCTGCCAAGCGTGCAGCAGGCCGAG
>NZ_JAMDJP010000141.1:0-213 GCF_023475945.1 Shewanella sp. 8A
TCACTCCAGTACTCATGTACTACCGTACACTCCGCCCTTCGCTCGTCACGGCTTTGTCTGCCGTACAATTACCTGCGTAATTAACCTTTATTTGTTAATTTAGAAAGCTGTATTGAGTACCACTTCTTAAGTGTTCATATTCGTCTAAGTGCTACTTAGCAAAACCCATCTGGGTTGTATGGTTAAGCCTCTCGAGTCATTAGTATCAGTTAG
>NZ_JAMDJP010000142.1:0-203 GCF_023475945.1 Shewanella sp. 8A
TTTAATTGAAGAGTTTGATCATGGCTCAGATTGAACGCTGGCGGCAGGCCTAACACATGCAAGTCGAGCGGCAGCACAAGTAAGTTTACTTATGAGGTGGCGAGCGGCGGACGGGTGAGTAATGCCTAGGGATCTGCCCAGTCGAGGGGGATAACAGTTGGAAACGACTGCTAATACCGCATACGCCCTACGGGGGAAAGAGG